>CAZYTO010000171.1:0-12444 GCA_964650405.1 uncultured Thermoanaerobaculia bacterium | reverse complement strand
CGTCCCGGCCGACTGGATCTGCGGCACGACGGTGGGCTTGCGGTCGATCTCGCGGCTGTTGTAGCGGTTCAGGTCGGCCCGGAGTTGGGCGATCAGCTGGCCGTAGTCGTCATCGTCGGCGGAGAGCAGGGTCTGCTTCGACGAGCCGGCAGGAGGCGCAACGGTCCGTCCGATGCCGGGAAGCGACGCGCAGCCGGTCAGGAAGATGCAGGTCAGGAGCAGCGCCGGGCCGCCGACCCACCCACAGCGAGCGCGTTCGGGAAGCATAGGGAGAGAATCGGCGAAAGTTTACGAGCGGCGGCTGAGCTTGTAAAGAGTTATTCGCCAAAGTCGAACAGCGAATAAGCGACTCAGCGAATAAGCGATTCAGCGAATAAGCGAATCAGCGAATCAGCGTCTGCGCGAACTCCTCGATCCGCTTCACACCGACGACTTCGATGTCCGCGCGGACTTCGTCACGATTGGCCTCGGGGACGATGATCGTGCGGAAGCCGAGCGCGGCGGCTTCGCGTGCCCGGAGGTCGGCCTGGGAGACGCTCCGGATCTCGCCGAGGAGGCCCACTTCGCCGAACACCGCCACGTCGTGGGCGATGGGGAGGTTGCGGTGCGAGGAGAGGAGGGCCGCCACGATACCGAGGTCGATGGCCGGCTCGTCGACCTGCAGGCCTCCCGCCACGTTTACGTAGACGTCGCTGGCCACGAAGTTGCCGCCGGTGCGCTTCTCCAGCACGGCCAGCAGGAGCGAGACCCGGTTGGCGTCGATGCCGATGGCCATGCGGCGCGGGGAGGGGAACGTCGCCGGCGAGACGAGGGCCTGCATCTCGATCAGCAGCGGGCGCGTTCCCTCCACCGCCGCCACGATCGCCGAGCCGGCGGCGCCGCTGCGCTGGGAGAGGAGCGCGGCCGACGGGTTCGGGACCTCCTCCAGCCCGCTGTCGTGCATCTGGTAGATGGCCACTTCGTTGACCGGCCCGAAGCGGTTCTTCACCGCGCGCACGACGCGGTAGTTCTGGAACTTGTCGCCTTCGAAGTACAGGACCGTGTCGACGATGTGCTCCAGCGTCTTCGGGCCGGCGATGGTCCCCTCCTTGGTGATGTGGCCGATGAGGAAGACGGGGATGGAGAGCCGCTTGGCGGCGATCATGAGCATGCCGGCGGAGTCGCGGACCTGGCCGACGCTACCGGGTGTAGAGGAATTCTGCCCTGTGTGGACCGTCTGGATCGAGTCCACGATCACCGCCACCGGCTTCAGTTTCTCCGTCGCGTCGATGATCTTTTCGACCGACGTCTCGCTGAAGAGGTGGATCCCGTCGTCCATCGCTCCGAGCCGCCGGGCCCGCATGGCGATCTGCCGCGGCGATTCCTCCCCCGAGGCATAGAGCACGGGGCCGGCGCCGGCGAGCTCGCTGGCTGCCTGCAGGAGCAAGGTCGACTTGCCGATGCCCGGCTCGCCGCCGACGAGCACCACGCCGCCGAGCACGAGACCGCCCCCCAGCACCCGGTCGAAGCTCGGCAGGTTGGTGGAGATCCGCGGCGCCACGTCGGCGCCGACGGCCCCGATCGGCACCGGCGCCGCCGCCGCGTTCAGCGTGGGCCGCCCGCCCCCCTCCCGCGTCTCCTCCTCCGCGTACGAGTTCCAGGCATTGCACTCGGGGCAGCGCCCCAGCCACTTGTTCGCCTGATTGCCGCATTCGAGACAGGCGTAGACGATCGCTTTCTTGGCCACTGGGGATCGGATTGTAGCAACCGGGGTAGACGCTCTACGGGGGGTAGAAACCCTTCATGCGCGGAGATGCTTCTGCTCGCCGACGGCATAGGCCGCGCGGATCCACCGGCGAAGCTCGTCGTCAACGTCTCTCACGGACGTCAGGCGGAACGCGTGGAGATGATTCCGCGGCGAGTACGTCTCGATCTTCACGAATCGGGGACTCTCCGTCCGTGACGCCAGGATCAGGTGCCCGTCGAGCCGGTCGCGTCGCGGCATGACGGCGGCGAACGACATCCGCACATGGAAGGCGATGCGCGTCTTCTCGGAGAGGATCTCCACGGGCCCGCAACTCCTGACGGCATCGGCAAATGCGTCGAAGATGGCCCGGACGGCCGGCGCTCGTGACGCAAAGTGCGCGTCCAGCTCCTGGATGCTGCCGCAGAAGTGCGTCTGGTTGCGGTTGGCGAACGTGCGGCCGCACGCATCGCACGTCCAGAGGACGGGAGGCATCGAGGGAGTCTACGCCGGGATCGCCGGATGCTGGCCGCGTCCATGATCGATGAAACGATCGTCGTCCGGCCCGTTGAACGGCTCATGTGGATGGCTTGGTGAGCGGATCCCGGTCAACAAGTGCTGACTGGAGAGCTGAATACGCAGATTCGGTCGTCAACTGCCGTAGACCGGTGATCCACACGCGTAGACCGGTCGTCAACTGCCGTAGACCGGTGATCCCCACGCGTGGAACCGGTGATCCACACGCGTGGACCGTGTGATCCACACGCGTGGACCGGTGGTCCCCACGCGTGGACCGGTGGTCCCCACGCGGGGACCGGTGATCCCCACGCGTGGACCGTGTGATCCCCACGCGGGGACCGGTGATCCCCACGCGTGGACCGGTGGTCCACACGCGTGGACCAGCGGGCTACACAAGGGACGGACGTGCAGTCCGAATTCGGAGCCGTAGGCAACAAGTGTAGACTGGTTAGCCACTTAGCCCCTCATGCCTCATGCCCTCTGCGCTCAGGACTCAGGACTCGGCACTCGGCACTCCGCACTCGGCACTTACAAAGCGACCGTCACTTCCCCGCAATAGTCCCGCAGCATCTCCCGCCGCACCTTGTCCGGCCCGAACCCGCGGCTGAACAGGTAGTACAACTTGGCCAGCGCGGCCTCGGCGGTCATGTCGTAGCCGCTGATGACGCCCGCACGGGCCAGGGCCGAGCCGGCGGCGTACTCGTTCAGGTTGACCGTCCCCTCCAGGCACTGCGTGCAGTCGACGATGACGACGCCCCGTTCCGTCGCCTCGGTGAGCGCTGCGAGGAAGGCCTGGTCGTGGTCCGGCCCGTTGCCGACGCCGTAGGCCTCGAGCACGAGTCCTTCCAGCGGCGGCCGGAGGGTGTTGCGCACCAGCTCGGGCGAGATGCCCGGGAAGAGGCGGAGGGCGCTGACGACCGGCGTGCCGCGCAGCTCGTGCGTGCGCAGTTTCGCCCCGCGCCGCGGCCGCCGCACCAGCGGGTGGTTGATCTCGATGTCGATGCCCACCGTGCCGAGGGCCGGGACGTTGGGAGACGCGAACGCGGCGAAGCCGTCCGCGCTGACTTTCACGGCCCGGCAGCCGCGCAGCAGGGTCCCGCCGAAGTAGAGGCAGACCTCCGGCACGTCGTACTGCGAGGCGATGAGCAGCGAGGTGATGAGGTTCTCCCGGGCGTCGTTGCGGATCTCGCAGAGGGGGATCTGCGAGCCGGTGATGAGTACCGGTTTGGCGAGCCCCTCCAGGAGGAACGGCAGCGCCGAGGCGGTGTAGGCCATGGTGTCCGTACCGTGCAGGACGACGAAGCCGTCGTACTCGTCGTAGTGGGCGGTGATGTCACCGGCGATCTTCACCCAGTCGGCCGGGGTCATGTTCGAGGAGTCGAGCAGCGGCTTGTACTCGTGGATCGTGTAGGACGGCATCGAGTCGTGCCGCAGCTCGGGCATGGCCTTCATCTGCTTCTGCAGGTAGCCGGGGGCGGGGGAGTAGCCGTCGCGGCCGTGGAGCATGCCGATCGTGCCGCCGGTGTAGGCGATGTAGATGCGCTTCCGCAAGAGCGGCGGAATGATAGCCCAAACTGTAACAACGCCGCGTAACCTTTCGTAGACTACAATCGTAGTCATAACGACTACGGCTGTAGTCATGAGGAGAGTGCCATGGCCAGGACGCCGCCGATTACCGATGCCGAGTGGGAGGTGATGACCGTCCTCTGGGACTCCGCACCGCGCACGGCCAGCGACGTCATCGAGGCCCTGCAGGAGCGGACGGACTGGCACCCTCGTACGGTGAAGACGCTCCTGGCCCGTCTCGTGCGCAAGGGCGTCCTGCGCTACCGCGAGGACGGCAATCGCTACGTCTACTCGCCGGCCATCCCGCGCCACCGGTACGTGCGGGAAGAGTCGGAGTCGTTCATCGAGCGCGTCTTCGGCGGCCGGCGGGCGCCGGCGCTGATGCACTTCGCCCGCAGCACGCGCCTCACCGCCGAGGAGATCGAAGAGCTGCGGCAGCTCCTCGATGAGAAGGAGGAGGGCAAATGATCGCATCGCTGGCCGGCTGGCTGTTCGCTGCCACCTGGAAAGGCTCGCTCCTCCTCGCTATGGCCGTGGCTCTCCACCAGCTCGGCCGCAACCGCATTGCCTCGCGGTGGCTCTACGCCCTGCTGCTCGTGGCCTTGGCCCGGCTCTTCCTGCCGGTGGCGCCGGGGTCACCTCTCAGTCTCTTCAATCTCGTTCCGGCGGCGGAGGCTCCCGCGCCGCCGCTCTTCCGCATCCAGACGGGTGGGCCGCTCACGGTGCCGCTCGCGCCGCCGCCCGCGCAGGTCTTCGTGCGCCAGCAGCCGGCAGTCAGCCCGATCATGGTCACCGTCGTCACGCTGTGGGCGGCGGGCTTTCTGTTCGCCATGACGCGCTACCTGCTGCGCACGCTCGAGCTGAGGCAGCGGCTGCGCCGGGCGGCGCCTGTCACGTCACCGGACGTACTGGCCATCCTCGAGGAATGCCGCGAGCTGCTCGGCGTGCGGCGTGCCGTGGCCCTGAAGGTGACGGGCGCCGTCGACGCGCCGTCGCTGCACGGCTGGCTGAGCCCGGCCATTCTGCTTCCGGCGCTCCTCGAGCCGGCGCCGCTACGCCATGTCCTGATGCACGAGCTTGCGCATCTCAGACGTTCCGACGTGCTGGCCAACTGGGTCATCACGGTCGCGCACGCCCTTCACTGGTTCAACCCGCTCGTCCACTTTGCCGTCTCGCGCCTCGCCGAGGAGCGGGAGCTCGCGTGCGATGCCCTTGCGCTCGAGCACCTCCGCGGCCCGGAGCGATCCGCGTACGGCGGAACGGTCCTGCGGTTGCTGGACCAGTTGCGTGTGCCGTCGTCCCTTCCCACGCTCGTCGGAATGACCCCGACCAAACGACAGATGAAAAGGAGAATTCTGATGATTGCCAGATTCAGGCAGCGCCCGCAGTACACCGCCGTCTTCGCCGTGCTCTTGTGCGTCACCGCGTTCGTCACGCTGACGGACGCCCGCGCCGGAGGACCGGTGGACCGGCACTACACCAATTTCGTGGCCAGGCCTATCAGTCCGGCCGCGAAAGCCGTCATGGAGCGTCTCAATCAGAACGTGACACTCACCCTCCAGTCGGTCTCCGTCGACGAGGTGATCCGGGCCGTGTCGAACGCCACCGGCACGAACGTCACCATTCCCGAAGGAACACTCGACGCAGCCAAGCTGGCGGCAAAGGTCACGATCAAGGCCGACAACGTCCCCGCGCACGTCGTGCTGCTGGAGACACTGGCCACGCTCGACCTGGCCATCGACTTCAACGACGCGGGTGTGCAAGTGGTGAAAGGCGGCCCGATGCTGATGCGCACCGCCGACGTCCCCGGTGCGACGGGAGTGGGCATCGTCTCCGCGAGGGCCGCGGAGAACGCCGAGCGCGAGCAGAAGGAGCACGACGAGATGTTCTACCGGCAGAAGCTCGAGCCCGGCGCCGGTCCGGGTGCGTCCGGCGGCATAGCCTCTGCGACCGCCGCCGAGAACGCGGAGCGCGAGCAGAAGGAGCACGACGAGATGTACTTCCGCCAGCAGCTTGCGCCCGGCGCCGGCGCTGGGGAGCCCGGCCGTCGCATGGCCATCGAGAACACGACGAATGAAGCCAGCGATGGTGTGGTCCGCCGGAAGGTGACGTTCCGTGGAGAGCGAGAAGGGCAGCCGGACGGAACCTTCGAGCTGGAGGTGCGTCGCGCGGATCTCTCCCCCGTGCGCTGACACCCGGTCCTCCACACCCACGGGAGGGCTCCGTCGCGCGCGGAGCCCTCTCGTGCTCTCTGCAGGCTCGGAGGGTCTGAAGAAATCGACGCTTCAGTCCCGAAGTAAGGACACCCCAGGCATGACCAAAGCCACGCATGCCTCGTCACTCATGCCTCATGCCCCTCAGCACTCGGCACTCAGCACTCAGCACTCGGCACTCAGCACTCGGCTAGCGCTTCACGACCTTCCCTTCCTTCATCACGAACGAAACGCGCTCCGTCGCAGTGATGTCGGTCAGGGGATTGCCGGGGACGGCCACCACGTCGGCCAGCTTGCCGGGAGTCAGCGTGCCGAGCTTGTCGTCGACCCCGAGGAGCGCCGCGTCTACGGACGTAGCGGCGCGCAGGGCGGCGGCGGGGGACATGCCCAGGCCGGTCATGAGGGCGAACTCCTTCGCGTTGATCCCGTGCGGGGAGACGGCGGAGTCGGTGCCGAAGGCGATCTTCACGCCGGCCTTCTGCGCGTTGCGGAACATCTCGCTGCGCGCGGCCAGGGCGGCCTTGGCCTTGATGGCGATGGGCAGCGGGAACTTGTCGGCCTTGCCGCCGGTGTATTCGCCGGCCAGGAGGGTCGGGACGAGGTAGACGCCCTTGTCGTGCATCATGGCCAGCGTGTCCGGCTTCATGAACGAGCCGTGCTCGATGGAGTCGACGCCGGCGGCGATGGCCATCTTCGCGGCCGCGTCGCCGTGGCAGTGCGCGGCCACCTTGCGTCCCCAGTGGTGCGACTCTTCCACGATGGCGTTCATCTCTTCCTGCGAGAGCTCCGGCGCGTCGACCGGGTCGGAGAGCGAGAGCACGCCGCCGGAAGGCATGAATTTGATGACGTCGGCGCCGTACTTGATCTGGTAGCGCACGGCCGCCCGGCACTCCGCGGGGCCGTTGCAGACGCCGTCGATGGGGCCGCTCTGCGGAACGCCGCGAGCGGGCGGGATCGGGTCGCCGTCGCCGTGGCCGCCCGTCGCGCCGATGGCGTGGACGGCGGTGAGGATGCGCGGGCCGGCGATCCAGCCGTTGTTGATGGCGTTGCGGAGGCCGATGTCGACGTAGTCGCTGGCGCCGAGGTTGCGGACGGTGGTGAAGCCGGCGTCGATCGTCTTGCGGGCGTAGGTCGACGCCAGCAGGGCCTGCTCGGCCGGCTGGCGCATCAGAGTCTGGAAGTAGTCGAGGTAGAAGTTCTCCCCCGATTCGCCGGTGAGGTGGACGTGGGCGTCCATGAAGCCGGGGAGGAGCGTGGAATCGCCGAGGTCGATGACTTCCGCGCCGGCGGGGATGGGACCGCCGACGGACTTGATGCGGTTCCCTTCGATGACCACGACGCCGTTGGTTACGACGTTGTCCGAGGTTCCGTCGAAGAGACGTGCGGCCTTGAGGGCGACGATTTTCGGTTTTTCCTGGGCGGCGGCGACCAGCGGGAGACACAGCGACAGCGCAAGGACGATCTTCTTCATGGGCGAGACGGTAGCACGAGGATGCTGCAGCACGTCAGCGCCCCTTCGGCCTTCGCCAGCTCGTCCGCCTCGATGGTCCGCACGGCGAATCCGGCCTCCCGCAGCAGGGCATTCGTGCGTGGGAACGCCGCCGCGGCAAAGAGCGTGCCGTTCACCCGCAGCACGTTCGCGGCGTGCGGCTCGTCCGGCGCGACGGTGATTGTCCTCGAGAAGAGCGCCGGATCGATCCACTCCGGGTTCACGACCACGACCCCGTCGCCGGCCTCGGTGGCTGCCGACTTGAGATGCAGGACGCCGGCGATGGCCACGCCGTGAACGCGGTAGCCATGCGGCGCGAGGAGCGCGCGCATCTGCTCCACCGCGGCCTCGTTCGTTCGCGTGGAAAGGCCGACCCAGACGTCGCGGCCGACGCGCAGGACGTCGCCGCCGTCGATCGTGCCCGGCTCTGCGATGAAGGCCAGCCTGCGGTGCGGCGCGAGCGCGTTGGCCACCGAGGCCGTCTCGCCGCGCCGCGACTCCGCGCCGGGTCGCGTGATGATGGCCAGCTCGTCCACGACGATGGCCGCATCCTCCACGAACACCGAGTCGGCCATGGCCTCCTCGGCGGGCAGGCGGACGACGGTGCAGCCGGCGTCTGCCAGCGCGCGCTCGTACGCCGCGTGCTGAGCGCGCGCACGCCGGAGGTCGATCGGCTCGCGGGCGAGATGCGTCAACTCGCAGTTCGCGATGCCGGCAGGGACGGCGCGCGTGAGGGCGAGCAAGCTATGCATCCATGGCGTACGCCTTCCGCAGCCATGTCTCCACGAACGCGTCGACATCCGCGAGCTTCGCGATCTCGATGCGGCGGGTGATGCGGTCCTTCTTCGCCAGGCCGCCGGTGTCGATGAGCCGGCCCTTGGCGGGCGTGTCTTTCAGCGCCAGGCCGAAGTCGATCCGGGTCCGTGTGGACGGTTTGACGTGGGCGATGACATGGTGACGGTAGATGGAGATGATCGTCTTGCCGGGCGAGATCTGGATCTCCTTGCCGAGGGAGCGACAGAGGTCATAGAGCTTGTCGTAGAGCGGGCTGAGCGCTGCCTTCGGGCCGGCGAACATCGCCTCGACGTATTCGGCCGCTTTGGCCACATACTTCTGCGGGTCGGCTTCAGCCAGGTCGTCACGCCCCTCGGCGTAGTCGACGATGCACGAGGCGCTGTTCGAGCCCAGCCCGTGCTCGGTCTTGAGCCATTGCCGGCGCTCGTTGGTCCCGGCCGGCCCCTTCTTCAGGAGGAACGCCGTCCACTCGTCGATGTCGCGGCCGCTCTTCTCTTTGAGCGTATCGAGCCAGTGGCGCAGCATGGCCACGCCCGGATGCGGGTCGTATCGCTTCGGTCTTGCCATCGGAGAAGGATAACGCTCACTGCGTGCCGAGCGGGTGAGTGGGAACAGTTGAGGATGTAGCCGCGAGGGAAGCCCTCACCCCGCGGCAACGGCGCGGTGGTCCCGAAGTGCGCCCCGCGGCGACCCTCTCCCTGCGCTCCCGCCGGGAGGGTGTGTGCATGGCGGCTACTCCGCGTGTGCTCATCCATTTCCCACCCTAGAAAGTGACCACCGCCGCGGACTGGCAGCAGCGACGCGAACACCGTAGAGTGACCACCGCCGTGGACCGGGTAGCGGCGTGACCCCCCGAAGTGACCACAGCCGTGGACGGCAGCGGCGGCGCGAGCAGTCAGCGCGTAGGAGCCGGGGTGAGGGGCCTCTTCTCCGGCACACAGGCGTGCGGCGACGGAATACGGCGACGGAATACGGCCCGGATGATCAGGCAGGCGCCGCAGGTAGAATGCACCGATGGCCACTCCGGCTGGCGATCATGATGATGGCGATCCGCACCTGTCGATGAGACGGTCCCGGAGGCGTGGGCGTGCCGGCATGACCGATGAGTGAGCGCACGAGGGTCGCCCTCGTCGGCCCCGTCTATCCGTATCGCGCCGGCATCGCCTACTGCACGACGAAGCTGGCCGAGGAGTTGCGGAAGACGTGCGAGGTCGAGGTGGTGTCGTTCTCGCGGCAGTTCCCGAAGCGGTTCTATCCCGGAGGCGGCGACGTCGATCCGACCCTGCCGCGGGCCGAGGCGGCCTTCGTCCTCGACGTGATCAATCCGTTCACCTGGCTGTGGGCGGGCTGGCGTTTGCGCAAGGCGGACGCGGTCGTCTTCGTCTGGTGGATCTGGGTGTGGGCGCTGCCGTATCGCCTCATGATGGCCATGCTTCCCCGCGACACGCACGTCATCCTGCAGTGCCACAACATCGGCGACAAGGAGCCGGCGTGGTGGAAGCGCACGCTGACGAATCTCGTCCTGCGCCGTGCCCGAGTGCTCGTGACTCATGCCGCGAGCGAAGGGCGGGAAGGGTGGCGGCGCTCGCACGGCAAGCGGACGATCACCACGTTCCTGCCGGTCCACGAGCTCGGCGGTGCGATTCCGGCACGGAGCGACGCGCGCAGGACGCTCGGCATCGCCGGCGAGGCCAACGTCGCCCTCTTCTTCGGTCACGTCCGGCCGTTCAAGGGCCTCGACATCGCTCTCCGCGCCTGGGCCGAGCTGCGAACCGATGCGCTCCTGCTCGTGGCAGGCGAAGCCTGGTGGGAGAAGGAGAACGAGTACCGGGATCTGGCGAAAGAGCTGGGGCTGACGGAGGTGCCGGATGCCGGGTGCCGGGTGCCGGGTACCGGGTCCCAGGCTGTAAGAACCCATACCCGCCAACCCGACACGAACAACGAACAACGAACAACGACCAACGGACAACGAGTCCGCTTCGACTTCCGCTTCATCCCTGACGCCGAGATCGCTGCGTACTTCGCCGCCGCCGACGTGGTCCTGGCGCCCTACCGGATCGAAGCGCAGAGCGGGGTGGCGCTGACGGCGTTTCACTTCGCCCGGCCGGTCATTGCCACCCGGGTGGGCGGCCTGCCGGAGATCATCGACGGCAGGAACGGCATGCTCGTCGATCCGGAGAATCCGTCGCAGCTGGCCCGGGCGGTCGACGCATTTTTCACCGTCAGCGATCGTCCGGCCATGGAGGCGGCGGCCTCCGCCAGTGCGCGGCGCTACTCCTGGGCGGAATACGGCGCGCTCTTCGCGCGCTTGGTGAGCGAGATCGGATGAAACTGAACCCGCGCCGCATCAAAGTCGGCCTCGAGTTGACCTCGAAGTGCAACCTCCGCTGCGGCATGTGCCCGCTGCCGGTGCTGCGCCGCCCGTACGAGGACATGGCCTGGCCGCTGGTGGAGAAGGCCGAGCGGGAGATCCACGGTGCCGGCCTCCGCCTGAAGTGGCTGCACGAGATGGGCGAGCCGCTCCTCTATGCGCGCATCGACGACGCCATCCGCCTCTTCCCCGAGGCCAGCCTGTCCACGAACGGACTGGTGCTGACGCCGGAGGTGGGGGAGAAGCTCCTGGCCACGCCGCTCAAGCGCATCCGCATCTGCGTCGATTCCATCGACCCGAAGATCTACCCGCAGCTTCGCACCGGCGGCGACTTCGACAAGCTCGTCGACCTGACCCGGAAGTTCCTGGCCCAGGCCAAGGGCCACCCGCTGCGGGTCGAGATCCAGAAGATGCGCTCGCGCCTGACCCTGGACGAGACCATCGACGACTTCCGCAAGCTGTTCAACCTCCGGCAGTACCGCAACGCCCGGGTGATCGAAAAGACCTGCGAGGCCCTCGACGTGAACGAGGAGACCGACCTGCACGGCAAGTTTTACGGCTGCGTGCAGGGCGCCTTCTTCACCTGGGTGGTCGTCTTCGCCGACGGCCGCGTGACCCACTGCTGCTACGACGCCCACGGCGACCAGGTCCTGGGCGACCTCAAGAGCCAGTCGTTGATGGAGATCCTCGACTCGCGCCGCTTCGCCGAAATGCAGGCCGCCTTCGAGCGCCGCGATTTCACCAATCTTCCCCGCTGCGCCGAGTGCTTCAAGCACGGCGGCGAATCCCACGCCTTCAACGACGTCCTCACGCGGGTGCAGAACCTCCCCGGCGTGGCGAAGGACGTCGTGCGCAAGGTCATCGACGTGCGGTACAGAGGGTGAGGAGTGCCGGGTGCCGAGTGCCGAGTGCCGAGGCGGCATGAGGCATGAGTACGAGGCATGAGTGGCTTTGGGGTCTGCCTCGCCCGTCTCACCTCGATACCAAAGCGAGCACTTTCGATTCTTTCACACGCTCTGAGTGCCGAGTGCCGAAGCGGCATGAGGCATGGGTAACGAGGCATGAGTGGCCTTTACGATATGCCGGAGGCACGGCAAAGAAGCTCATGCCCCATCACTCATGCCCCTCGGCACTCGGCACTCCGCACTCAGCACTCGGCTTTACCGGATGGACATCTGCGGCACTGAGAGCAGGAAGCCCGCCGGGTACTGCACGTAGCCGTCGAGGTTGTTCCGCATGATGGCCACGTTGCTCTGGTGATAGAGCGAGATGTACGGCAGCTCCTCGGCGGCGATCCTCTGCAGCTCGACGTACGCTTCGCGCCGTTTGGCCCGGTCGAAGGTGGAGCGGCCCTGGAGGAGGAGCTGGTCCACGCGCGGGTTGTCGTAATAGCCGCGGTTCTGCCCCTCGGGGGGGATGTTCTTCGAGTAGAAGATGACGTAATAGAAGTCGGGATCGGCCACGCCGTTGCGGGAGAACGAGTACATCTGGAAGTTGCCCTTCTGGATGTCCGCCACGAAGGTCGAAGTCTCGTTGGACTGGATGGTCATGTTGATTCCGGCCGCCTTCAGCATCTGCTGGATGACCTGAGCCCGCGAGTTCGCCTCGGCGTCCGTCGAGGTCTTGAAGATGAAGCTCGGGTTCGTCACACCGGCCTGGGCCAGCAGTTGCTTCGCCTTGTTCGGGTCGTAGGCGTACGTCGTCAGGCCGTCCGCGTGCGCCCAGTGCCCGTCAGCCAGCATCGTCTCCGTGGCCACGGCTTAGCCGC
>CAZYTO010000170.1:0-12531 GCA_964650405.1 uncultured Thermoanaerobaculia bacterium | reverse complement strand
CCGCACCATGAAGACCCCGCAGCCGCCACCGCAGGAGATCTGCACCGGCACGCCCGGGCCCGGCGGTCCGGTCACCCCCTGCCCCCCCGAGTGGACCGGTGCGCAGACGACCATCCAGCGCTGGTTCGCCGATCCGCTGCTGAACAACCAGCCGACGAACGGCGGCGTGGACCGCACCATCCGCACCGTGTTCACGCACGATCACTTCGGGCCGTCGACGCATCAGCAGACCGGGCTCTACGCCGCGCTCGTCGTCGAGCCTACGGCATCGAAGTGGTACGACAACGAGAGCGGCGTGCAGCTCGGCGCCGGCGCCCGCCCCGACGGCGGCCCCACGACGTGGGAAGCCGTGATCGAGACGAAGCACAAGGAAGGCCGGACCGACGCGAATACCTACCGCGAGTTCGCCCTGGCCATGGCCGACACGCAACTGGCATACACCAATTCCAGCCGGTCGAAAGCCGGCCCGACGTCTTTCAGCCCGCACGAGCCGACGTGGGCCGAGGACAAGAGCGCGTATGAGAACCAGGGAACGACGCCGCTCCCGGTGATCAATCCCAACAACTGCGCGCCCGGCGTGAACGCGTCGGTCGGTCCCTGCCCGTCGCTCGTCAGCAGCGGCGGTACGACCGGCACGGTGTCGGTCAACTACCGCAACGAGCCCATCCCGCCGCGACTGTCGGATGCCAGCGGCAACCTGCCCTCGACGACCCCGCCGCTGCCGCCGGCGAACGACCTGGCCTACGTCTTCGCCTCGCTCACACGCTCGAACCCGCAATTGAACACACAGCCGGCGCCCGGCTCTTCGATCGGGTCGAGCGGCTTCAAGTACCCGCCGCCGCTCACGTCAGGCCTCACCGGTCCCGATCCGTACACAGCCCTGCTCCGCGGCTACGAGGGCGACAACGTACAAGTGCGCCTCATCGCCGGCGCGCACGTGCTGCCGCACACGTTCGGCGTCAACGGCGTCAAATGGCACTTCGAGCCTGGAACCCCGGCCGATCCGCACGCCGTGAACGACTCCGGCTACAAGAACCTGCAGGCCATCGGCATCTCCGAGCACTACGAGCTGCTCTTCCACCTGCCGCGGACGGCGCAGGCCTACGGCGCCCAGCCGTTCACCGACTACCTCTACCGCGCGGACCAGAACACCAGCGCGCCGGGGCTGAGCGACGGCGTGTGGGGCCTGCTGCGCGCCTACCGCGACAAACAGCCGGACCTCAAATTGCTGCCCACGAACGCTTCGCCGAAACCGCTGCCGCCGTCCACCAGCACCGCCGGTTACAACTGCCCGCCGGGCGCGAAGATCGCGCGGCACTATTACGTCACGGCCATCCCGGCCTCGCAAGCGGTCCAGCCGGGCTTCACGATCATCCTCAACTCGCGTAACCCCGGCTCTGCGCTCGGGCCCATCACCACCAACACCACTGACGGCGGCAGGACGATTCCGGCCGGCCTGATGTACGTCCCCACTGATGACCTGCAGAGTAACGGCGTCCTGAAACCCGGAATCCCGGTGGAGCCGCTGATCATGCGCGCCAACGCCGGCGAGTGCGTGCAGGTGGACCTCACCAACGGCATCGACCTGACCAACGCCGTCTCCGCGGCGCCGTTCCTCATCAAGAAGACCATCTCCCCGTTCGTCACTCCGCTCTACAACAGCCCGATGTACGCCTCCACCTACGTGGGCATGACGCCGCAGGTGCTGGCCTACGACGCGACGCAGAGCAACGGCCAGCCGGTCGGCTACAACTCGCCGCAACTGGCCACGCCCAAGACCGCCTCGCAGCCGGCGTCGACCGTGACGTATTACTGGTACGCGGGCAACCTCGAGTTCGCCACGGACGGCAAGGCGAAGAAGGCCGAGGGGGTCGAACTGGGTGGGCTCAACCTCATGCCGCCCGATCCGCTCTACCAGAACACCCAGGGACTGGTGGCGGCGATGGTGGTCGAGCCGCCGGATACGACGGCCTGCCTCGACTGGTGGTCATCGACGAACGCCTCCGCCTCCTCCCGCGCCTCGGCACGCATCTACGCCGGCAGCATCACCTGCCCGTCGCTCAGCACGGTCACGCCCAAGCCCCTGTTCCACGAGTTCGTCTCGGTCAACCAGGACGACCTGCAGAACACGTACGGAACGGCCACCAACGACGCCATCAACTACCGCGTCGAGCCGATCCTCTTCCGCTACGGCCAGGCCTCCGGCAACGAGAACTTCCTCTTCACCAACGACATCTCCTGCGCCGTGTCCAATGCACTCATCAACAGCGACCCGCAGACGCCGGTCTTCCAGGCCTTGAAGGGCGAGCACGTGCGCATGCGCATGCTGCATCCGGGCGGCGACGGCAACGAACAGGTGATGACGCTGCACGGGCACGTGTGGCAGGAGGAACCGTTCACCCACAGCTCGCGCGCCATCGGGTTCAACCCCGGCTCCAACGCCCTCGGCTCGCGCGATGAGCATGGCCCCAACGACCGCTTCGAGCTCGTCACGCGCGCCGGCGTCAAGGGCGACTACCTCTACCGCACCTTCCCGGCCGCCGACTTCCAGGGCGGAATGTGGGGACTGCTCCGGGTGTGCAGCACGCTGCCGTGCCCGCCGCCGCCGACGCTGACCTGCCCGCCGGGATCGGCCACGTCGACGAACAGCTACGCCGGCGCATCACAGGCCACCTCCGGCGCGGCCGTCCGCTCCAATCAGTTCCGCAAGCGCGGCCAGCGTGAGCCGTTCGTGCAGCAGACCCCGGACGACCCCGCCAAGCCGCCCCAGCCGCAACCTCAGCATTGAGCCAACGCGCGGGATGCACGGACCCGGTCCGTGCATCCCGCCCGATTCCGACTGCGTGAAACCAAAGATCCTGCTGGTCTGCCGCTTCAGCCCCTACCCCGTCGTCACCGGCGGTTGCGAGCGGCTGGTCGCCGATTACGAGCGCCACGTCTTTGCGAAGTACGACGTCTGGTTCCTCCATCACCCGCACTGCGGCGTGAGCCGCCTGCTGCACTACGGCCAACTGGTCGAGATGGCACCGCCCCTGGAGCGTCTGCGGTCCCACGGCTTCGCCTTCGCGCTCTTCTTCAACCCCATCCCCGAGCAGGAGCTGGTGCTGGCCTTCGCCGACGCGGTGCCGTCATTCTGTTTCGTCGAGTGCTACGAGCCGTCCCCCGTGTACGACCGCTTTCTCGGCGCGATCACGCATACGCCCGTGTCCGGACGCGAGGACGTCCTGGTCCTCGGCGGCTCGTTCGATCCGGCCGTGTTCCGGCGCCAGCGCCAAGAGGAAGAGTTCATCGTCTCCGTGGCCCGGATCGCAGCGGCCAAGAACCAGCTCGACCTCGTTCGCGGTTACCGGGAACGGATCTACGAGCGCTTCGGCCTGCCCCTCGTGCTGGCCGGCGGGCCCGACCCCGCGCCGGCATATACAGCCATCGCTCCCTACATCGACGGCGTGGCTGTGCGCTGCACGACCGATCCCGGGTCGCTGACCTCGCCGCGGAACTGGCTCGACGCCCAGGCAGTATCGGCGCTGCTCAACCGGGCCCGCCTCTTCGTCAACGCGTCGCCGGCGGAGAGCTTCTGCCTCGCCCTCGTGGAGGCCATGGCCTGCGGGACGACGTGCGTCGTCAACGGCGCCTACGACGGTTTCGCGGACAGCGACCTGGCCCAGCACGTCTTCGGCCATGTCGATGGTGCGCGCGGCTCGATCCTCGACCTCGTCGAGCAGGCCCTGGAGACGAACATCCGCATCGACGCCGCGGAGTGGGCGCAACAGTTCGCCCTCCCCGTCGCCGCGCACGGCATCAGCACGTTCATCGATGCCCTGCTGGAGCGAAGCGACGCGGAGAGCGAGACGCAGTGCGCATGAACACGTTCCTGAATCCGTTCCTGCGCCGCCTCGGCTTCACAGCCTCCGACCGGGTCGTGATCATCCACGCCGACGACGTCGGCATGTGCCGCGCGACGATCCCGGGACTGCGTGCGCTCTTCGCCGCGGGCACGGTGCGCTCCGCCTCGCTGATGGTGCCGTGCCCCTCGTTCGCGGACGCCGCCGTAGTCTGCCGCGCCCTTCCGGACGGCGACTTCGGCGTACACCTGACGCTGACCAGCGAGTGGAAGACGTACCGCTGGGCTCCCCTCTCCACGAGCGACCCCGCGTCCGGCCTCGTCGATCCCGACGGCTACCTCTGGAACCTCCGCGGCGCGGTGGCCGCCCATGCCGATGCCGGTGCCGTGCGCGGCGAAATGCGCGCGCAGGTGCAGCAGGCCCGGAGGTCCGGCATCGACGTGACCCACCTCGACGCCCACATGCTCACGGCCATGGACGAGCGCTACATCACGTCCTACGCGGCGCTCGGGCGCGAGCTGCGCCTGCCCGTCCTGCTCGTGCGCGAGGGGCTGGAGCGGCACAACTTCGACGGCGCGGCGTGCGCGCTGGCCCGGGAGGTCGCGGACGAATGGGAAGCCGACGGCCTTCCCTTGTTCGATCGCGTCGAGCTGATGGGCCTCGAACCTCCGGAGCGCGACCGCGTCGCCCTGGCCAAGGAGAAGCTCGACTCCTTCCCCCGCGGCACGCTCGGCATGCTGCTCCTCCACCCCGCCGTCGCGTCGCCCGGGCTCCCGGAAATCGCCGGGGACTGGCAAGCCCGCGTCGCCGATCACGAAACGTTCCTCCGCCCCGAGCTGCGCGACCACCTCGCGGCGACGAACACCCACCTCATCACCTACCGGACGCTTCGCGACAACATGTAACGCGCCGGCGGGGAGCGCTGCACCCGCTTCCGACCACGAAGCTGAGATGTGACCCACCGTCCGGCCCCATCGCCGCATACGCCACCCACCGCCACCCTGATGCGCCCGCAGGCGTCCGTTGCCGATTCTTCACCGCGTCCAACGCCCCGAAGGGTTGCCTGCGCCTTGACTTCCTCTTTGAGATGATCTATATCATCTCTAGATGCGGTACTCGACGGAGCACAAGGAGGAGACCCACGAGCGGATCGTGCGGGCGGCCTCGCGCCGGTTCCGGCGCAGCGGGACGGGCGTGGGTATCGGGCAGCTCATGACGGCGCTGAAGCTCACGCACGGCGGCTTCTACCGTCACTTCCGGAGCAAGGACCAGTTGCTCGCCGAGGCGCTCGGGAACGCGTTTGAAGACGCGCGGGCCAGGATGACGGCGGCCATCGCCGGCGCCGCGCCCGGGCAGGAAGTACGCGCCGTCATCGAAGGCTATCTGAGGGACGAGCACCTCTCCGACACCGAAAACGGATGCCCCCTTGCCGCGCTCGCTCCCGAGATCGCCCGCCAGTCACTGGAGGTCCGCCGGGCGTTTGACCAGGCTCTGGCCCGGAACGCAGCCGTGCTCGGTCCGTACATGCCGGGCGCTACGGACGCAGAACGGCGCGGCAACGTGGCGGCCCTGATGTCCGGTATGGCCGGCAGCATGGCCATGGCCCGCGCCGTCTCGGATGAAGCGCTGGGAAAGCGCATCCTCGCCGCTGCGCGGAATCTCTATGTCGAGGCGTATTGCGGCCGCTGATTTTTTTTGACTATCGGGATGATACTCATCATCTCAAAGGAGCAAGTATGCAGAAGGTAGCGTTGATCACGGGCGTCTCGTCGGGCATTGGCAGGGTCGCGGCGGCGCGGCTGGCAGCCGGCGGATTCCGGACGTTCGGGACCGTCCGAGCCGACTCCCCTCCCCAGCCGAACGTCGAGCTCGTACGTCTCGACGTCCGCGATCCCCGCTCCGTGGAGGAGTGCGTGGCGACGGTCGTCGAGCGCGCCGGCCGCATCGATGTGCTGGTCAACAACGCCGGAGGCGCCCTGACCGGCGCGGCCGAGGAGACGACCATCGACGAAGCGCGGGCGCTGTTCGAGACGAACTTCTTCGGCATCCTGCGCATGACCGCCGCGGTCCTGCCCGTCATGCGCGCGCAGGGCGGCGGGCGAATCATCAACGTCAGCTCCGTTCTCGGATTCCTCCCCGCGCCGTTCATGAGCATCTACGCGGCGACGAAGCACGCGCTCGAGGGGTACTCGGAATCGCTCGATCATGAGGTGCGCGGCTTCGGCGTGCACGTCGCCCTCGTCGAGCCGGCGTTCACGAAGACGGGCCTGGGGCACAACGGCAACCTCGTGCAGCACACGCTTCCGCAGTACGACGACGCCCGTCGCCGCGTCGCGGAGCGGGTGGCCGCGAGCATCGAGCGCGGCGCCGATCCCTCGGTCGTGGCCAATGTGATCCTTCGGGCCGCCACCGACGCCCGTCCGCGGCTGCGGTACCAGGCCGGGCGCGACGCGCGCTTGCTGCGCATCCTGCGGTCGCTCGCGCCGTCGTCGGCCATCGACAGCGGGACCCGCAAGCAGTTCGGCCTCGGGGCGGCGTCATGAGATTCATCGCCATCCGCATGCTGACGGCCGACCGCGCCAAGTACCTCGGCCTGATCTTCGCCATCGCCTTCTGCACCTTCCTGCTGCAGAACCAGAGCTCGATCTTCGCCGGCATCATGCAGCGCACCGGCAGCCAGATCCTCGACGTCACGGACGCCTCGGTCTGGGTGATGGATCCGAAGACCGAGTACTTCGAGCAGACCAAGCCGCTCAAGGACACAGACCTGCTGCGCGTCCGCGGTGTCGATGGCGTGGCCTGGGCCGTCCGCCTCTTCAAGGGCAATCCGGTGGCGAAGGCGGAGAGCGGCAAGTACGCCGTTTCGTTCATGATCGGCATCGACGACGCCTCACTGGTCGGCGCGCCGCGCAAGATGGTGCTCGGCTCCTGGCAGGACCTCCGCCGGCCGGACAGCGTGGTCATCGACCGGGCCGGATACGCGCTCCTCTACCCCGGCGAGCCGGAACGCCTCGGCCGTACGATCGAACTGAACGATCACCGCGTCACGATCGTTGGCATCTCCGACGTGCCCGCTCCCTTCCAGAGCATCCCAGTCATGCACGCCCGCTACAGCGAGGCCGTGCAGTTCCAAGGGCAGGAGCGCAAGCAGCTCTCCTTCGTGCTGGCACAACCGGCGACGGGCGTGACGCCAGAGCAGCTCTGCCAGCGCATCGAACGGGCCACCGCGTTGCGCGCCCGCACCACCGACCAGTTCCGCTGGGACTGCATCCGCTACTACCTCCGCAACACCGGCATCCCGGTCAACTTCGGCATCACCATCTTCATCGCCCTGGTCGTGGGCACGGTGGTGGCGGGACAGACGTTCTACCTCTTCACCGTCGACAACCTCCGCCAGTTCGGCACGCTCAAGGCCATCGGGGTCGCCGACGGCACGCTGGTGGGGATGATCCTGTTGCAGGCCCTGGTGGCGGCGACGATCGGCTTCGCCCTCGGTACGGGGATGGAGACGGTGTTCGTCGAGATCTTCGTACACAAGATGGCCACGCGCGGCCTGATCGTGCTGTGGCAGAACGTGGCTCTGACCGCCGGCTGCATCCTCTTCGTCATCGTGCTGGCCAGCCTGCTCAGCATCCGCCGGGTCCTGCGTCTCGAAGCGGCCGCGGTATTCCGCGCCTAAGAAGGACAACTCATCATGAATGCCGTCGAGACACAGGGAATCAGCAAACATTTCGGTAGCGGCGAGACGCGCGTGGAAGCGCTTCGCGCCACGGACTTCGAAGCGCGGTTCGGCGAGCTGACGTTCATCGTCGGGCCGAGCGGATCGGGAAAGACTACGCTGCTCTCGGTCGTGGCCGGACTGCTCGATCACGACGGCGGCTCGCTGCGCGTGCTCGACTCCGACATGCACGCACTCACCGGCGCGGAACGGCTGCGCTTCCGCCGCCAAAACCTCGGGTTCCTCTTCCAGCAGTACAACCTGCTGCCGGCACTGACGGCGGTGGAGAACGTGGCCGTTCCGCTCATCGCCGGCGGCGCGCGGAGGAAGCCGGCCGAGGAGCAGGCGGCCGCGCTGTTGGCGGCGGTCGGTCTCGGCAGCCGGCTGCACGGACGCCCCTCCGAGCTCTCGGGAGGCCAGCAACAGCGCGTGGCTCTGGCGCGGGCCCTTGTCCACGAGCCGAAGCTTGTGATCTGCGACGAGCCCACCGCCGCTCTCGATCACAAGACGGGCGATGCGGTGATGAACCTGCTGGCCACGCACGCACTCAGTCCCGACCGCGCGGTCGTCGTCGTCACGCATGACACGCGCGTTCTCGAATTCGCCAATCGCATCGCCTACATGGATGACGGCCGGATCGTTCGTACGGAAGAACCGGCCATCGCGGAGGTCTCATGAAAAAGCGTATCCCTCTCCTGCCCATCGCCGCCTTCATCATCGCCGTCGTGGCCGGCGTGGCCATTGCGCGCATGCAGCCGCGGCGCGAGCCGACCACTCCTCCCGTGCCGCCGCCGGCCACGGAGTTCTCCCACACCGTTGCCGCGCAGGGCCTCATCGAATCGAGCAGCGAGAACATCCGTATCGGCTCGCATCTCTCCGGCACGGTCGACTCCGTCCAGGCCCGCGCCGGCGATGAAGTCCGTGAAGGCGCGCCGCTCTTCCGGCTGGAGACGCGCCACCTCGTCGCGGCACTGGCCGATGCGGATGCCGCGCTCGACGTCGCCCGGAGCGGCGTCGGTGTCGCCGCCGCTGCGTTGGCCGACATGCAGGAGCAGCTCGCCCTCGTTCAGGCCGTCCATGACAAGCGCGCGGTCAGCGAAGACGACGTGCAGCGGCGGGAGCACGCCGTGGCCACCGCGGACGCCAAGCTGGCCCAGGCCCGCGCCGCCGTCAAAGCGGCCGAGGCGGAGCGGCAGCGCGTTCAGGTCGAGATCGACCGAAGCACGGTCCGCGCGCCGATCACCGGAACGGTACTGAAGGTGAACGTGCGGTCGGGCGAGTTCGCCGCCGCCGGCGCGTTGGCCGAGCCGCTCATCATCCTTGGCCGGACCCGGCCGCTCTACGTTCGGGTGGACATCGACGAGCACGAGGCGGCTCGCGTGCATCCCGAGGCGCCTGCCGTCGCGGCGCTGCGCGGCGACGCCTCCATCCGCTCGCCGCTTCACTTCGTCCGGTTCGAGCCCCTGGTTGTTCCGAAGCGCGCCCTGACCGGCGACAGCGCCGAGCGCGTCGACACCCGCGTGCTGCAGGCCATCTACCAGATCGATCGCACCGACAGCCGTTTCTTCGTCGGTCAGCAGATGGACGTCTTCATCGAAGAGACGAAAGGCCGGTCATGAAAACCACCGCAACCACACTCTTCGCGCTGCTTCTGGCAGGGTGCCTCGGCGCTCCTTACAAGACCCCGCCGGTGGCCGTTCCGCAGCACTGGCAGGAGGCGCCGGCCGGCGTGCGCGAAGGGACTGCCGCAGGCGTGCCATGGTCGCCGTCGTTCGGAGATCCGCTGCTCGATGAGTTGATCCGAGATGCGACGGCGAACAACCTCGACCTTCGCGCCGCGGAAGCGCGAGTCCGCGAGGCGCGTGCCCTGCGCGGGATCCCCGCGTCGGGCGGTGCGGCGCAGGTGAACGGCTCGGCCGCCGCATCCGAAACGCAGCGGAGCAATTCTGTGCCGCCGTTCAACGCCCTCCCGCCCGGGCTCTCGTTCGGCGACCGGCGCGGAGAGCTCTTCGACATCGGGTTCGATGCCAGTTGGGAGATCGACCTCTTCGGCGGCATCCGCCGCGACGTGGAAGCGGCGACCGCCCAGGTCCAGGCCGCGAGCGAGGGCCGGCGGGACGTTGAAGTCTCTCTCATCGCCGAGGTGGCGCGAAACTACGTCGAGCTGCGAGGCGCTCAGAAGCGACTCGACGTTCTCGCTGCGCGGGTGGACACGTTCCGGCAGACCCTCGACATCGTGCGCGCACGCCAGCAGGCCGGCCTGACCAACGACCTCGACGTCGCCCGCAGCGAAGCGCTCCTCGCCGAGACGCTCGCCGCGCGGCCGTCTCTCGAATACGCCGCCTCCGCCGCCATTCACCGCCTCGGCGTCTTGACCGGCAGGCAGCCGGAAGTGCTGCGCGACCGCCTGGCAGCCCATCAGCCGATTCCCGCCCTTCCTGCGGACCTGCCGCTCGGAGGCCCCGAGGCTTTGATCGCCCAGCGCCCCGACGTCCGGCGTGCCGAGCGCGAGCTGGCGGCGGCGACGGCGCGCATCGACGTGGCCCGCGCCGATCTCTATCCCCGCGTCGCGCTCCTCGGGACTCTCGGCCATCGCAGCGATGCGGCGTCCGACCTCACCGCATCGGCAAGCCGATACGGCTCTTTCGGCCCTGCTCTGCGCTGGCCTCTTTTGACGGGCGGCCGCGTGCATGCGCAGATCGACGCCCAGCGTGCGCGCGCCGAGCAGGCTGACGCCGTGTACCGGCAGAGCGTCTTGCGCGCGCTCGAAGACGTCGAGAGCTCCCTGGCAGGCTACGGCCGTGATCAGGACGAGAAAGCGCGCCTCGCGCTAGCCGTCGATGCGGAGACCCGCGCCGTCGACCTGGCCGGCACCCGCTACCGCGCGGGACTGGACAGTTTTCTGGCCGTCCTCGATGCCCAGCGCACGCTCCGCGACAGCGAAGACCGCCTGGCCGCCGCGGAAACACGTATGGCCGTCTCGGCGATCTCCCTGTACAAATCGTCGGGAGGTGCGGCTGGGCGGTGAGTCGATTCGCTGATCGCTGGTCGCTGTTGGCTGGTCGCTAGTTTGGTCATCGCCGTTGGCCCAGCCGCTGTTTGCGGATCGCTGACGGCTGATCGCTGTTCGCGGATCGCTGTTGATGATGGGCGCCAGGGCGCTGCTCCGCGCGCCCTACTCGCAGGTGAATGATCACTGCGATACGTCGGACTCATCGAACTCCAGAATCTCGCTCATGAAGTCGCTGACCACGGCGTCCGTGTTGCCGTCGATGAAGTTCTCGATCCTCTCCAGCAGCGCCTGTGCCGTGTCGCGGCTGCTGGTCACAAACGAAAGCCCGAGGCGGGCGCGCTGATGCACGTCCTGCAGCCCCACCTCGGCCGCGGAGATCTCGAAGCGGTGCCGCAGCTTGTCCCGCAAGGACTTCACTACCATGCGCTTCTCTTTCAGAGACTGCGCGTACTCGATGTGCAACTCGAGAAGTGCGACGGCCACGAGCATCGTTTCAGACGGCAGCGATTCGTCGGCATTCTAGGTCACCGCTTGGAACGGTGGGGTCACATCTCCAGCCTCTTCATTCCAGAATTGGCCGGAAGTGAACCGAAGATGTGACCCCATTCCCCTGAACTGCCCCCCACTTCTTGAAACTTTTCGCGCGACTTCAACGAAAAAAGAGCTTGCATCTGATGTAGTGTTGTAGTTAACTACATCACCACATGGCACGCGGCCGTCGCTTGGATCTGGCGGCCGGGCGTTACGACAAGACCCCCGAGCGGGGCCGGCGGACAGGAGGCCGGCCCTCTCATGTAAGGCAACCGGGAAGACCGAATGGACCGTGAATGGAACGACAGTCAGCCGATCTACCGCCAGATCCGCGATCGCGTGGTGGCGATGATCCTCGACGGGGTTCTGAACGAGGGCGATCCGCTGCCGTCCGTGCGCAACGTGGCGGCGGAGTACCGCGTCAACCCCCTCACCGTCCTGAAGAGCTATCAACAACTGGTCGACGAGCAGCTCGTCGAGTCGAAGCGAGGTCGAGGCATGTTTGTCAACGCCGGGGCGCGCAACCTGCTGCTGCAGGGCGAACGCCAGAAGTTTCTTGCCGAACAGTGGCCGAGGATCTACGCGACCATCCAGCGTCTCGGCTTGACGCTCGAGGAGCTGTTGCAGGCGGCGGCGAATGCGCCGGAACCGGCCACGCCCCCTCCCGACACCGCCGCAACCCCACCGTCGCCGAATCTCGAAGAGGAGGCGGGGTGACGCCATGACCTGCATCGAAGCACGCGGGCTCTACAAAGCTTACGGGACGACCGTCGCCCTGGACGGGGTCGATCTGAAGGTCGAAGAAGGCCGCATCCTCGGCGTGATCGGCCCCAACGGCGCCGGCAAGAGCACGGCCCTCAACGCCATCCTCGGCCTCACTCCCTACCAGGGCGAGCTGCGCGTCCTGGGGCGCGATCCGTGGCTGGAGCGCGAGCAGCTCATGCGCGACGTGTCGTTCATCGCCGACGTGGCGGTGCTGCCGCGCTGGATCCGCGTGACGCAGGTCCTCGATTACGTCGGCGGCGTGCATCCCCGCTTCGACCGCGCCAAGGCGGAGCGGTTCCTGGCCCGGACCAACATCAAGCGGACCAGCAAGGTGCGCGAGCTGTCGAAGGGCATGGTGACGCAACTGCACCTGGCGGTGGTCATGGCCATCGACGCCAGGCTGCTCGTGCTCGATGAGCCGACGCTCGGCCTGGACATCCTCGTCCGCAAGCAGTTCTACGACTCGCTCCTGAACGACTACTTCGACCGGAGCCGGACCATCGTCGTGACGACGCACCAGGTCGAGGAGATCCAGGACGTCCTGACCGACCTCATGTTCATCCACCGGGGACAGATCGTGCTCGAGTGCAGCATGGAGGAGTTCGGGGCGCGGTACGTGGAGGTGATGGTCCACCCCGACCGGCTCGACGCCGCCCGCGCGC
>CAZYTO010000169.1:0-12640 GCA_964650405.1 uncultured Thermoanaerobaculia bacterium | reverse complement strand
GCCGGTCTACATCACGGAGAACGGCGCGGCGTTCTACGATCCGCCCACGGCCTACGGCGACGTGGTCGACGATCCGCTCCGCGTGCACTACTTCCGCGAGCACCTGGCCGCCGCGAGCCGGGCCATCGCTGACGGCGTCGACGTCCGCGGCTATTTCGCCTGGTCGCTCCTCGACAACCTGGAATGGTCCCTCGGCTACACGAAACGATTCGGCATCGTCCACGTCGACTTCGCCACCCAGAAACGGACCCTGAAGAAGAGCGCGCTGTTTTACCGGGACGTGATCAAGGGTGCGGGTCCCAGCGATCGAAGCTAGAATGGCGACGAGGGGAAATCATGACCACGGCCATTCCTAAGGAAGAGGTTCGCCGGCTCCTCGAAACGCTGCCGGATGATGTGTCGTACGAAGACATCCAGTATCACATTTACGTTCAACAGAAGATCGACAACGGACTCAATGCGGCGGAACGCGGAGAATTCATCTCCGACGAAGAAATCGAGCAACGGATCTCACGGTGGGCTGGCGAGTAAGGTGGACGACTCAGGCCTGGAACGACGTTGAGGAGGTTGCGCGGTTCATCGCGAGAGACTCTCCGCGCTACGCGATCGTCCTGCAGCGTGAAGCTCAAGCAGCAGCCACCTCACTACGCAGGTTCGCACGGCGAGGGCGTGTCGTCCCGGAGCGCGACGACATTCGGTTGCGGGAATTGATCATCGGAAGAAGTTACCGGCTCATCTATCGAGTCGCCTCAGAAAACGAGATTCACGTGGTTGCCTTCATCAACAGCGCACGTGATCTCGATCAGTTTCTCCGACGGGAAGATCGCACCTAGTAGTACAAACCTTCCGCGCACTTCACCCTCGGATGATCTTGTACACCTCCTGAATATCGGGCCGCGCTACGATCCCCACCTCTTGCAGAATCGGCTGGAGCGTTGCGCCGAACGCTTCGAGCGACTGCGGCGAATCAAAGACGTCGATCACCTGCAGGTTGTCCGGCGAGCCGTAGCTGACGTGATGCAGGCGGCCCGGAGGCGCTCCGGCACCGGCCGCCTCCAGCCGTCGCAGCACGGCCTCATATTTCTCCGCGGACATTCCCTCGACAGCGAATTGCACGACGATCGCCATGTGGCTTCCTCCTCATTGTTGGCTGATTTTGCCTGATCTACGGCCCTCCCATGACGTCGGATGCAAACATTCATGCCGGCCCAGGAACTCAGCAACCTCGCAACCCCGCAACCCGGTATGCCTAGCGATGCGCTGCCGCCCGCGCCAGCTCCCACACCGGAATGAACCGAAGCCGGTTCGGATAGGGCGGATCGGCCTTGAACGTGACATGACCCGGTGTCCCGAGGTCGGCATCGAGCAGCGCAGCCTCCTCGGCGAACCAGGTGGCATCGATGCCCTCGCTGCGGGCCTGGCCGAGGAGTTGCGCCGCGCCCGCCGCGTCACCTTGATGCAATGCCTCGCGCGCCGCGATGAGCGAAGCCACGCCGTTGAGCATGTCGCCCTCGTAGACCGGGTTGCCTTCGCGGAAGCGGACGTCCGTGTTCAGCCGCAGGCTGATCAGCTTCAGCTCTTCCTGATTCGCGGTGCCGGGATCGGCCAGCAGCGCCGCGGCACGGAGACGCCGGGCCATCCCCCCGCGGTCGCCGAGGCGCATGGCCACGTAGGCCCCGAACGCCTGCGCCTGGAGCTCGATATCCGCCTCCGATGCTTCGCGCGCCTTCACCACCGCCACCTCGAAGGTCGACTCGGCTCCGGCGAAGTCCCCCTTCCCCACCCGGGCGATGCCTGCCAGGACGAGCGAATCCATGGCCACGGAGGGGAGATTGTTGGCCGTGGCGTTCTCGACGGCGGCGTCATACTGCCTGGCCGCTTCGGCTGCATCGCCGCGGCTCCAGGCCATGCGTCCCCGCGCGTAGGCCAGCAGGGCCGGGCTGCGCATGAGATGGCTGCGCTCGAGGTCGTGCCTGGCACCGGCCAGGTCTCCGAGCGAGGCACGGTCGGCCAGCACGATGGCCAGCCGGCGATCGTCGGGGCGCGACGGGTCGATGAGCTTCAACTGCGTGAACATGGCCGGGAGCTCGCGCCGGCTGAGGTGCACGTGCGCCAGCGAGAGCCGTAAGCGCCAGGCATCGGGATGAAGCTCGAGCATCGAACTGGAAAGGGCCATGTCCAATTGCGTCTCGTTCTCAGGTAACAGGTACCGCGCCAGCAAGGTCTCGTATGTCGTCCACGATCCGCGCTGGAGACGTTGGGCCGCCTCGCGCGACCACTCCAGCCCGCGCTGCGGGTCGCCGTTGTGAAAGTAGAAGGAGGCGGCAAACGCCGCCGGCAACGGCGTGCGCGAATCGATACGGGCCGTCTCGCGACAGAGCTCGATGGCCTTGGGCCGGTCGCCCGCGGCGTCCGCGTGCAAAGCCAGCGAGAGCAGCCGCCGCACGTCCGCGGAGCCGGTGACGTCCGCGCCGCGCAGGTCATAACCGCCGTCGATGACCTCCCGCCGCGGCGCAGTCGCGATCCAGGCCGTCACGGTCCCGATGATGGCAATGAGGCCGATGGCGATCAGGATGGCCATCGAGCCCAGGGGGCCGCGCTGCGGCACGCGCGTCGTCTTCATCGTGCTGAGGTGCCCGTCGTCATGTTTGCGCAGCACCTCACGCAACGCCGCGGCGGCTTCCGTCCCGTTCGGATAGCGCTTGTCCGGATCCTTCACCAGGCAGCGCTCCAGCACCGCCCGCACCTCGCTCGGCATGTCGCGGGCGTCGCAGGCCAGCGGATCGTCACGCAGGACCGAGGCGATGACATCGAAGTTGCTGCCCTCCTGAAAGGGCATCTCTCCGCGCAGCATCTCGTAGGTCACGCAGCCGAGGGCGAAGACGTCGCAGGCCGTCGTCAGCGGGCGGCCCCGCAACTGCTCGGGCGCCATGTAGCCGATCGTGCCGATGACCAGGCCGGGCTCTGTGAGCATGTCCGTCTGGATCGCGGATCCAGGCGGGGAGCCGGCCGGGCCGGACGCGGCGCCGGCCACCGGGCGCTGCGTCGCGGCCAGGCCGAAGTCGAGGATCTTCACTCCGCCGCCGGCGGTGAGGATCACGTTCTCCGGCTTGAGGTCGCGGTGGATGATGTTCTTGGCGTGCGCGGCACCGAGGCCGTCGGCAATGGCCACGGCGATACGCAGCGTGTCGTCCATGGAGAGCGCTCCGCGCCGCATGCGGCTGCGCAGCGTCTCCCCGTCGAGCAGTTCCGTGACGACGTACGGCCCCTCCGGCGAGTCGCCCGTATCGAAGAGCGCGACGATGTTCGGATGCGAGAGTGCCGCTACGGCCCGCGCCTCCCTCCGGAATCGCTTCAGCGCCTCGGAATGCGCGGAGAGATGCGGCGGCAGGATCTTGATCGCCACCTCCCGCTCCAGCCGTTCATCGCGGGCCCGGTAGACCTCTCCCATGCCGCCGCGGCCGATCAGGTCGACGATCTCGTACGGCCCCAGACGCGCACCCGCCGGGAGGGTCATGCGTATCGAGTTTATCCCGAGCGTGGGCGGGTGGTTGGGTAGGAGCGAGGGATCAGAGCACGGCAAAACTGGAGGGCGTCGCCGTTGTTACGCTCCCGCGTTCATCGTTTACGAGCGAAGAAGCAACTCACGCGGAGGACGCGGAGGACGCGGAGAAGGCACTCAGTCCTCCGCGATCTCCGCGTGAACCCGGCCCCGTCGATCGTTTCTCTGTCAGGTGCAGCCCGCTGCGCTGTGTTTGGGCTCAGGATGAACTGCCGACCCTGATCCGCGTCCGCTTTCCGCTCTCCACGACGATCGGCACATTGACGAACTTGCGGAGGATCTCGATGTTCGTCGTCGCGTGCGTGGAGGGCGGCAAGGTCGTGAACGAGCCGCCGTCGCCGAGCGCCATCGGCAGGAGGAGCTGATCGGCGAGGTGCTCACCGACGGCGGCATTGCTCTCCAGGTAGCGCTTCGCCTCGTTCGCCGCCTCGGTGGCTACCAGCTCCGCGCGCACGCCCCGCTCCCCGAAGCCGGTGAAGACTTCCGTGACGTGCTTGGACTCCACGACGATGGAGACCGCGTTGCCCGGTCCGGGCGACCCGTTCAGCGTATGGGCCACGGCTGCGTCCGCGTCCCACCCCAGCGCCTCGGCGGCCGTCCGCGCTTCGCGCTGGGCGATCGGGAAGGGCAGGTTGGCGACGACGGCGCGCACATGACCGCGGACGAGCGGGCCCCGCTCATCCAGCTCAAGCCGCGTCAGCCGCGCAGCGGGCGTGATCGTGGCCACGATCTTTCCGCCGCCTGCCGGATGGAAGCCGGGGCGTACGAGCTCGACCTCCACGCCCGCGCCCATCCGGCGCAGCAGCGGGAGGAATGCCTGGGCCAGGAAGTCGAAGGGCGGCGCCGCCGGATTGTGCGTCCCTCCTTCGATCTCGACCGTCGACGGCCCCGCGGCCAGCGCCAGCGGCAGGAGGATCGTCTGCAGGACGAGCGTGGTCGATCCGGCCGTGCCGATCGCGAAGCGGTAGTCACCGGCCCGCAACCGCTGCGGCACGAACGTCATCGACGTCGAGTGGAGCTTCGCCCCCTCGACGCTGGCCTCTCCCACCTCCGCCGCAGCAGCAGTGGCCGTGAGATGCTGCCGCAACAGCCCCGCCGACTTCCGCCTGGCGCGGATGTTGTCGATGCGGAACGGCTTGCCCGTCACGAGAGAAAGGGTGAGCGACGTGCGCAGCACCTGCCCGCCGCCTTCACCATATGAGCCATCGATCGTGATCATTCGCGCTTCACTCCAGACGTTTCTGAGCTCGTGTCATCCACATGAGGCATGAGTAACGAGCACCTGCTTCTCGCCTCATGCCTCATGCCTCGCTGTGATCATCCCTTGACACACACGAGCTGCCGCAACGTGTACACGACTTCCACGAGATCGCGCTGTGCTTCCATCACCGCGTCGATCGATTTGTAGGCTGCCGGCGTCTCGTCGATCACGTCTTCATCCTTGCGGCACTCGATCCCGGCCGTGGCCCGGACGTGATCGGCGACCGTGAAGCGGCGCTTCGCCTCGGCGCGCGACATGGCCCGGCCCGCGCCGTGGCTGCAGGAGTGGAAGCTCTCCGGGTTTCCTTTGCCGCGCACGATGAACGACTTCGCTCCCATGCTGCCGGGAATGATGCCCATGTCGTCCGCACCCGCACGCACCGCACCCTTCCGCGTCACGAAGACGTTCTCGCCGTAGTGATTCTCCACGGCCACGTAGTTGTGATGGCAGTTCACGACCTCCAGGTCCGCCCGGAACGGCGGCAGGAGCGCGAGCGCCTGCAATGCTTCGAGGATGGCGGCCATCATCAGCTCGCGGTTCGTCATGGCGTACGTCTGCGCCCAGCTCACCGCCTTCACGTAGTCGTTGAAGTTCTCCGTCCCCTCCGGCAGATAGGCCAGGTCCTGGTCCGGCAGGTTGATCATCCATCGGCGCATGTCCTGCTTGGCCAGCTCGATGAAGAACTGTCCGATACGGTTACCGACGCCGCGCGAGCCGCTGTGGAGCATGATCCAGACAGCGTCCGCCTCGTCGAGACAGATCTCGATGAAGTGATTCCCGGTACCGAGCGTGCCGAGGTGGTTCAAATCATTGCCGCGGCTCAGGCGCGAATGCTTCTGGATGAGCTCCGTGTACTTCGGCTCAAGCAGGCTCCATGCTTCGACCTGCCGCGCCGGCGGCTGACGCCACGCGCCGCGGTCGTTCCGTCCGCCGTTGTCGGTCCGGCCGTGCGGCACGGCGCGCTCGACGGCCGAGCGCAGAACGTGCAGATCGTCCGGGAGTTCATTGGCCGTCAGCGACGTCTTCACGGCCATCATGCCGCAGCCGATGTCGACGCCGACGGCCGCCGGGATGATGGCCTTTGTCGTCGGGATGACGCTGCCGACCGTCGCCCCCTTGCCGAGGTGGACGTCGGGCATCACCGCCAGCCAGCGGTAGATGAACGGCAGCGTGGCGATGTTGAGGAGCTGCTGCTTCGCCGCATCCTCGACGGGCACCCCGCGCGTCCACGCCTTGATGGGCGCGCCACGGTCAGAGGGGATGACTTCGTACGTGTTGTTGGGCATTCGCTTATTCGCTTATTCGCTTATTCGCTTATTCGCTTATTCGCTTATTCGCTGTTCGCTACGAACGGGGGGCCGGCACGACGCAGTCGGTACCCTACGCTGGCTTGTGTAGGGCACGACTGCGTCGTGCCGAACTGTTCGTCGTGGAGATCGTCCACGATCCGAAGTCGCGGCGACAAGGTCGTATGAGAGACGACGGTGGTTGGTTTGTAGTCCCTCAGGCATTCGCCGCGGTTCGTTGTTTTCTTGTCTGAGCATGTACAGCGACAAGGTGTACCGAGAGTTCCGCGCCGAGGCGCGGGCGGGGTCGAGACCGCAGAACATGTACTCCCGGCGGCATTCGCTGATTTCGTTCTTCGTTGTCCGTTGTTCGTTGTTCGTCGATGTCTGACCCGTTCGCAGTTCATTCTTCCGTCTAACGATTTCGACCATGCCACGAACAACGATCAACGAACAACGGACAACGAAAAAGCGGCGACAAGGATTCGGAAGACGTTCCGCTGCTCTATCCATTGAGCTACCAGCCTTGCGGCCGGACCGGACTCGAACCGGCAACCAACGATTGATGTAGTCCTCCAGGCATTCGCCGCGATTCCCGGTGTCATCCTGAGCGAGGGGTGGTGGCGCGGTGGGAGCGAAGGATCTGCGAGTACACAGTCGTACGTTGCACAAGAGATCCTTCGCTCCCACCCAACCGCCACCCGCCGCTCAGGATGACAAATCGTCTAACCACTCACCACTAACCACTCCTCCAACTCTCTCACTCCTTCAGGGCGCCGGCCCGCGTACGGCCGGCGCCCTTCGTCCTTCATTCAGTGGAGCCGACAACGTTTGTCGAGACAGAACATGTTTGAATGTAGTCCGCGACAGCATTCGGCCCCTTTTCGATTTCGTTAACGAACAGGTCGGCGTCCATCTTTCCGGCGGCGAACTGGGCCACGACGTCGAAAACGGCATCGCTGAAACCGCCGATGTTCAGGACGTCCTCGCGCGACTGGGCCTGCGTCGTGGCATACGGCTGCACGTCGATGCAGACCAGGCGCGCTCCCGGATTCCGGCTCTGGAACCTGCTCCACTCCTCCATCATGGCCGTACCGCGGCCGTTCTGCGGGTCTGCCCACGACTCGTTGTCCGAGACGAAGACCACCAGGTCACCCTCGGCGTTCCGCTTGTTCAGCTTCGCCAGCGGCGCGCTGCACGTCGTTCCGCCTCCACCCACCGCCGCCAGCTTCTGCGCGTTGGTCATCACCGAGTCGCGCCGCTCGATGCGCACGTTCACCACGTCCGTCTCGAACGGCAGCACCTCCGCCGTCGGGTTCTTCCGCACGATCGCCGCGGCCACCAGCGCCGCCACGTCGATACACCGCACCACCGATGTCGCCCCCTTCCGCACTCCCGTCGCGGCCGAGCTCATCGAGCCCGACACGTCCGGGCAGACGTAGACCTTCCCTTCGATCACCGGCACATTCTCCGTTGCCACCTCCATCCCGTCGTGCAGCGCGTCGCGTACGACGTTCGGCACGTCTTCGCCTGCAGCCAGGTACGCCGTCATCAACTGGTACGGGAAGACCTTCGCCTTCCGCACCGCGTCCGGATCGGCCAGCCGCGCTGCAATCAACTTCGTCAGCTCCTCGCTCGCGAAGAGGCCGTGCCGCGCGAACGTGTTCAGGTTCATCCGGGTCGTCTGCCACGATGCATTCCGCGCGATTGAGGCCCAGGCCCGGTTGTCCAGCGTCAACGACGTCAGCATCAGGAACGGCACGTCCGGTACGTCCTTCGCCACTCCTTCCTTGAACGCCTCGTACTCCCGCACGACCGCCGGCAGCTTCTCCGCGTCGTGCTTCCGCCCGATCAGGTAGCCGTAGAGCGCTTCACGCCCGGCGGCGGCCGGCTTCGGGTGCACCATCTTGATCACGTCCGCCAGCGATGGCGCGTTGCCGATCGAATCGCGGAACAGCGCGTTGTCGTCACGCCCCTCCAGCCACTTCCGGATCATCCGCTTCGGCGCCGTGCCCAGCGACTTCCGCCCCACCGCTCCCGACCGGATCACCTGCACGAAATTCCGCAGCATCCGGCCGTTGTCGATGACCAGCGGGAAGACCTGCTCGAGCAGCGCCGTGTCCTTCGTGGCCAGCACCGCGCAGAGGACGGCCGGCATGTCCTTCATGTAGCCGCGCCGGCGCGCCCAGAGGGCCGTCTGCGCGATGAAGGCCGGCTCGACGCCTTCGCACAGCGCCAGCACGTCAGCCAGTTGATCCTCCGCCGAGGCGTAGAACGTCCGGCTCAGGCAACCGGTGGACGCGAACTGCGCCAGCGCCTGCTTCGGCGTCAGCGCGTAGGCCCGTCCGCCGGCCTCGTTGACCGAAGTCGCCTTCGGAACGAGCTTGCCTGCGATCGACCGGAAAAGATTCTTGTTCGCCATGTTCGTTGCCTCCTTGCCAGGTTGTTGTCCTCTCTCATAGGCGAGCGGAGTGCCATGTCGGGCTCTTCCTGTGCAAGCTACTGAAAACGCAGCGCAAATTGCTGATTGCGCCCATTCTACCCGCCCCGATGGCCTATTCTTTTCTTATCCAGCGGTCTACACGATTAGAATTGCATCGCATATGAAGACCGTCGTCATCGGACTCCTCGGCGTCTCGCTCGACGCCGCCGGCAAGGCCACCACCCGCTGGGAGAAGTGGCGCCCCTCGGTGAGTCTCTGCCAGCAGGAAGACCTGCTCATCGGGCGGTTCGAGCTGCTCTACCCCCCGAAGGAGGCCGGCCTCGCACACGCCGTGGCCCGCGACCTGGCTACCGTCTCACCGGAGACCGAGGTCGTGTTGCGCGCCTTCGACGTCGCCGACCCGTGGGACTTCGAGCAGGTTTACTCCGCCCTGCACGAGTTCGCCCGCACCTATCCGTTCGACACCGACCGCGAGGATTACCTCGTGCACATCACCACGGGCACGCACGTGGCCCAGATCTGCATGTTCCTCCTCACCGAGACGCGGCACTTCCCGGCCCGGCTCGTTCAGACCTCGCCGGGAGTGGGGCGGCGCTTCGTGGAAGGCCGCACGCAGATCGTGGATCTCGACCTGTCCCGGTACGACGCCATCGCCTCCCGCTTCTCCGAGGAGCAGAAGGAGGCCACGTCGTTCCTCAAGTCCGGCATCGCCACGCGCAATGCCCAGTTCAACCGCCTCATCGAGCGCATCGAGCAGGTGGCCATCCACTCCCGCGAGCCGCTGCTGCTGATGGGGCCGACCGGCGCGGGCAAGTCGCGCCTGGCCAGGCGCATCTTCGAGCTCAAGCACGGGCGCCACCAGGTAGAAGGGGAGTTCGTGGAAGTGAACTGCGCCACCATCCGCGGCGAGGGGGCCATGTCCGCGCTCTTCGGTCACGTGCGCGGATCGTTCACTGGCGCCCTGCGCGACCGCCCCGGCCTGCTGCGCGCGGCCAACCGCGGCGTGCTCTTCCTCGACGAGATCGGCGAGCTCGGTCTCGACGAGCAGGCCATGCTCCTCCGCGCCCTGGAAGAGAAAGTCTTCCTCCCCCTCGGCGGCGACCGCGAGGTGAAGAGCGACTTCATGCTCATCGCCGGCACGAATCGCAACCTCGGCGAGATGGTCCGCGAGCGCCGCTTCCGCGACGACCTCCTGGCCCGCATCAACCTCTGGACCTTCCTCCTCCCCGGCCTCCGCGACCGCCTCGAGGACCTCGAGCCGAACCTCGACTTCGAGCTCGAGCAGTTCGCCCGGAAGCAGGGCACCAACGTTCGCTTCAACCGCGAGGCCCGCGAGCGCTTCCTCCGCTTCGCCACGTCGCCCGACGCCGCGTGGCCCGGCAACTTCCGCGACCTCAACGGCGCCGTCGTCCGTATGGCCACCCTGGCCCGCGGCGGCCGCATCACCACCGAGATCGTCGATGAAGAGGTCACCCGTCTCAGCGGCGAGTGGCACCCCCGCGACGCCCACCCGCACTACGACCTCCTCCTCCAATGCCTCGGCGAAGACCGCCTCACCGCCATCGACCCCTTCGACCGCATCCAGCTCGAGCACGTCGTCGACGTGTTGCGCCGCACCCGGTCGCTCTCCGACGCCGGCCGCATGCTATTCAGCAGCTCACGGCAGCAGAAGGCGTCCGCAAACGACGCGGACCGGTTGCGGAAGTACCTGGCGAGGTATGGGTTGGATTGGAAAATGGTGCGCGACACTTCATCCTGAGCGCGGGCGGTGGCACGGGCGGGAGCGAAGGATCAAAGCGGGGCAAACCGGGCGGTTGCCATCGAAGACACATTCAAACGTGGTAAGCCTTTAGTTCTGTTCGAATTGCGAGCAGCACGGAACGCCGATGTGCTTCAGCACGTACCGTCAAGGAAGCCAAGCGTGACAGCTGTGCTCGAAGCTTTCCGTTTCGAGATTTATATGCCGCCATCCGGCAAACCAATTCCTCACGTGCAGACTCGTCATACTCGCTCAATTCGCGCTGTCTTCGGAGCGCATTCATGCGTTCATCAGGAATGAGGTTGGCTAGTTCCTTGACCAATTCGTCCCAATCCTCATCGAATTTCCGCCAGGCCGCCATGAGCTCGAATACTACAACTCCTCCCTCAGTTAGAGCCGTAACGACAGGCGTCGCAAACAGCAGTTCCTGTACGGCGAACGCAGCCGTGTATCGGTCGAAGTCTTTCTCAAGTGCTTTCGCTTGAACTCCCACCACATCGCGGGACGGTGCGAGCATGCTGAAGTTCTCGTCATCTCGCGTGCGCTCCGTGGCTTCTGCAAGCCTCGCTTGATGACAAGCGACGAGTGCGTCGAGAGCTCTCGCAAGATCAATTGCGGTCTGAAACTTCAGTTCGAAGAAGCGACGTTTTAGCTCATTAACGTGCGCCGTCCTCAGTTTCAAGAGGTCGATCGTCTGTTGAAGAAGTAGACCGGCGGCAGCACCGACCGCAGAAAAGAAGGCGGGTAACGCAAGTGAGCTGTCCACGATCCTAATCTGCTACTTCTGCCACACGATCGCCTTGGCGCGAAATTCCATTTCCTTCACGGCTCCGCCTTTGGCACCCAAGAAGCCCGAGTCGAACTTCCAACCCGTGGATTCGCTCTTCGACTCAATGAAAACTGCATCAGCTCCATGCTTGGCTGCCTCTTTTCGGATCGCCTTTACTGCCTCGGCTTCAGTCTCGTATTCCCCGGTCGGTGGCGTGATGATGCCGACTACCGTATACGGCCTGTCCGGCACGGAATCGATGAACTGAACGTGTTGGAATGGCACCGCCACACGCGGCACCGTTTCGATAGGTATCCACATGTCCGCAGGGCACGCTGCGAACAAAAAGAGGGCCATTAAACCGAAAACGGTCCTTTTCATCATGCGATCTCCTATGGTTGTGTGGCTATTCTAGCCCTTGGAAGCGTCGCGACGACGTACTTCTTCCTTCAGGTGCCACAGTGTGGCATGTCGGAAGTGGCGCGCGCCTACTACTTCAACTTCCGAAGCACTCCAGGCGTGAAGTCCTTGAGCATCTCCGACGGAGACACACCGAGCGCCGACGCGAGCTGGATGATCGTCGCGAGGCCAGGGGCTTTCAGGCCACGTTCCAGATCGCTGATGTAGCCGGTTGTGAGACCGGCTTCCTGGGCGAGCCGCTCCTGCGAAAGCTCCGCTTCCTCCCGGAGACGCTTCAGCGTTCTTCCGAAGATTTCAGCCTCTGGTGTCTTGCGTCGCACGGCGGCATTCCACCGCAACGTAAGGCTTGCGTCGATGGTCTATAGCCGTATAGACGATAGCCTCACATGACAACGATCGACGAAGTCACCGACACGATCACGGAACGAGTCGCCGACATCTTTATCGAGCGTCGCAGCTACACCGTTCACGAAGCTGCCGCGCTGGTCGGAATGGACCAGACAGCGATCGAGGGCGAGATCGCTGCCGGCGAGCTGACCGCCGAGTGTTCCGGCGGCGAGACGGTCCTCCCCTGGGCCGACGTCGCCTACCTCGCCCTCCGTACCTGGCCGCTGGAGCAGATCTTCGCGTCTCTCGGCGAGGAAGCGCCAGGCCCCCTGCCGAAGCTCCTCCGCCCGGTGACGCTCACGGCCGTCGTCCCGGAGTATCAGGTGCGAATGCTGGAGGTGCTGGCGAAGCAGCGGCAGTTGGACGTGAGCACGTTCCTGCAGCGTCACCTGCTCGGTCTCGCCTCGGACGAGTCCCCGCTGCTCGATGCCTGCATCCCCGGGTTCCGGCGGGCGTTCCAGTTTCCGTATCGGGAGTGAAGGCACGAGGGGTCGTCCGGTGGTGGGCCGAAGAGAGGGTGGGCGGCGGGCAACGCCGGAGGCGTCCGGGAGAGTAGCCGGTGGTGACACGCCGTGTACCCGGCGGGACGCACGGTGTAACCGACGATGACACGCGGCGTAACCGGCGGGACGCATGGCGTAACCGACGGTTACACGCTGTGTACCCGGTGGGACACACGGCGTAACCGACGGTTACACGCTGTGTACCCGATGGGACGCACGGCGTAACCGACGGTTACACGCTGTGTACCCG
>CAZYTO010000168.1:0-12650 GCA_964650405.1 uncultured Thermoanaerobaculia bacterium | reverse complement strand
GCGGGGGGCCGCGCTCCCCGGGGGGGGGTCGCCGCCCCAGACACCGGCCGGCGCCCGGTCGCCTTAACGCGCCAGGGGCGGGCGCAGAAGCACTCCGCGGCGGAACGACTCCTCCGTGAGATCGAGATGCGCGGACGCCGGCACATCCGTCCGCCCGGCCTCGCCGCCGTACTTGAGGCTCTCCACATGCTCGGACGCAGTCGCACCGGAGAGGACGATGGAGATGCGCTCGCCGGCCGGCTCCCAGGCCTGGGCCCGGATGCGCGACCAGCGGAACGGCACCGTCAGCGTGGCCGCCGTGGGAATGTGCACGGTACGCAGGAGGTCGCCCGTGGCCGAGTGCATGACATAGCTGATCTTGTTGCCGCGCGGTGCCCACTGCGCGGCCGTCTCGTCGGACGGGTCTTCGAAGATCCAGTGAATCTCGCTGCCGTCGATCGAGACCAGGCCGACGTCGAAGTTGTCCTTCCGCTTCGCCGAGAAGACCACTTCCTTCCGCTCCGACGAGACGTCGTACGAGTCGATGGCCAGGAAAGCGGGCGTCAGCTCCTTCTCCCCGCGCACGAGCTTCGCCCCCGCCGCCGTCGTCACGACCCGCACGTCCGCCGCCTCTGGCCTGCGGCAGTGGATCTGCTCACAGACCGTTGCGGGATCGACGGAGGTGGACGCCGGGACCGACCAGCTTGCCGGGATGGGGAGGGTGGCGGTTGCGCAGGCGGTCAGAAGGCAGAAGGCAGAAGGCAGAAGTGCTCTGCCATTCACGCCCTTCTGCCTTCGCCCTTCGCCCTTCGCCCTTCGCCCTTCCACTACTCCCCCACCCCCTCGCGCTGCGACTGGCCGGGCTTGATCTTGCGGGCGATGGCCTTGGCCTGCAGGAAGAGGCCGAGGTAGTCGCGGCCGCCGGCTTTCGAGTCGGTTCCGGACATGTTGAAGCCGCCGAAGGGGTGGACGCCGACGAGGGCGCCGGTGCACTTGCGGTTCAGGTAGAGGTTGCCGACGAAGAACTCCTGGCGGGCCCGCTCCAGTTTCTGCTCGTTGTCAGTGAAGACGGCGCCGGTCAGGCCGAACTGCGAGTCGTTGGCGATGCGCAGCGCGTCGTCGAAGTCCTTGGCCTTCATCACCGCCAGGACCGGGCCGAAGATCTCCTCCTGGGCGATGGTGGCGTTCGGATCGACATCCGCGATGACCGTGGGCTCGATGAAGAAGCCTTCGCTGGAGTCGACTTCGCCGCCAGCCACGAGCCGCCCTTCCTTCTTCCCCTTCTCGATGTAATCCTTGATCTTCTCCATCGCCGACTTGCTGACGACCGGACCGATCTGCGCGTCGCTGTATTCGGCCGGACCGATGCGGAGGGCCTTGGTCTTTGCCGCGACCAGGGGCACGACCTTGTCGTAGACCGCCTCGTCGACGATGAGCCGCGAGCAGGCCGAGCACTTCTGGCCCTGGAAGCCGAACGCCGAGGCCACCACGGCGGCCGCGGCCTCGTCGAGGTTCGCCGTCTCGCGATCGATGATGATGGCGTCCTTGCCGCCCATCTCCGCCACCACGCGCTTGATCCAGATCTGACCCTTGCGCGTCTTAGCCGCCTCTTCGTTGATGTGCAGACCGACTTCCTTCGATCCGGTGAAGGAGATGAATCGGATCCGCGGATGGGTGACCAGCGAGTCGCCCACCTCGGCGCCGCCGCCGGAGAGGAAGGTCACCACTCCGGCCGGCAGGCCCGCCTCTTCGAGGAGGGCGAAGAAGCGCCAGGCGATCCACGGCGCCTCGCTCGACGGCTTGAGGATCACCGCGTTGCCGGTGACCACGGCCGCCGTGGTCATGCCGGTCATGATGGCCAGGGGGAAGTTCCACGGCGGGATGACCGCACCGACGCCGAGCGGCACGTAGACGAGGGCGTTGTCTTCGCTGTCGATGCGGGTGATGGGCTGTTCGCCGCCCCAGCGGTACGCCTCCCTCGCGTAGAACTCCATGAAGTCGATGGCCTCGGCGGTATCAGCATCGGCCTCCGGCCAGGTCTTGCCGACCTCGTAGACCATGGCGGCCGAGAACTCGTGCTTGCGCTCGCGCATGAGCGCGGCGGCCCTGAGGAGCACGCCGGCGCGGACGTCGACCGTCTCGCGCTTCCACGTCTCGAACGCCTTCCAGGCCACGTCGATGGCGTGCTCGACGTGCGCCTTGGTGCCCTTGTTGAACCTGCCGAGAACCTGCTCCTTGTGGGAGGGATTGAGCGATTCGAAGGTCTTGAGGCCGGTGATGCGCTCGCCGCCGATGACGACGGGGTACTCCCGCCCGATCTCGCCGTTCACTTTCTGCAGGGCGGCTTCCATGGCCGCTTTGTTTGGGGGTTTGGTAAAGTCCGTAAGCGGTTCGTTCTTGAACTCGCTGAGCTTCGCTGTCGTCATGGGGAAACCGTCCTCCGGCGCCGGGGTTGCAGCGCGGTGGGTATGTACTCGAAATCCCCTCTGACCGCAACCGCGGTCACCGGACTGTCGGCGATGGTTCTGCTCGCTGGATGCAGCGGGCTCCTGCCATGGCACGACGAGCCCGTCGGCGAGGAAGTGAACGTCGTCTTTTCGCTCGAGAAAAACCTCGTCGTGCTGCCATCCGCGACCATCGACGGCCGCCCCGGACGCTTCCTCTTCGGCTCCGCCGAGCCGCGCACGCTCCTCGATCCGAAGTTCGCCACGCCTCTCGCCCATTCCTTCGTCCGGCCCGGCGCCGGATCCTCGGCAGCCAGCGGGAAGGCGGCTGAGTCCGTCGCACTCAGCACCGGCCCGCACAACCTCCAGCTCAACAACCGGAGCGCGCTGCGCATGGAGCCGGTCAGCGTCGACCTGCACGGCATCGCCGATGCCATCGTCGGCGGCGACGTCTGGGGCGCACACGCCGTGACCCTCGACTACCGCAGCGGCGTCCTGACCTACCAGCGCGAAGGGATCCATCCCGAGCTGATGACGCTTTACGCCTTCACGGATGAGCCGGCGGTCAACGTCACCATCGATGGCCGGAGCGTGTCTGCTGTGGTCGATACCGCCTCGCCCGACACGCTCATCCTTCCGCGCGGCAACGAGCGCGCCGGCCGCCGCACCGCCCACATCCAGCTCGCCGGCACCGACTTCGGCAACGTCGACGTCGATCTCGCCGACGTCTCCGCCCCCCGCATCGGCAACCGCCTCCTGTCCAAGTTCCTGATGACCATTGATTATGGAAGGCATCAGGTCGGGCTGTGGCGGGACCCGCGGATCGGGCTGTAGCTGCGGGGTTGCGGGGTTGCGAGGTTACGAGGTTGCGGGGTTCCGAGGTTGCGCTTAAATACCAGCAACCTCGCAACCTCGTAACCCCGTAACCCGCAACCCGCAACCTCGCAACCTCGCAACCTAACCTCGTAACCCGTCCCAACCCGAAACAACTCGGTAACCGGAGCGAGGGCCGCGGCATCTATCATCCCGGCATGCGTTTTCTTATCTCTCTCCTGATCGTGGTCTGCCTGCTGGCCGTTCCCCTGGCGGCACAGACGTTTCGCTTCACCGGGTACATCAGCGCACGGGAGATCTACGCCACCGGGCAGCCGTCGTGGACGACAGGAGGATTCGGACGCCTGGACGTCGGGGCGAGCGGCGCGGGCGACAACGCCACACGCAATCAGCTCAACACCCAGCTCGGCGCGGACTGGACGCCGACCTCCTGGCTCACCCTGCATGCCTCGGGCGTGGCGCGGCACGAGCCCGCCGGGACGCTCGGCCGGAAGGCAGGTCTCGTGGAAGGCTTCGCGGAGTTGCACAGCGAGAAGTGGCGCCTTCGGGCCGGCGAGTTTTTCCTCCCCACGTCGCGCGAGAACATCGATCCGCTCTGGACCTCGCCGTACACCGTCAGCTTCTCCGCGCTGAACACGTGGATCGGCCAGGAGGTCCGGCCCCTCGGCGTCGATCTGCAGTACAAGCCGAACTTCTACCTCACCGCCGGCGCGACCGCGTTCCGGAACAACGACACCATGGGCACGCTGCTGGCCTGGCGCGGCTGGTCGGTCGGCAACCGCCTCTCGACCTACGGCGAAGTCCTGCCCCTGCCGCCCCTCTTCTCCATCGGCAAGCCGGGCTACTTCCGCTGGCAGCGCCCCGGCACGACCGCCATCGGCGACGACTTCGACCACCGCAAGGGCTGGTCGGCGCGCGTCCGCGGCACACTGCCCGAGCGCGCCATGATCCAGGTGACCCGCGTCGAGAACGGCGGCGATCGCGAGCTCTACGGCAGCGAGTATTCGTGGATCACGAAGTTCACCCTGGTCAGCGCGGAGGTCGGCTCGTCCGATGCCACCATCCTGGCCGCCGAATACGCGAACGGCTCGACGGGCATGGGCCCGTGGAATCCGGCGCGCTCCTTCGTGCAGGCCGACTTCTCGACCGGCTACCTGCTCGTCTCGCACAAGAGCGGCAAGGTCCGGACGAGCGCGCGCTTCGACGTCTTCGACACCCACGACCGCGACCATTCCATCGCCGAGACGAATACCGAGCACGGACGCTCCTGGACGCTGGCCGCGTTCTACGAGCCGCAGCCGCACACCCGCGTGGGCCTGGAATTCGTCCAGGTCACCGGCCGCCGTATCGCCGCCGAGGAGTCCGGGTTCGACGGCAATACCGACGGCAGGACGCTGACGTTCGAAGTGAGGTACGGCTTTTAGGGCGGGCGAGCGGGAGACGGGCGGGCGGCGAGCGGGAGGGAGCGTTGACGGAACACGCGAGCCGGACGCTCGAGCCGGACGCTGGCGGCTCCGCGACAAATCCTGCCAACTCCAAAAACACAAAACCATGATCGGCGTCAGGCCAGAGCACCCGACTGATACCCGTTACCCGATACCCGTTACCCGATACCCATTACCCATTACCCGAGACCCGCCCCCACGCCCCCTCAGGTAAACTCTCGCCGTCAAACATGCCAGGGATCGCCCTTCTGATGTCAGTCTGGACAGCCGTTGGAGTCGCCAAGATGAACACCTACCCGCGGCTGGATACCGCCGCGCGGCGGGAGCGCATCCTCATCGTGGCCCCTCACGTGGACGATGAAGCGATCGGCGCGGGCGGCTACGCCATCGACGCTATCGCCAACGGCGCCGAGGTTTGGGTGGTCTACCTGACGGCGGGGGACTGCAGCAAGGTGGCGGCGCGGCTGGTGAACAAGCGCCTGGCCCCAACGCCGGCCAGCTATCTCAACGTCGGCCGGGCCCGCATCCGCGAGGCGCGGCAGGCCATGGAGCTGATCGGCGTCCCGCGCGATCACTTCTTCATCCTCGGCTATCCCGACCGCGGGCTCGACGCCATCATGACCAGCCGCACGGCCGTCGTCCGCTCCATGGGCACGGAACAGACGGCCGTCCCGTACGAGGAAGCGCTCTCGCCCGGCGCCGCGTACACGTTCGACAACCTGATGCGCGACCTGCAGCACGTCGTCGACCTGGCCGACCCGACCATCGTCATCGCCCCGGTGGCCTTCGACCGCCACTCCGATCACCGCGCCGCGGCGGAGCTGACCGACATGGCCCTCAGCAATTCCGACACGCAGCGCTACGGCTATCTCGTCCACACGCGCGTCATCCCCACGGCCCTCCTCTCCACGCCGCAGCGCGCCCTCCTCCCGCCCAGCCGCATGCAGCAATTCTCCTGGACGACGTATTCGCTCAGCGAGCGCGTACGGCAGATGAAGACCAACCTGCTGATGACCTACAAGAGCCAGCGCCCGTACGTCTTCATCCTCCGCAACGCCTTCGTCCGCCGGAACGAGCTGTTCTACGTCTACCCGAAGGCCGCCCCGACCGAAATACGGCCGGTACGGGCGGCGGCGGCAAGGTAAACCACGATCTCCACGGAATCCGCCGTTCAGCGGATTCCGTAGATCACGCGGATCAGCCCACCGGGGAGCTGTTCAACCGTCTGCAGTTCGAGGCCGCTACGGCGTGCGGCCGTCCCGAAGAGCGCCTTTCCTTCGCCGGCGATCAGGGGGTAGATGATGAGGCGGAGCTCGTCGACCAGGCCGGCGTCGATCAGGCTCGTCGTGACCTGGGCGCCGCCCATCAGATAGATGTCCTTGCCAGGCTGCCGTTTGAGGGCGGCGACGTCTTCGAGGCTCCGGAGAAAGCTCGTGTTCGGCCAGCGGGCCGAGGTCAGGGTCTTTGACAGGACGTAGTGCGGCGTGCCGGCGGCGAAGCGTGCCCATTCGAGCTCGGCCGGCGTCGGGGGAGCTCCGGTGATCCAGGCGGGCTTGTCCGGCTCGTTCCGGATCCCGGTCCAATAGTTCTCGTAGCCTGGGTACATCTTGCCGCCCAGGATGCAGGCGTCGATCTGCGGCGTCAGGCCGTAGTCCTCCGACCACGCCTGCGCCCAATCGGCCGTTCCCTGCGGGCCCTCGACCTTCGCATCCACCGATACCTTCATCGCCGAAATCAACTTGCGCATGTTCTCCTCGTGAGCCTTCCGGTTCTTCTGTCTGATGATCAGCGGCCGGCAGTGCCGGCCACGAATCTCAAGCTCGGGCTTCGCGCTTGCTCTGCCTGGCCGGCTTCCGGCCGGCGCGGATCAGGCGCTTCAGGTCGTCGTTGATCAGGGAGCTCCAGCCTTTGGAGCAGGCGCCGTAGCACTCCACGCCGGGGTTGATTCCGATGTGGGTGAACCGCACTTCGGTCTTGCCGCCTTTCCTGGCGATGTCGAAGACCATCTGCGTGCCCGTCCACTCCTTCTTGTCCTCGACGAAACTGAGCTCGCTGTCGACCACGAGCCAGACGACCTTCTTCCCGGGAACCAGCTCCGTGATCCGCTGCCGGCTCCAGTGGTGGGGCTCGTAGCGGTAGGTGAACTCGGCGCCGAGTTGGTCAGTCGTGCCTTCGATGCCTGGCTTCGCCTGCCACCATCCGCGAACGTCATTGATGGCGGCGAAGACGGCTTCCGGGGTTTCGTCGACGGTGAATGTGGTGGTGAAGCCTTCAGTGCTCATGTTTTCTCTCCTTGATTTCGTTGCGTTGGGTTGCGGTTGCGGGGTTGCGGGTTGCGGATTCAGTAACCTCTCAACCTCGTAACCCCGCAACCCTTTTGCCGCCTACGCGGCGTCCGACTGCATGGCAGCCATCATTTCGGCGACCTGCCGTTCCGAGGCTTTCGGCGAGGACTGGAAGCGCTGGCCGAAGTCGACGGCGTACGGGTCGGGGAAGATGTCCTCCTGCCCGGCCTCGATGCCGTCGAGAATCGCCAGGGCCACGTCGCGCGGCGAGGTCTTGGGCATGTCGAATCCGCGGGTCATGTCGGTGTCCACGGGGCCGGGGTAGACGCCGAAGACCGCGGTGCCCTGCGCGGCCAGGAGCATCCGCGCGGCCTGGGTCAGCGAATGGAGGGCGGCCTTCGACGCGCTGTAGGTGGGGAGGAAGGCGATGTTGGTCAGGCCGGCCAGCGAGCCGACGGTGACGACCGCACCGCCGCCGTTCCGGGCCAGCGCCGGCGCGAGGTGCTGGAGGAGCTGCAGGGGCCCGAAGTAGTTCACTTCCATCTGGCGCCGGGCCTGGTCGAGGACCATGGCGTCCGCGATTCCGCCCGGGATGGCCACGCCGGCGTTGCTGAAGACGAGCTCGACGTCCGCGGCGATTTCGGCGGCGGCGCGGACCTGGTCCGCGTCGGTGACGTCGAGCCGCAGCGGCACGAGCCGCGCGTCGTCATACAGAGCGGAGAGCGCTTCCGGATTCCGGGCCGCCGCGTAGATCTTCTTCACGCCGCGGGCGAGGAGCGCTTCCGTCAGCGCCCGTCCGATGCCGCGGTTGGCGCCCGTCACCAGGGCGATGGTTCCTTCGATTTTCTGTGCGTTCATGGTCCTTCCCTTTCTTTGCCGGGCTCGCTGGTGTCGGTGGCAGGCGACGGGTCCCGGGTATCGGGTCCCACGTATCGGGTCCCAGGTACCTGGTACCCGGTACCTGTTCGCTGGTACCTGTTCCCTGGTACCCGGGTACCTGGTACCCGGTACCTGTTCCCCGGTACCCGTCATCTGTTCGCTCACCGCGAGTCCGTTGTCGATCACGGGATAGACTTTAGGGGCGGCGTTTCGAACGATGGGAGTTACAAGTGTGGCGGGATTCCGATGGACTCACTGATCACCGCCGCAGCGCGTGCACTCACGGCCGGTGACCCCCTCGGCGCACTGAAGCGTGTGGCCCTTCGCGACGACGCGCCCGCGCTGGCACTGCGCGGTCTGGCCATGGCGCAGCTCGGCGATCTCGTCCGGGCCAAGGCTCTGTTGCGGGCCGCGGCGCGCGCCTTCAGTCCGAAGGAGGCCGTGGCCCGGGCGCGGTGCGTCGTGGCCGAGGCGGAGATCGCGCTCGTTTCGCGCGAACTGGGATGGCCGGCCAAGGCACTCGATGCGGCGCGCACGACGCTCGAAGAACACGGCGACCGGTTGAATGCCGCGCACGCCCTGCATCTCGAGGTCCGGCGCCTCCTCCTGATCGGGAAGCTCGGCGACGCGGAGCGCGCGCTGGCCGGGCTCGACCCCGCGCCCTTCCCTCCCGCGTCGCGCGCCGCCTACGAGTTGGTGGTGGCCGGGATCGCCGTACGGCGCCTCCGTACGAAGGCGGCACGCGCCGCTCTCGACCGGGCCGCCAACGCCGCACGTTACGCTCGCATCCCGGCGCTCATGGCGGAGGTCGAGAATGCCTACCTCGTCCTGGGAACGCCCGCGGCGCGCCGGATTGCCGGCGGCGAGGAACGGCCTGTCCTGCTCGAAGAGGTCGAGACCCTCCTCGCGTCCGACTCGCTCGTCGTGGACGCGTGCCGGCATGTCGTCAGTGACGCAGGCATCGTGGTCTCGCTCACCAGCCGTCCGGTGTTGTTCGCCCTCGCGCGGGCGCTGGGCGAGGCGTGGCCCGGAGACGTGGACCGGGACACGCTCGTGGCCCGCGCCTTCGGAGGGAAGCACGCCGATGAGTCGCACCGGGCCCGGTTGCGTGTCGAGGTGGCGCGGCTTCGGACGGAGCTGCGGCCGGTGGCCAACATCACTGCGACCACGCGGGGGTTTGCCTTGATGCCGCGCCGGGCAGGCAGGGTGGTCGTGCTGGCCCGGCCCCTTGCAGATGACAACGGCGACGACCACGGCGCGGTGCTGGCCCTCCTCGCCGACGGGGAGTTGTGGTCGAGCTCCGCTCTGGCCCTGGCGCTGGGAGCCAGCCAGCGCACGGTGCAGCGGTCGCTGGACACGCTCGCCGCGACGGGCAAGGTGCAGGCGCTCGGGCGCGGGCGGGCCCGCCGCTGGATGACCCCGCCCGTGCTGGGATTCACGACGACTTTGTTACTCCCCGGTTCCCTCCCGATTGGCTAACCTCGGCTCATGAGAACGACGAACGCAGAGATCCTTCGCGAGTACGGCCCCTTCCCCGGTACCGGCCACGTGCACGGCGTGACGTACGACGGCCGGAACGTCTGGTATGCCGGCGGCGACACACTGAATGCCTTCGACCCCGAGAGCGGGAAGACGCTGCGGTCGATCGACGTGGCCGCGCATGCGGGGACGGCCTTTGACGGCCGGTACCTCTTTCAGCTCGCCGAGGATCGCATCCAGAAGATCGACCCGGCGAGCGGGCGCGTGCTGGCCACCATCCCGTCGCCCGGCCGCGGCGGGGACTCGGGGATGGCCTGGGCCGAGGGGACGTTGTGGGTGGGACAGTACCGGGAGCGGAAGATCCACCAGATCGATCCCGAGACCGGGGCCATCCTGCGCACGATCGAGTCCAACCGCTTCGTCACCGGCGTCACCTGGGTGGACGGAGAGCTCTGGCATGGCACCTGGGAAGGGGACGAGAGCGACCTGCGGCGCATCGACCCGCAGACGGGAAACGTCCTGGAAAAGCTCGACATGCCGTCCGGCGCGGGTGTTTCCGGCCTCGAGTCCGACGGCGGCGATCAGTTCTTCTGCGGCGGCGGCAAGAGCGGGAAGATCCGGGCCGTCCGCCGGCCGCGGAGAGCCCGGGCGGCACCCTGACCACACCGTGACACGCCCTTACGCACACCCGCGTCACGCCAGCAGCGATCAGCGACCAGCGACCAGCTATACCGCCGGCTTGAACTCCACCGCGATCAACGGCAGTCCTACCTCCGTCCCGGCCGCCTCGGCGTGGGGATAGATGAAGTAGTTCAGCGGCTGGGCGGTCCTGGGCTGGAGCTCGAGGTCGCGGCCCACGGTGAACTGGATGCGGTCGGCGTCGAGGTTGCCGAAGAGGGCTTCGCGGATGGCCGGGTCGGTCGACTTCGAGGCATCCGACGCGTCGACCGGGATCCAGCCGGTGCCCTTGACGTAGAACTCGGCCCAGCAGTGGTAGCCCTTCACCTGGCCGTCCTTCGCGCTGAGCGGGAAGCCGATGACGAAACGCGCCGGGATGCCCTTGGCCCGGGCCAGCGACATGAAGAGCGAGTGGAAGTCGGTGCAGTTGCCCTTCTTCACGTCGCAGGCGCGCTCGGTGTCGCCGTGGCCCCAGCCCGGCGCCGTCTTGTCGTAGGTCATGTTGGTGATGAGGTACTGGTAGATGGCCCGAGCCTGGTCGACCGGGGTCGTCTTGCCGGCCGTGATCTCGTCGGCCAGGGCACGCACGCGCGGCGAGAGGGTGACGAGCTTGTCGGCCTTGAGGTCGCGGGAGAGCTCGGCCTTTTCCGCCTGCGTCTCGAAGGGATGGCCGATGTCCGTCCCGGCGCGGGTGGCCTTGAAGCGGACCTTCACGACGAGGTCGCCGGCCGGCGGATGGGGGATCGTGGTCACGGCGTATTCATTGCCGTTCACGTCCTTCTCCCGCTTGAACGCGTACGGTGCGTCGATGGCCACGTCGCTCACGCTCTGCGCGCCGCGGGTGACCGGGAGGGGGATCCACAGCGTCAGGTCCTTCGTCCCGTCCGGGATGCCGCTGACCGTGGCGGTGTAGGTGACGTCGAAGGCCTTCTTCGGAAGTTCGGCAGACGCGACGGCGGCGGAGAGAGCGAGCGCGAGCGCGAAGATTGTCGGCTTCATGGGCATCCGCAACGCAGGGACGGGGAGCAGGATTTCGCGATCGGCGAGCGGCGAGCGGGAGGCTAAGACCATGTCGGCCCCTTTCAGCCTTTCCGCCTTTCAGCCTTTCAGCCTTCGAGTCCGATCGCCCCTACATCATTTCCACGATCATCGAGATGCCCATGCCGCCGCTGATGCAGAGCGTGGCCAGGCCGAGGGATTGATTGCGGCTGTGGAGGGCATGGAGGAGCGTGGTGGTGATGCGGGCACCGGTGGCGCCGATGGGATGGCCCAGCGAAATGGCCCCGCCGTGGACGTTGAGCCTGGCACGGTCGAAGTGGAGCTCGCGGTCGCAGGCCAGCACCTGCGCGGCGAATGCTTCGTTCAGCTCGATCAGGTCGAGGTCGCTCAACTGCAGGCCGCACTCGGCGAGGAGGGTGCGGGTGGCCGGGACGGGGCCGAGGCCCATGACCTTCGGATCGACGCCGGCCTGCGCGTAGCCGACGATGCGCGCCATCGGCTTCAGCCCGTGCGCGTCCACGGCCGCCTTCGACACGACGAGCATCGACGACGCGCCGTCGGTGACGCCGCTGGAGTTGCCCGCGTGCACCGTGCCGTTCTTCCGAAAGACGGGCGGCAGCTTCGCCATCGAGCCGAGGTCGGCATCGAAGCGGGGATGCTCGTCCTTGTCGATGACCGTCTCCCCTTTGCGGCCGCTGACGGTCACCGGCACGATCTCGTCGCGGAAGCGGTCCTCGCCGTACGCGACTCCCGCCCGGCGCTGCGTCTCCACGGCGTACTCGTCCTGCTCCTGCCGCGAGATGCCGTAGCGGTCGGCCAGCGTCTCGGCCGTCGCTCCCATCATCTCGTCGGCCAGCGGGCAGAGAAAGCCGTCGCGGTACATGCCGTCGACCACTTCGTCGTGACCCATGCGGTAGCCCCACCGCGCCCGCGGCAACAGGTACGGCGTGTTGGACATCGACTCCGTGCCCCCGGCCAGGACGACCTGCGCGGCGCCGAGGCGGATCTGGTCGGCCGCATTCATGATGGCCCGCAAGCCCGAGCCGCAGGCCTGGTTGACGGTGTAGGCCGGAACTTCATGGCGCAATCCGCTCCGGATGGCCACCTGCCGCGCCGCATTCGGACCGACTCCCGCCTGCCGTGCATTGCCGAAGATGACTTCATCGACGGCCGCGGGATCGATCCCGCTGCGCTCGATCGTCGCCTTCGCGCTGGCCACCCCAAGCTGCGGCGCCGTGAGCGAAGCCAGGCCGCCGCCGAACCTGCCGATGGGCGTCCGGACGGCGGAGACGAGATAGACGGGAAAATCAAGTTTGGACATGTTTTTAGAGTGCCGAGTGCCGAGAAAGTGCCGAGTGCCGAGGACCGGGAGAGTGCCGAGTGCCGAGTGCCCAGTGTCGAGCCTCTCTGCACTCAGCACTCGGCACTCAGCACTCCAGTAGCTTCTTCACGGTTGTGGCATACGTCTCCACCGCGGACAACAATTCCTTCTTCCCGATCTTTTCGTTGGCACCGTGGGCGTCGAGGATGGAGCCCGGGCCGAAGAGCATGGGGGTGCCGAGGTTGGAGAGCCAGGGGACATCGCTGTTGAAGGCGACGACGGCGGAGGGCGCGCCGTCCGGCACGTG
>CAZYTO010000167.1:0-12673 GCA_964650405.1 uncultured Thermoanaerobaculia bacterium | reverse complement strand
TCGAAGGTTGTCGAGGTTGCGAGGTTGGAGGGTTGCGGGGTACCCATAGTAACCTCGCAACCCCTTAACCCCGCAACCTCGGTTACACCAGCTTGGCGAGGATGACTCCGGCGAGAAGGCCACCGAGGCCGGGGAGGATGGGCATGGACATGTCGGCCGGATCGTGGATGGCTTGAACTCGCTGGAGCCCTGGCGCACCTCGATGTAGCCGATCGACGTCACGCGGGCGCCCCCTCCCCCGCCGCTGCGTTCGCCCGGGCCTTGACCGACGCCGCCGCCACCGAAGCTCCAGCTCACGCGGGCCACGGGGATGACCGTCACGCCGTCGCGCTCCACCGGATCGCCGAAGATCTGGCGGGCATTGGCATTGGTCTGGATGGTCGAGGCCAGGCGCTCGACGAAACTGGAATCGCTCATGCGGCGGATGATATCGCTGCTCGCTGCTCGCTGTTGGCGGATCGCTGGTCGCTGTTCGCCTGGCCGCTGGCCGCTGTTCGCGGGTCGTCGTCTTCGGGAGAATCCTCTCACCCCGGCCACTCCGCGCTGACGGCCGGACAACTCACTCGCTCTTCGCCAGATTGCGCGCTCCGTGGCCGACCCTCTCCCGCGGGGAGAGGGTAGGGCGCGCGTGCTTCAGGCGTATTAAGTCTGCGTCACCGAGCGCGTCGGCGTTCCAACTGAGCGGGCCACGCCCTTCAAGTCCTCTGCGCTATCCACGCCCCTGGGTTCGTCGTGCGCGCGCCAACTGCACGTGGCGGTCGTCGATCATCGACCAGCGTCCACTTGAACAAGTCAGCGCGTTCCGCACCCTCTCCCCGCGGGAGAGGGTCGGTCCCGCAGCGCAAGTCCGCCATGCCGTAAATCGACTTCAGGGCAGCCAGCGGAGGGACCTGGGTGAGGGGTTCTCGTTCACCTCGAAACGTGACGTTGAGCTACGCGCTCAGCTTCCGGACCTTCTCGACGATCTCCTTCTCGGTCGGGAAGCGGCCCTCGTCGTGCTTGGAGAAGATCTTTTTCCCGTCGAGGCTCACGACGAAGATGCCGCCGCTGCCGCGCACGACTTCGCTGTCTACGCCGAGCTCTTTCTTCAACGTGGCCGCCAAACTGGAGGCTCGCGGAAGGTAGTTTCAAACGCCGCAGTAGTCGATACGGATGTGCATGGTCGTTGTTCGTTGTCCGTTGGTCGTTATCCGTTGTCCGTGGAGGGTTCGGGTCGAGGGTGACGTGTAGGGTGCCCGGCCTCAAACCGTCGTCACCAGGATCGCGGTCACGTTGTCGAGTCCGCCCCGTTCGTTCGCAGTGTCGATGAGCACACGGCAGGCCTTCTCGAGGTCCTCGGCGTTTTCCTTCACCGCGCGAAGGATCTCTTCTTCCGGAACCATGCCGGTGAGGCCGTCGGAGCAGAGGAGGTAGACGTCGCCGGGCTGGCTGACCACTTCGTGCGCGTCGGGCGTGACCTGGAGGGCACCGCCGAGGGCGCGGGTGATGACGTTGCGGAGGGGATGCTTCTCGGCTTCCTCGGGGGTGAGCATTCCGGCCTGGACCTGCTCGAAGACCCAGGAGTGGTCGTTGGTCAGGCGGGAGAGCGCACCGGCCCGGATCAGGTAGGCGCGCGAGTCGCCGACGTGGGCCACGGACATGGTGTCCTCGTCGGCCAGGCAGGCCACGACGGTGGTGCCCATGCCGCGGAGGCGGGCATCCTTCTTCATCGCCTCCAGCACGCGGGCATTGGCGAGCTTCAGGGCGGCCATGAGGCGGTTGGTGGACCGCTTCAGGTGCTCGTCGTACGCGTGCGGCCACGTCCCGTCGTCTTCCTTGGTATGAAGGATGAACTCGGAGATCGAATCGACGGCGATGCGCGAGGCGATCTCGCCCGCGGCATGACCACCCATTCCGTCGGCGACGAGGTAGAGGTGCGCCTCATCGGCGACGAGGAAGGAGTCCTCGTTGTGCTGCCGCTGCCGCCCGACGTGGGTTAGTCCGTACGCTTTCACTTGCATGTCCGCTCAGCTCTTCTTCGAGAAGAGGGTGAAGCCCTTTGCTCCTTCTTTCGACTCACCCCGGCTGAGCCGCAGGTCCGCGAGCGCGGTCTGCACCTCGGCATTGTCCGGATCCCATTTCAGTGCTTCCTCGAGGTAGCGCTCGGCCTTGGCAGGCAGCCCGGCGCGCTTGCAGATGAGGCCCGCGTCCTTGAGGTACGTCGGGTTGACCGGCTCCTTCTGCACGGCGGTCTCGATGGCCTGTACGGCCTGCCGCGCATAGGCCGGAATCTTCATGGCCGCGATGGCCAGGTAGTGGAAGGCCTTGGCGTCGTTGGGGTTGTGCTTCACGGCCATGTCGAAGTTTTCGTAGGCGGCGCGGATATCGCCGTCCTTGTAGGCCTTCACACCCTTGGCCATGTAGGCCTTGGCCACCTGCGAGAAATCGGCAGGTCCAGCCGTCTTACCGGCGGACAGCTCCCCATCGTGCTGCTTTCTCCTCGCGGGATTGGTCAGCACGTTGACAGCCTCGGTGAGAGTCTGGAACTTTCGCTCGGCATCGGCCTTGTCGGGACCCCGGTAACGATCGGGGTGGCTCTCCCGCGCAAGCTTGCGGAACCGCTCGCGGATCTCCGAATCGGATGCCGAACGTTCGACTCCCAGCACCTCGTAATAGTTCACCTTCATTCAGGACTTTTGCGATCTTTGTGCGAAAGCCTTGCGGGCAAAGGCCCGGACGGCTTCCGAGACACCTTTGTCGTCTTTCAGGAATTTCAAATCCCGTAAGGTTAATCGATTGATCAACGGGAGAACAATAGCAATCGGAACCTTCGGGTTGCGGGCCAGGGCGATCAAGATGCTGTACTTTGCCATCCATTCCCGCTTGAAGGCGATGAGCCGCATCACTTCGTCGTCGACATTTCTCATGCCGGCGATCATCTCGACCTCCTGATCGGTCATCCGGGGATTCCGCATGGCCGCGCTGCAAACCAGCCTGTTCCGGTCCCGGACCAGCACGAGCCGCTCGCTCCTCCCTCCCTTGAACGCCAGTTGCACCTTCTCCGAGACGGACATGTTCAGGATCCGGGCGAAGACCGACATCTTCGAGGGATCCTTCTTCTCGACCTCGGTAGGTTCTACCGAGCCGGCCGGAGACCCGTCTTCCCCTTCCCCGGTGGCCGCCTTCTCGAGCAGATCGTGAATGGCATCGAGAGGGAGGTCGATGGCCCGTTCCTCTTGGTCATCCTCTTCCTCGAGGGCCCGCTCGGCCTCCTGCCGGGCCTTCTTGGCGAAGAACTCCTCGCGCGTCTCGAGGATGCGCCGGCGCACGTCCTGGGTGAGCGACGGATTCGCCTCGAGGGCATCGAGGATCTGAGGCGAGCGGAGGATCCGCGACTGGTTGATGGCGATGACTTCCTGCACCTGCCCGTCGGCGCGGCGGGCCAGTTCCTCCACCGCTTCGTCGCGAACGGCCCTGTTGCGGATCAGGGCCTCGAGCAGGGGCACGTCGTCGGTCGCGCGCAGCAGCAGCTCCAGATGCTCCGGAACCGCATTCTCGTTCGTGGCGAACGACCCGATGCTGCGGGGAGGGATGTCGCTCAGCGACGTCCGCGCCGCGAGGCGGGTCGGCTCATCCTCGGCCGACGAGGCCAGAAACGCCAGGACGGCGATGAGATCGTCCTGCTCCAGCGCCAGGAAGCCCGCGGCGATGTTGGCCACGACCTCCGGCGGATACTCGCCCGCCCCCAGGCGCTGGATGATGGCCGCAGCCGAGAAATCGACGGGTGCTTCGGGAGTGGCGCCGCTCATGGCTGGGTGGCGGCCGGGCCGGCGGCACGGGCCCGCTGCAGGTAATCGCGGTCGAAGATGCGGTCGTGAAGGACCTGCCCTTCACGCCCCAGCGGCGGGATGTGCACGTCGTTCAAGGTCATTTCCAGGCCGCCGGCATTCCCGATGGTCCGGAACCGGAAGCGATCCTTGGCCTCGAAGGACTTCTTCGTTCCTCTTTCCGCATCGAAGCTGATCGTCTGATGGTCGATCTCGAGCATGATCCAGGAGGCGTCGATGAAGTTCATGGTCAACCGGAGCGTGTTGTCGTTGACCGGGGGAGGGACGGAGGTGTTTGTGGGCGGCGGAACGACGGCAACCGCGGCAGGCTTCGCAGGCGCCTCGTGCCCGGATTCGGCGGTATCGACCGAGCCGGTGAGGTGGCCGCGATTCTTCACGGCCCAGTAGATTGCTCCGCCGAGTGCTAGGGCGATGAGCAGAAGGACGTAGACGCCGCGGTCGATCCGCGCCAGCGGCGTGGGGATGCCGCGCGGCCGGGCCGGCGGCTTCTCCTCCGGCGCCGCCCGTTCGGGCACGAGGCTGGCCAGATGCGCGGACTTCTCGATGCGGTCATCGCTCGCCGCGCCGTAGTTGTAGCGAGTGACGATCTCCTCGGTGTTCAGACCGAGATACCGCGCGTACTCGCGGACGAAACCGCGGGTGAAGACCGGAGCCGGCAGGGTCTTGTGATCGTTCTTCTCGATAGCCTCGAGGAAGCGGCGGCTGATCTTCGTGGCGTCGGCGATCTCCTTGAGGGAAATGCCGCGGATCTCCCGCTCCCGGCGCAGGTCTTCGCCGAAGGCCGCAAGCTCATTGTGGGGGATCTCCTGGTCCGACATGAGGCTCAGGGCATTCTAGCCAAGTGCTTCCGGCTCTGCGGAAAAATCCGCCGGACGCAGCCGCTCGATGCACCGGCGCAGGTAGACCGAGGTTTCCGGCTTGCGGTGGACGGCCCGGAGGTCGTTCAGGGTGAGGAAGCGCAGTTGGGCAGCGGCCACCGACCGCGGCGTGACCGGGTTGAGAACGAGGGCCTTGCGGACGGCGTAGCGATAGGACCAGCGCCGGTCGGTACCGATGAGGGTGAGGTGATCGGCGCTGGCGCGCGTCGAGCCGGCCAGGAGCAGGATCTCGTCTTCCCGGACGCGCTGATTGATGAGAAGGGCGGCCAGGACGCGCGGCTCGGGATTGAAGAGCAAGGCCTTGATCAGCGCCGCGCTGCAGCGCTTGGCCGTGGCGATCTTCTCGCCGAGGGTCAGCTTGTCGACGTTCAGCAGCAGTTGCTTGTCGACCGCACGCCGGACGGGCGCGGGGACGGTCACGTCGACCGAAAGCCGCACCAGGTCCGGCCAGTAGAGGTAGTGCACAAGCTTGATGGCATGGGCCAGAGGCGTGGCGCGGTGCGCGATGAGGCGAAGGCGGACCGAGTAATACGCCGTGAGCCGCGGCACCTGGGCTACGGCGCCGCAGAGCGCGGCCGGGCAGAACGGATTCTCCAGCAGCGCCAGCGCTTCCTCTTCGAGCAGCGAGCGCAGGTTCTCGGAGGCGAAGGCATTCAACTCCTCGCGGCCGAGGGATTTGATGTGCTGTGCGGACGGCGCCATCGCGAGGCCAAAACAGGCATCAGACGACTTCGCTTCCGAGGAGGACAACTCCCACCATGAGAGCGCGCAGGATCAGTGGCTCTCGTCTCCCGCTCCTCCGTTGGTGCTACGCTCCGCGCCCGATGGAGCTGCGCGACGACCTTCTGCCGCGACCGTACGTGCAGATCACGGCGGCGATTCTCGGTGTGGGCCTGTTCGTGACCTCGACTGCCATTGCCTGGTCGGCGATCGACGTCTTCCGCCTTCCGAAAGAGATCGCGTTTCGCACCGAGGCGATCCTGCTGGCGGTGCTGCTCGTCTTCCTGGGGACGCGGAAGGACGGGTGGCGGGTGCTTCGCGACGGCCTTCCGCTCCCCGACCTCGTCCTTCCGGCGCTGATCACCGTCTGGACGCTGGTGACGACCCTCACTTCGACGAACCGGCCGCTCAGCATCGAAAGCCTGATCACGGTCGCGTCGGGTGCCGTGATCTTCCTCGTGACGCGCCGCGTGGCGCCTCACCTGCCCCTGCTGGCGATCGACGCCTGTTTCGCCATTGCAAGTATCAACGCCGTCGTGGTCACCCTCCAGGAGTACACGGGCTGGAACCCGTTCGTCTTCCCGTCCGAGGCGCGGGGACACATCAGCAGCACGGCCCTGATCGGCAACCCGAACGACGTGGGCTCCTACCTGGTGATGCCGGCCGTGGCCGCCATCGTCGCGGTGGCCACCGTTCGGGGCCGGCGCCGCATCGTCTATGCGCTGTTCACGATCGTGCTGGGCGTCGGTCTCGTCGCCAGCGGCACGCGCACGGCGATGATCGCCTTCGCCTGCGGCGTGGTTGCCTTTGCGCTGCTCCGCCCGATCCGGCAGTCGTTGGTCACCCTGCTCATCTTCCTCGTCGCGGCCGGCGTCGTGCTGCGTCCTTCGACCCGCGTGGGACAGCGAGCCCGCGACACGATCGCCGCGGCCCGGGCCCGGCACTACGACGTCCTCTTCTCCGAGCGTCTGCCACCGTTTCTCAGCGCGCTCGATATGTTCCGCTCGCACCCGATCCTCGGAGTGGGCCCCGGGACGTTCAAGTATCACTTCATGGACGCGCGGATGGAGATCGAGAAGCACTACCCGCCGTCTTGGACGAAGGGCTGGCCGATGAACTTCGGCGAAACGCACAACGATCATCTGCAGACTGCGGCGGAGACCGGCCTGCCGGGCTACCTGCTGTTCCTGGCGGCCGCCTGCGTCGTCGGCGTGAGGGGGCGGTGGAGGCTGGAGGGGGTGAACGTCCCGGCCACGGCGCGGTTCGCGCATACGCTGCGGGCGCCGCTGGCGGTGACGTTTCTCGTCCTTTGCCTGGCGCAGTTTCCCCTTCAAATCGCGGCACCCCGCATCATGATCCTGACGCTTGCCGCGCTGTCGCTCGGCTGGGAGCTGCCTCGTGAGTGACCACGCCGCCGTCCGCGGGACGATCCGCGCCCTGGCCGTCGCCCTCGCCGCTCTGGCGCTCTACCGGGAGGCGTGGCTGCCGCACCATGCCAATCGAGTCCTTTTCGATGTCGACCAGCGAACGGAAGCTGCCCGGAACGGAGGTGCCTACCGCGCGGCGCCGGCGGCGCGCGACAACCTGGCCCGCCTGCAGACCGTGGAAGCCGTCGGGCGGACGGACGTCGTCTATCACATGCTGTACGCCACGAACGCACGGATCCTGCAGCGCTGGGATGAGGCCCTCCTGCACTACGACGCCGCGCTGGCCATCGACCGGCGTCCCGAAATCTACTTCCAGCGTGGGATGATGCAGGTCGAGAGCGGCAACGCCGACGCCGCCATTCCCGACCTCGTCAAGGCCGTCCGCTTCCAGATCATCTATCTGGACGAGATCCAGGGAAGTCTGCGCAAGCGGGTCAGCGACGGGGCGGGACTGTGACGGCGGCCGATTGCGCGCGACATTGCTATCTATATAATCCGCCGTCCGTCCCGGACCCGAGTGCACCGGACGGCTGGAGAACGATTGAAAGTCCTCATCACCGGGGGCGCCGGCTTCATCGGCTCGCACCTCTCCGACGCGTACATCGCCCGGGGTGACGAGGTGTATGTCATCGACGACCTCTCCACGGGCAGCATCGAGAACATCCAGCACCTCAAGGCCCACGCCCGCTTCCACTACGAGATCGAGTCCGTCCAGCGCATGCCCGTCCTGGCAGAGCTGGTCGATACGTGCGACGTGATCTTCCACCTTGCCGCCGCCGTGGGCGTGAAGCTGATCGTGGAAAGCCCCGTACGGACGATCGAGACGAACGTTCGCGGCACGGAAGTCGTCCTGGCCGCCGCGAACAAGAAGAAAAAGCGCGTCCTCGTCGCGTCCACTTCCGAGGTCTACGGGCTGAGCGCCGACGTCCCGTTTCGCGAGGACGGCAACCTGGTCATGGGCGCGACCACGAAAGGCCGCTGGAGCTACGCCTGCTCCAAAGCCATCGACGAGTTTCTGGCCCTCGCCTACTGGCGCGAGAAGAAACTTCCGACCGTCGTGGTGCGCCTCTTCAACACCGTCGGTCCCCGCCAGACCGGCCAGTACGGCATGGTCATCCCGACCTTCGTCAAACAGGCCCTCTCCGGCCGGCCGATCACGGTCTACGGCACCGGCGAGCAGACCCGTTGCTTCGGTTACGTCCGCGACGTGGTCAAGGCGCTGGTAGCGCTGATGGACCACCCGCATGCCGTCGGCAACGTCTTCAACATCGGCTCGAGCGAGGAGATCTCCATCAACTCGCTGGCCATGAGGGTGCGGGAACTGACCAGTTCCTCCTCGGAGATCGTGCACATCCCCTATGGGGAGGCGTACGAGGAGGGATTCGAAGACATGCCGCGCCGGGTTCCCGACACAACCAAGGTGCGGGAGCTGGTGCAATTCCGGGCGGAAACGTCGCTCGACGCCATCCTGAAGGAAGTCATCGCCTACTACTCGGGGCGCGCGCAGGGCTGAGCGTGGCCGGCTTGTAGCGCGGCCAGGCATTCGAAACGCTCCCCGCGGATTCCTGTTTTTGCAGTCGGCGCAACACGGCGAACCCTGCTTTACACTCAAAATATTTTTCGGTTGCGTTACATCCAGACATCGAATAACTTGGCGCCACACACGACGATGCTGACTCAAACCTTCGGCACCGCCGCAGTCAGGATTGCTCTCACCAGCCTGGTCGTCTGTGCGATCCTGACGCCGCTCGTGCGGGCCATGGCCCGGCGGCGCGGCTTTGTCGCCGCACCGAAAAAGGACCGCTGGCACCAGAAGCCGACGGCGATGCTGGGCGGCGTGGCCATCTTCGCCGCCACGATGGCATTCCTGGCCTTCGTGCCGCAGAGCCCGGCCAGTTGGGCCGTGCTGGGGGCGAGCACCCTGCTCTTTGCCGTCGGTCTCGTCGACGATTTTCTGCAGATCAAGCCCTACCAGAAACTGATCGGCCAGGTCATCGGGGCGGCCATCGTCCTGAACTACGGACTGGTCCTTCCCTGGACCTCCTCTCCGACGGTAAACATGTTCGTGACGCTGGTCTGGCTCATCGGGATCACCAACGCCATCAACATGCTGGACAACATGGACGGCCTGGCCGCCGGCACCGCGGCGCTGGCTTCGATCTTCCTGGTATTGAATTTCGTGCTCAACCACCAGTTCAACGCCGCGTTGATGCTGACCGGCTTCGCCGGGGCGCTGCTGGGCTTCCTCGTCTACAACCACAACCCCGCGTCGATCTTCATGGGCGACTGCGGCTCGATGTTCATCGGCTTCTTCCTCGCCAGTTGCGCCCTCCTGAGCACGGAGGGAGGACGCTCCCGCAGCCTTCTCTCCGTGCTGGCCGTCCCCGTCCTGGTGCTCTGCGTGCCCATCTTCGACACGACCTTTGTGACGGTCATGCGGAAGATGGCCGGGAGGGCGGCCTCGCAGGGAGGACGCGATCACACCTCGCACCGGCTGGTGGCGCTGGGGATGTCGGAGAAGCACGCCGTCTGGATGCTGTACGCGCTGTCGATCGCCTCGGGATCCCTGGCCCTCCTGGCCCGGCGCGTGTCTCTCGACGTCAGCCTGGCGGCCATCGGCTCGTTCATCATCGTGCTCACGTTCATCGGCATTCACCTGGGCGGCGTGCGCGTCTATTCGGAGGACGAGATCGTCGCGGCCCGCAGCAAGCCGCTCGTGGCGCTCCTCTTCGGCCTCTCGCACAAGCGGCGGATCTTCGAAGTGCTGCTCGACGTCATGCTGATCTCCGGCGCGTACTACTTCGCCTACGCCATCCGCTTTGGCCCGTACAACGGATCGGCCGACTGGCGGCTGTTCGTGCAGACCCTTCCCCTGGTCCTGCTGGTGAAGATCCTGGCGTTCCTCGGGGCGGGCGTGTACCGCGGTATCTGGCGCTATGCCAGCCTGGGAACCGTCCTCGAGTTCGCCCGGGCCGTGGCCTTCGGCTCGGTGGCGGCGGTGGTGACCATCCTGTTCCTCTTCCGCTTCGACGGTTTCTCGAGGACGATCTTCGTGCTCGACGGCCTCATTCTGCTGATGGTCGTGACGGTCAGCCGCTTCGCCTTCCGCCTCCTGCGCAACATCGCGCCGCTGCGAGCGGCCGCCGGCCGGCCCGTGGTGATCTACGGAGCCGGCGACGGGGGTGAGCTGGTCTACCGCGAGCTCCTCAACAATCCGTCCCTGCAATACGTGCCGGTGGCATTCATGGACGACGACCCTTCGAAGGAAGGGCGCCTGATCCACGGCGTCCGTGTCTACTCCAGAACGACCTCGCTCGTGGAACTGTGCCGCAAGCTGCGAGTGGAGGAAGTGCTCATATCCACGTCGAAGATCTCCCATGACCGGCTGACGGCCATCGTCGGCGAATGTGCAGCCGCGGGCCTGCTGGCGCGGCGGGCGTGCATGTCGTTCGAGCCGCTGCGACCGACGGACTTCGGTTGGGTCGTCCCGGACACACTGCCCGGCCTGCCTGCCCCCGTCCCTCTCGTGACCCGTCTGGGCGACAAGCTCCTGACGGATCTGACGCCCGCCCGCGCGGACAACTGACCCTGCGTTGAAGATCATCTACACGATCACCCGCATGGTCATCGGCGGCGCCCAGGAGACCGCCAAGCACACGGCCGAGTACTTTCACCGGCAGGGACACGAGGTCCTCTTCGTCACTGGCCCCGAAGCGGGACGGGAGGGCTACTACGAAGTGGATGCGCCGACGATGATCGAGCCCTCGCTCGTTCGCAGCATCCGCCCCGGCAAAGACCTGACCGCCTTCTGGAGGCTCTACCGGCTCTTCCGGCGGGTGAAACCGGATATCGTCCATGCCCGCACGGCCAAGGCGCGCCTTCTCACGCCTCTCGCGGCGCGTCTGGCCGGCGTGAAGACCATCGTCCAGACCATGCACGGCTGGTCCTTCAACAACGAGATCGACAACAAGCGATGGCTGTACATCCTCGTGGAGAGGATCACCACGCCGCTCTACCACTGGACGGTAATGGTGTCGGAAGTCGACCTCGCCGAAGGCCGGGCTCTCGGCATTCTGAAGGAGAACGTGAGCGTCATCCGCTCCGGCGTGAACGTGGCCCGGATGCGGAACGTCGATCCCTCCGCCGTGGCCAGGCTCCGCTCGGAGCTCGCTCCCCGCGGGGAGACGATCATCGTGCTCGTGGGGCGTCTGACCCCGCCGAAGACACCGGAAGTCTTCATCGAGGCCGTGGCGGAGACCGTGCAGCGGCATCCCGAAACGCGCTTCGTGCTGGTCGGCGACGGTGCCCTGCGCGAGAGGGTGGAGGCCCGGGTCGCCGAGCGCGGACTGGGCAGGCACGTGCTCATGCTCGGACTTCGCCGCGACGCCGCGGAGATCGTGGCCGCATCCGACATCGTCGTGCACTCTTCCACCCACGAAGGCCTGCCGAAGACGGTGCTGGAAGGGATGGCCGCCGGCAAGCCTGTGGTGGCCACGCGGGTCGGCGGCGTGCCGGTGGTCATCGAGCACGACGTCAACGGCCTGCTGGTGGAGAAGAACGATCCGCACGCCCTGGCCGCGGCCATCGGGCGCCTGCTCGACGATCCGGCTCTGGGTGTCCGCCTGGCCGCCAACGCCAGCCTGCGCGTCGACGAGTTCTCGCTGGCGAAGACGTTTCAGGACACCGAGGAGCTCTACGAACGCCTGCTGCGCCGGCCCACGGCACACCAGAACGGGGAGTGAGGACTGAAGACGACGTCTTCCAGTCCCGCGTCGTGCATCATCGACTCGATCTCCGCGCGCGTGAAGCGCTGCTCGAGGCGCGTCCCGAAGCGGTCAAGCGCATCCGTGCGCAGGACATAGAACGAGCGGCGGCGGTAGTAGGCCAGGGGAAGGGACTCGGCCGGCAGTCCGATCCGCTCCACCAGCCGGGCCAGACGCGATACCGGCCAGTAAACCGTTGCCGCAAACACCTGGCTGAGGAGGTAACGCACCGGCTTCGGTGCGCGCGCGACGGCGAACCGGAACCCTTCGCTCGTCTTCCACAGCAACCGGTACCACGCCGGGCGGTTGTCGAAGCGGTAGTAGAGATAGAGCAGGAACGGGGCACCCGGGCGCAGCTTGCGCACACAGGCACTCAGCGCGGCGCGGGTATCGGGAACGTGATGCAGGACGCCGAGCGAGTAGGCGAAATCGACGCTTCCGTCGTCAATCGGGACCTCATCGACAGCCGCGACGGCCACCTCCACGTTCGGCTGATCGGCCAGCATCCGCCGGGCCACGCCCGCCGCCGCCGCGCTGGCGTCGAAACAGAGGAGCCGTCCGACGCGGGGGGCCACCAGCCGTGCCCACCGGCCGCTTCCGCAGCCGAAGTCGACCCCCGTGGCCGACGGCGGCAGCTCACTCCAGGGAAAGATGTCGAAGTACTCCCCGAACAGCTCCCGCGCTTCGGCTTCGGAGAGCTCGCTCTGATCCAGCCGGCTCCATTCATCTCCGAACCCATCGACCACGGCGGCGTCGACGTTGCGGGTCATTCAGCCACCCGGTCCAGAACGAAGCGGATCTCGTAGCAGGGAAAGAGATAGCAAAAGTTCTCTTCGTACAGCTCCTGCATGTAGCGGCAGGAATTGAACACCCAGCCCACAAGCCGCTTGATTCCATGCCGGACGTAAAACGGCGGTGTGGACTTGAACACGAGGTCCACGCTCCGCAACCGGAGGCTCTTTCTCCTCGCATAGGAAGGCACGCTGCGCCGCAGGATCGGATCCTCGGCCAGGTACGAGAAGGTGTACAGGCCGAAACGATGCGTGTGAGTCGGATCG
>CAZYTO010000166.1:4131-12681 GCA_964650405.1 uncultured Thermoanaerobaculia bacterium | reverse complement strand
CGACAACTGCAGCTTCAACTGATCGGAGATCTGCGCGGAGATCTCGTCCTGGACCGTGCCGCGAATGACAACGGCATGGTGCTCAACATCTACATAGACCTGTCCGGCCTGGAGCCCGACAGCGCCTCCGCCTGGACGTTCCAGGGCGATCGGACGCAGGCAGGACTGGACTGCGAGCAGCAATTCCTGATGTTCATCAACACCGCGCAGATCACGCGCGACGTCGGCGACCAGCAATAACCGCCATCCTGCGGGCGCTCCCGCCGTATCAGGCCAGGATCTCGACGTACCCGTCCGTTCCGTGGACGCGGATACGCTGCCCGTCGCGGATCAGCCGGGTGGCATGCTCCACCCCCACCACGGCCGCCAGGCCGTATTCCCGTGCGATCACGGCGCCATGCGTCATGAGGCCGCCCACCTCCGTCACCAGACCCTGGATCGCGACGAACAGCGGCGTCCAGCTCGGGTCCGTGTACGCCGTGACCAGAATGTCCCCCGGTTCGAGCGCGGCGTCCGCCATGTCCAGTACGACGCGGGCCCGACCTTCGACGATTCCGGCGGAAACGGGTAAGCCGGCCAGCGCGCCATCCGGGAAGTCGTCGCGCCGGTACGCCCCGGCGACGGCCTCCCCGTCCGACGTGAGCACTCGGGGCGGCGTGAGCGCGAGATACGACTGGAACGCCTCCTTGCGCTCGCGAATGAGCTGGTCGTCCACACGATTCGTGCGCAAGACATCCTGGAGCTCGTGGAGGGTGAGATAGAAGATGTCTTCCTTCTCGCGCAGCACCTGGGCTTGCACGAGGCGCCCGGCCTCTTCGAGCAAGGCCTGCTTGTAGACGAAGCTACGGCTGACCTTCCCGTACTTCGGATACTCCCGGTACCCGATGAAGGTGCGGACGCGATCGATCATCCGCCTGGTCTCTTCGGCTTTCCGCTCCCCGTCCGGCAAGACCAGCAAGCGCGCAAGCACTTCCTGCTCCTTCTGCCGGGCTGCCTGTAGCCCTTGCTCGAAACGCCGCTTGCCGGCGCCGGGCTCGAAGTTACGGATGTTGGCGAGGATCAAGGGCAGAAGCGTGCGGGGGCGTTCGCTCCAACGCGGCCGGGTGATGTCAATCTCGCCCACGCAGCGCATTCCGTAACTGTCGAGCCAGGCCCGAATTGCGTCTCGCGCTTCCGGCCCGCCTGCGAGCTTTGCCAGTTCGTCCAGGAAGCCCTCGTCTTCCACATGCTCCAGAAAGGCCACGACGTCCGGATGTGGGCGAATGACGTCCGCGACGTCCAGCAACGCCAGTCCCATCTCCGACGTGATGTTGTTCGGGACGGAGAGGGCGAGCGCGTCGGCCGCGTTCTTCTCGCCCAGCCAGGCCCATAGCTGATCGTTGAGCCGCCACGTCGCCTCCATCCCAGCCATGATCACCTGATGGCTCCGAGGATCGAACAGGATCCGCTTCAGCTCCTGGAGGTCCGTCAGGATGAAGTCGAGCAGTGCCGATCCGGACTTCGTGCGGATGTCGCGCTTCAGCGCGGCGATGGAATCCTGGCTGCGTCCGATCAGCTCCGCGACGATGGCCGGATCGGTCTCGATCGGTGCCGGTGGCACGCCTTCGGGCGCCGCGCCGGGACCGTTGTCCGGGAGCGACGGAATGAAGTCGCCGCGGTCGAGGATGGTCTGAAGCGCGTCGCCGATCAGTGGATCCGATCTCCCCAGGAGCGCGAGGATGCCGGCGCGGCTTGCCGGCGCCGCCATCGCCTGGGTGACGTCGACGAACAACCTCCCGCCCGCTTCGGCCATGGGCCGCGGCGTCGTCATCTGCCAGAAGGAGATCCCCAAAGGCTTCATCGGGGCGGTCATCATCTGTTGGTGCCCGACGGAGACGTAGACGTGATTCTCCCGGTCGCCGGCCTCGGGGATGGGGAACAGCGTGGTGATCGGCCGGCTCTGGACGATCTGGAAGTCGTCCTTCAAGTCATCCTTCAAATCATCGACATCCAGGCACCACTCGATATCCTGGGGGCGGCCGAAATGCCCTTCGATCCGCTGGCCCAGTTCCGTGAGCCGTACGACCTGTGCATCAGTGAGTGCCGGCTCCCGCTGCTGCCTGGGGTCGATCGCGCGCCGCTGAGTCCCGCCGGCCGGCGACGCGTAAATGGCAAGCTGCTTCGCGGCGATCGCCTTGGCGATGATGTGGCCGTCCCGCACTTTGTAGATGTCGGCGTTCGTCACGCCGGAGACGAGAGCCTCGCCGAGGCCGAGGCAGGCTTCGACCGCGGCGACCTTCCGATTGCCCGTAACGGGGTCGGCCGTGAAGAGGACCCCGGCGGCTTGCGGGAAGACCATTTGTTGCACGACCACGGCCATGAGGACTTTCCGGTTGTCGACGCCGTTTCGCAGGCGGTAGGTCAGGGCCCGCTCGCTGAATAGCGAGCCCCAGCACCGGCTGACGTGCCGGAGGACCGCGGCAGGCCCCAGGATGTTCAGGTACGTGTCCTGCTGGCCCGCGAACGAGGCCGCCGGCAAGTCCTCCGCCGTCGCGCTGGATCGAACGGCGCAGGCTGCATGGCTCCCGAGCCGCGCCAGCGAGTGTTCAATCGCCGCCGCCAGATCCTCGGGCATGGCCATCCCCTCGATCGTCCGGCGAATCTCCACGCCGAGCGCGCGGATCGCGTCCTGCTGGCCGGGCTTCAGGCGTGACAGCCGATCGAGTTGATCGTCGATCGCCGGCGCTTCCGCCAGGATCCGCCGGAAGGCTTCCGTCGTGATACAAAAGCCGGGCGGCACGCGCACGCCCTCGATCCGCGAGAGCTCTCCCAGGTGTGCTCCCTTGCCGCCGGCGACCGCGACCTGCGTCTGGTCGATCTCCTCGAAATTCAAAACGTAGCGCCCCATTCGCTCGCTCCCTTGTGCGTTCTCTGAAGACCACCGGCTTGCAGCTCGGACCGCGGCCGCATGTCGCTGGTTCTATTTCCTGAAGGTTCCGTTGCCGGCCCGCCCCCCCGCGAGGCCGGCGAGTCTACGGCCCGGGCCTGGGATTGCCGCAAGGCCCACGGTGCGCTATAACGTGAGAGTGGGAGGGGAACCGCGGCTGCGAATCCAACGCGGCCTGGCCCCTGTTGGTTGTCCCGAGACAGCCGCGGAGATCACACTCGGATCCCGATGAGCGAGCTCGTTGGATGATGCCGCGGGCTCACGCGAACGCGACTTCGAGCCCCACTCCGCGCTCCACGGCTCGCGTGTAAGCCAGCGACGAGACGGCGACGTCCTGCAGGGCGGTGCCGGTGGAGTCGAAGACGAACACCTCGTCGTCCGCCGTCCGCCCGGCCACGCGTCCGCAGAGAACATCGGCGAGCTCGCCGTGGACATCCTCGCGAGTCATGGTGCCCGCCTCGAGGGCGTGGTGCAGATCGCCCATGGTCGCTGCCTGATCGAGGATGTCGGCGACGACGCGCGTCTCGCGGAGGAGGGCCGGGGTCAGTTCCTGCTTCTCGGGATTGTCGGCGCCGACGGCGGCGATGAAGAGGCCGGGACGCAGGTGATGGACATCGAGGAGGGCCGCGCGCGCGGTCGTGCAGGTCACGACAATGTCTGCGCCGGCGACGGCCTCGTCGATCGATGCCGCGGCCCGGACGTCGATTCCGAGCTCCTCCCCCATTTCCCGCGCGAAGCGAGCGGCGGCGCCGTCGCCGGCGTCGTACGCGCAGCACGTTCGCAGCGGACGCACGAGCTGCAGCGCCGCGAGGCTGGCCCGCCCCTGCGTGCCGCAGCCGATGATCGCGAGCGTCGCGGCGTCCGTTCGCGCCAGGCACGAGGCGGCCACCGCGGTGGCGGCGGCGGTGCGCAGGGTAGTGATGAGCGTCGAGTCGAGAATGGCCAACGGCGTCCCACGCTCGAGGTCCATCAGGACGATGATGCCCTGAATGGTCGGGAGGCCGCGGCGGAGCGGATTGCCGGGGAAGTTCGCATTGATCTTCGCCGCGAAAACGTCCGCGGTGGCCGCCTTGATGTGAAACGTGCCTTCCGCCGCGTGGAAGCCGAGGCTCTTCGGCGGGTCCATGCGCCCTTCGCCGTAGCTGCGAAAGGCCGCTTCGACGCTCGTCCGGCAATCATCGGGATTGAGGATCGCCGCCAGATCGGATCGCGTGAGGAGGAGCGTCATGCGGCTGCTCCGATCCCGGGAACGGCCGCGGTTCTGGCCAGCGATCGCTCTACCGTGTCCTGGAGCACGGCCGGCGGCTCGCTCACTCCATCGATGCCGGCGTTCACTTGCTGCTCCGCCGTTCGCGGGTTGCGCCGCGTCGGGCACCGAGCGCTTCGTGGAGGTCGTCGAAGATGACCAGGGCCCGTTCGATGCGCTCGTCGTCGTTGCCGGTGCGGGCCATGAGGCCGTCAAGCATCAACCGGACCCCGGCGGCCTCGGGGCGACCGAACTTCGCGTCCTTCAGGTCGAGGTCATGGACGATCTCACCGATGGCGCGCAGCCCCTTGTCGGGGAGCCCGAGGCGTGCGATGAGCGTCTCGAACGTGCAGCGGTCGTCTTCGTGCGTGAAGTCGCCGCCCACCATGTCGAAGCGCACGTCGCCGGGGCTCTTCTTCGACGCCGGATCGGCGAAGCGGAAGCGCGCCTTCGGATCGATGAAGCGGAGGATGAGCCAGGCCGAAGCCATCCGGTCGATCTTCACGCCGGGGCGGGTCACCCACGTCTTTCCAAGCAATTCCCGATTGGCCTTGACCATGCGCGTCTCCTCCTTGCGGTCTTTCCGCAGCCTGTTCTCGATCTTTGCCAGGGCCTCTTCCGCCGCCACCCGCCGGCCGGACTCGAAGAAGTCGATGCGGCGCACTTCCTCGAAGCGTCGCAGCAGGCGCGCCTGTCCGGCGGCGAGCTCCGCGACGGCCGCGGCGCTCCGGGCCGCCTTCATGGCCGCGTGGGCATCGGCGGCGATGGCTTCGTAATCAGCATTCCGCGAGTCCCGGAACTGCGCCACGGCGGCGGCGTCGGCCACACGGTCGACGAACTCGCCGGCGAAGAGGTGGGCGTCGCCTCCGCCGGCCACGATCTCCTGGGCGATCCACTGCAGGTCTTCCAGGGCGTCGGGACCGTGAGGCAGAAGGTACACCGCGTTCTTGACGGCCACCGCTCCGGCGTCGGCGAGGCGCTGGCGCATCTTGGCGCGAAGGTAAAGGGGGCGGGGCGGGATGCGATGCACGAGGATCAACCAGCGTGGCACGGATGCATGCTAGCAATTGCGCTGCAATCTAGCAACTGCTATATCATGCCGCTTATGGAGACGCCGCGGGAGTCCGGCCAGCACGAGATTTCAACGCCGGCGGCACCGGCCGCGCCGTCGCTGGCCGCGCTGGCCGGCTACTTCCTGCGCCTGGGCACCTTCGGATTCGGCGGCCCCATCGCCCTGGCCGGCTACATGCAGCGCGACCTCGTCGAGGAGCGCCGCTGGGTGAGCGGCGGCGAGTACATGAAGGGGCTGGCCCTGGCCCAGCTCGCGCCGGGGCCCCTGGCCGCGCAACTGGCCATCTACCTCGGGTGGGCGCGGGCCGGCGTCCTCGGCGCCACGGTCGTGGCCTTCGCCTTCGTGCTGCCGTCGTTCCTCATGGTCCTGGCCATCTCCGCCGCCTATGTGCGGTTCGGCGGCCTCCCCTGGATGCAGGCGGCGTTCTACGGCATCGGCGCGGCGGTGATCGCCATCATCCTGCGCAGCGCATACAAGCTCGTGCGCCTGACCCTCGGGCGCGACTGGCTGCTCTGGACGATCTTCGCTGTCAATGCCCTGGCCACGGCCATGACGCAGGCGGAGATCCTCTCGCTCATCGTGGGCGGAGGCGTCGTGGCGCTCCTCTTCCAGCTCTGGAAGACCTCGCGCGCGCACCTCGCCGCCGCGTTCGTGCCGCCGCTGGCGCTCGCGGCGACGAGCGGCGGAGGAGCCACGTCCGGCAGTACGGCCGGCGGCGCGCTCTTCTGGTTCTTCGCCAAGGCCGGGACGTTCGTCTTCGGCAGCGGCCTGGCCATCGTGCCGTTCCTCTATCACGGCGTCGTCGTGGAGCATCGCTGGCTGACCGATGCGCAGTTCCTCGACGCGGTGGCGGTGGCCATGGTCACGCCCGGCCCGGTGGTCATCACCGTGGCCTTCATCGGCTACCTCGTCCGCGGCGCCGGCGGTGCCGCGCTGGCCGCGCTCGGCGTCTTCCTGCCCTGCTACCTCTTCGTCATCCTCCCGGCACCGTTCTACGCCCGCTTCGCGAACAACCCGCGGCTGCGCGCGTTCGTGGGCGGGGTGACCGCCGCCGCGACGGGAGCGATTGCCGGCGCCGTCTACGTCCTGGCGCGGCGCGCCATCGTCGACGTTCCCACGATCGTTATCTTCGCCGCGACGCTGGCCTGTGTGACGTGGTGGAAGAGAGCGCCGGAGCCGCTGGTGATCGTGGTCGTCGGAGCGGCGGCGATTGCGTGGCGCGCGTTATGAGGGACTCGATCACGTACCCTGCAGCCGCCGCAACGCGGCCTGCTTCAGCGCCATGTTCGTGCCGGTGCGGGCGATCGTTCGCACCTCCGCCACCGGGAGCGACGGGAGGATGCGAAGGGCGAATGCAGGCGGCGTCTTCGGGTTGTGCACGAGGGCCAGGCGCACGTCGAGGCTGGCCATCCACTGGCCCGCCTTTCCGATCACGTCGGCGATCTGGTAGGTGAGGAACGACGACTTGGCGATACGGACGACTTCGTCGACGGTCAGCCGCGGATTGCGCAGGACGGACAGCAGCACGCGGGGGTCGTTGTCCTGGAGAAGGAGCGCACGCTCGGAGCGGTCGGCCTTCGCCGCCAGGAGGATCTTCTCCATCTGCGAGAGATCGCGGACGCGGTCCCAACTGCTCTGGGCTCGTTCCCGCGGCTCGCCGGGCGCGTCGGCCTCCCGCAGTTCGTCGTCCGGCGGCTCGCCCTCATGCGCCGCAATCGCCTCCGGCTCGCCCTCGGGCTCCGGACGCGCCACGAGCCGCGCCAGCAGCGCGTCGGCGTCGCCGTCCACGGCAAGGGCGATGCCGTCCGGCAGAGCCGCCACGACCTTCGCCTGCACGAACGCCTCGCCGCCCCATGGCCCGCGGAGCGTGACCAGGAGGACCGTATGCAGCGGAACGGCCTCCCGCGTCGTGAGCCGGAGCGCACCGAACGAGAGATTCGTGCGGTGCTCGTTCCGCAGTTCCTCTTCACTTTCAAACTCGGCCGTGAAGGCCGCGGATGCGGTGCGGTTCACGATCATCTTCCTTCGTCCGGTTCACTTCCGGCTGGCGTAGTCGCTCGCTCCCAGCAAGTGCAGGGAGACGTACGGCTCGTCGCCCACGACCCAACTGTCGTGTCCGGGCGCGACATAGAAGACGTCGCCGGCCTTCATTTCGAAGACGCGGCCGTCGTCCATGGCCGCCGTCGCAGTGCCGGAGACGACGATGCCGACGTGCTCGACGTCGCAGAAACTCTTGCCGATGGCTGCGCCCACGTGCGTCGACCACTTCCAGCCCGGCTCGTACGTGGCACGGCCGATGACCATCCCCCCGAGGCTCACCAGCTCGAACTTCCCCTTCTCGAACGTGCGCACCTCGTCAGGCGTCTCGAAGCGCTTCAGGACGACGTCATTCATCACTCTCTCCTGCGATCCATGTGCTGGCCCGCAAGGATACCGCCGTCGTGGCCAGCGTCCGCAGAGCGTGGGGTCAGAGCTTCGGTTTTCGATTTTTATTTGACAGAAAGACAGAAGCTCTGACCCCGCTTCCCGACGGGCCGACAGAAGACAGAAGCTGTGACCCCTTCCTTCAGGTGCCTTCCTTCGAGGTGCGCTCACCTTAGACGTGCGTCGAGAGACGTGGCCCCGCGCGCAACGTGCGCCGGCGCGGCAATCGGACTATCATCCTCGGCCGTCCGATGAACCGCCTGGCCCGGCTGCTCCCGGCGATTGCCCTGCTCGCGTGTGCCTCGTTTGCGCAGGCGGAGCCGCTGCATCTCGTCGCGCCCGCGGCCGGGGTGACCCTGCGCGGCGGTTCCTTCGCGGAACTGCGCTGGGCCGCGGGGCAACTGCCGCCGTCCTCGGAGGAGTGGGAAGCCTTTCTTTCGATCGATGGCGGGAAGTACTACGCCTTCCGCATCACGCCGCACCTCGACATCGACCTGCGCCAATTCACCTTTGTCGTACCGAACGTCGACACCCGCGACGCGCGCATCCTCATCCGCACCGGCAATGAAGCGCAGGAGACGCACTTCGAGAGCGGCGGCTCGTTCTCGATCGTGCGCGACCGCGGCGCGGAACAGGGCCTCCCGCGCGTCCTGCAGCCCGGTAGAGGAGAGGCGGCCCGCGACGGCGATCCCGGCGTCCTCTCCTGGGCCGAGGGGACGCGGCACGGCTTGGATCTCACGGTGCAGACCGCGGCGGCGGGGCCGAAGGCAGCGCTCCTCGCGCTCGCCAAAGCCACCAGCGCCCCGCCGGCTGTGCTCCAGCAGCTCGCCGAAGCGGTTGAGCAAGCGGCGCAAGCCGCGTAAAGGTACGAATAGACGGCGC
>CAZYTO010000166.1:0-4121 GCA_964650405.1 uncultured Thermoanaerobaculia bacterium | reverse complement strand
CTTGAATCACGGCGCCGCAACGCCTCATCGACTGAGCGATATCCGCATGAGCGATTCGGCGCAGCAACGGAATCATGTCGGGCGTGATCTTCGGATCGTCTCCGTCCATGGTGAGTTCCCCCGAACATCTGGTGACGGCGGATGAAGCAGGCGCTCAAATCGTGTCTTGGAATAGAGGTAGGTCCGGCACAGCAACAAGCTATTGCCGCACAGTGCCCATTTACATTCGGCGGCAACGCAAACGATTAGGCAGGCGCGCCGTTTCACTCCATCCGCCGTCATATTCGTCATTCCTTCTCGCTCGTCGCACCTCTCTTCGGTGGTCTGCCCGGCGCGATCACCCGCTGCCAGTCCTTCCGGGCCGTGGGTAAGGGGCCATCGTCAAAGCTGAACAGGTCATCAATCGCGATGTGCAGATCGGGGAGAATGAGGCGCGCACCTGCGAGAACCGCCGCCATTCGCCGTCTGGTCGAATCTGTTCGACCGACGCGCATCTGGTGGAGCCCCCATCGGTCCACCCCGGAGGCACGCGAAAGCTCAATGGGGCGAATGTTGTACCGCCGCATGAACTCTTCGAGCCTTGTCTTCGGCGTTTCTTCCGACCGCTTGCCCATGGTTCTCTTCTGTCGCTGATTGGTGACGTGCGGCACGGCCCCCGTTTGAATCACCGCGGCTAGACCGCCCGGTCTGAGTGCGTCCGAGGAGAGTTGGGCACGTCGACCGTGCCGCCCGTCATATGAGAGTCTCAGCATCTGTCCAGATCACTGTGCGGTCCTTGAGGTTGAGCGGCCTGCGTCGCGCAGCAATGTAGTCGAGGTCGACAACAGGCGGCAGAAACGCCAGCGACACCTCCTACCCTCCCACGCGCACACGGAAACCCTCTCCGTCAGGCGAGATCACCAATACGCAGATGCCGACCTCGTAGAAGACGGTGCATCCGTCATGACTGGTGGTCATGACGACACCCGTCCCCGAAGAGCCGCCGTGGTAGCCCGGTTTGAACATCCTTTTCTTTCGTTGTTTAGCGGATCACTCGCAGATCCAGATCTGATTGCGTCGATCGCGTAACGGCCACTCGAATACTTGTTGCGGCCGGCGATCGGGTTCTTCGCGCCAAGTGTTCGTGCCACCGATGTGAGTATGTATCGTGGTCAGGATATGCCGCACGTCGCCGGCGCGAACGTCATTCACCGGCCCGACTGTGGTGAAGCCGTCGGCGAAGGTGACCCGGATCGCGTAAGTATCCGCAGGGGGCAGGCCGAGAACCGTAAAGCGACCGAAATCATCGGTTGTGGCGATGTGAAACGCGACGTCGGTACGGTTCATTTTCGGAACGCCTGTCGTTAATTCCACCCTGGCGCGCTTGCCCGGCTTTCCATCTCGCGTGACCCGGCCAATCACCGTCGCGGGCGTATCGGCGACCACTTCAAACGCGACAAGTAACATGAGGCCGGGAAGAAGCAACCTGCGTAGTCTGATCTTCATCGTGGCGCGCACTCCCTTCCGCAGGTTATTGCTCTCGCGAGTGTCGCCTTAGGTCTTCGAGCTCAATCAGCATCGAACCAGCGTTCACGCGGGCGTCGGTTCTTACCGCCACGCTGCCGGTATGTCCCGCCTCCTCGAAATAAAACTGGGCTAGTTTCAGGTAATGTTCAACCTCGGACGACGGCCGCTTGGAGTTCGCTGCCATGCGAGCCTCGTAGTGAGCAGAATTGCCGGCGGCGATCAGCAGGTGTGGATAGGCTGGCGACAGGCGAAAGTTCTGAACCGCATCGCGCGCTGCTTGGAAATCGACAACCGGTCGGTGATGCGCGAGCAGCAGAGCATACGGGTAGTAGCCGGAGTTCGCGTGTTTGGCGATGACCTCGTCAGACATCGCGTCACCCTCAGTTATCCGCGATCCGAAGCCATGACTGGGCCATTGATTCCCGGTCGCTTCATTCAGACGAGCCCACACAACCGCATCCTCTCCCGTCGGTTGAATACGCATTAGTTTTGCGGTGCTGCTGCGTGTTGGCCCAACGTAAACAACATCGTCATCGATCTCGTTCGGATTGCCAGTCAGATCTAACGCAATTTCATAGGTGCCTGGAATCGTTACGCCTGCGTCCTCGAAAAGCCAATTACCCGACCATTCAAGCACGCCGGAACGTGTCTCGCCAGGCTCCAACACGAAGTTGGGCACGGCTTGAAATCCGGACTCCGGCATCACGCTCGTCCGGCTTTTCATTCGTATCGGCTGTCCACCATTTGGAGTAACAACAATCGTCGCCACCGCGCCTACTGCCACCCGCTGACCAGTTAGATTTCGGTAGATTACGGTCATGTCGAAGGGGACGCCCGGCAGTAATGACTGAGCCGGTGGATCTAGAGTTACGGTTACACGCGGCGGCCTGTCAGCGGCAGATGCGGCTGCCGCGATCAGCACGAGGCAAAGTGAAATTAACTTTTTCATGTCGAGTCCTTTCATGGCACAAATGGGTCCGCGTGCTTGCGAATCTCAAAATATTCGGAGTTCCAGGCGCCGTTCAACTGGCGAAGATGATAGCGCGCGATCATGTTGTCCGACTGCGTCTCAGCCCCACTCTGCGACCCGGCTGATTCCGCCTCTACACATGCTGTGGGCGGATTGCTGGAGCTGTCGAAAACGGTCGAGTCTGACGGACAGTGATATGGGTCAGCGCCGCTTATCCCCGACCACATCAGGTCGACCTTCCATTGGTGGGTAAGTTCGTGCACTTCGTTCTTCGCCGCCCAGTTGTCGGGATTCTGTCGATAATGAGGGTTGCCTTGCGTGTTGTCCGTGACTTCAAAGTCAATCGCGCCACGAAACACAAAAGACACGATTTGTCCGGGGACTTTGTGTGTAGTTACCCCTGCGGCGTCCGGCGGGTTGCCACCGCTATCCTCGTCTCCGATCATCAATAACTGGTGATCAGGAGGCGTATTGCCGTTTGCGTTGACCGTACTGCCCCAGCGATTGGCGAGATCCTGGAAGGTTTGGTCGTCATCTATCCTTGGCCGCACCCACGGAAGCGGCACAACTCCACTTGGGAGCGTGTTGTCAGGCAACACGATGTACTCGACGAACGCCTGCGGAAATGCGCTCGTTGCTTTTCCGCTGGCATCATACTGCGCCAAGAGCGTATCTGGCGCATCGAATACATCACTCGCGGTGATAAACGGTCCGCTAATGAAGGCGATTGCGTCGCCAACTGATCTATCGGCTGCCTCTTGCCCGAATGGATGTTGCAGTGTTTGCGGCTGGATAGTCTTGCCTTGCCTTGTCCCAAGCTGGACGGTGTACTCATTCGTACCCTGTACTGGCTGCACGTCGGCGACATCGTGATACTCAACATACCACCCAGCCGCAAGGTCCGAGCGATCGAGCGCCGGCGAATGCACCAGAACAATGCGATCGCCCTTCTTGATCGTTCGATGACTGCCTTGATTACCAAGGTAATGGTTCGCCGAAATTTGAATCGAGTCGGCTCCGATCGACGCTGTTTGAGTGATAGTCATCCCGTTCCGCAGCATCTTGTGCTTCTCGACGAAGATGCGCTTCCAAGCTGTCATCGTCCCTGACTTCGATCCTGGTCCGCTGGGGAACGTCTGGTCGAAGCTGGCCTCGATCTGGTAGTTGTCGCCGGCCGCGGTGCCGTGGTCCAGCTTCAGCGTGAAGTCTATCTCGCCGTCGTTACCGCTCGTGGCCTGGTAGACGCCGGGGAGGTTCGCCACGGGCGAGAGACCGGTTCCGACAAGAGTCGGGGCCGGTCCGACGTTGTCGTCCTTGTGGGCGAGTTTGTTCGTGGGCAGATTCATGTAGGGAGCGGGGTCCTCGGGGTCGTCGATCCGCAGGTAAACCGTGAGCCCCGATTCGTATTGGCCGCTCTGGCCGCGGGCGTTGAGAATGATCGGCACTTCGCCGTCCTTGCCGCCGGCAGCCTGGAAGTGCGGGTAGTCATACCCGGTGTGGAGATTCGACAGGAGGATGTGGCGATCGGTCTCAGGGGCGTTGTCCGTTACGTTGAACGTGAACGGCGGAGGCACTTCGTACGTCAGGGAGACGCTCATCTGATCACCCAGCATCGGCCCGGAGTTCGGGTTCGCGATGGAAGATG
>CAZYTO010000165.1:4563-12745 GCA_964650405.1 uncultured Thermoanaerobaculia bacterium | reverse complement strand
CCGGGCGCAACGGCATCGTGAACCACTACCTGATGGCGCTGCACCTCACCGACGCCCCGCTGCCCTTGCTCTACAACCAGGCGGGGGTGGTGATCGGCATGACCTACGTGCTGCTGCCCTACATGATTCTCACGCTCTACAGCGTGATGCGCGGCATCGATCCAGGGCTGGTCCGCGCCGCCCACAGCCTCGGCGCGAGTCGGCTCCAAGCGTTCCGCCGCGTGTTCTTGCCCCTATCGCTGCCCGGCATCGCGGGCGGCACGCTGCTCGTGTTCATCCTGAGCCTGGGGTTCTTCATCACGCCTGCGCTCATGGGCGGGCCCGGCGACATGATGATCGCCATGCTCATCGAGCGCGAGGTGGAGATCACGCTGAACTGGGCGTTCGCCTCCGCGCTGGCCGTGGTCCTCCTCGCCCTCACCCTCGTAGGCTTCGTCGGCTACAACCGCATCGTCCGCCTCGAGCGGATCTTCGAGGGGCGCGGGTGAGCGGCGAGCTCGAGGCGAGCTGATGGCGGACGACGGTCAGCGCCGCGGGCCCGGTACGGTCGCCGTGGCGGCCCTGGCCGGTGCCGTGCTGCTCTTCCTGATCGCGCCCGTGATCATCATCCTCATCGTGTCCTTCAGCGGGGCGGATTATCTGACCACATACAGCCGAAAATCGTACGGGTCAGTGGAGTCATCATCATCGGGCAAATGGCGCTCGACGAGGCCGCCGACCTCTTCCTTGAACGGTTGGGCGGACCGGGGTGCCATGGCGCCTCGCATCCAGACATAGCAGGCGCCGTCGTAACCGTGCATGCCCTCACACCACGCCACCCGCTCTCCGTCGGAAGACGCCGCCACGTCCAGGCCGGAGACGAGACGAGACTTCGCGGCCACCTCCCTCGGCGGCATGAACAGTTGGAGACTGCCAGCCTGACGGATCATCGCCAGCAACACGAACGCGGCTGCGTGCATGTTGCTTGCGACGCGTCCTAGATGACGATGGTTTCGTGAATGGGCTGGTTCTCCCAGAAGCGGCGGATGGAGAGCGGTGTGCAGTCGAGGGTGCGGTACTGGCCGTAGTGCAGCAGCTCGGCCAGGGCCAGCCCGGCCGCCGGGGCCTCCATGGCTCCGTGACCGGAAAAGCCGGTGGCGAAGTGCAGACCGCTCACGTGAGGGTGGGAGCCGAAAACGGCGTTGTGGTCCTTCTCGTTCGTGTCGTACAGGCCGCCCCACATCGACATCAGCCGGCAGCGCTCCATGCCCGGGATGCGCTCCTGCATCACGTAGTTGATCTTCTCCTCGTAGTACTGAGCGTCCGCGGAGATGTCGAAGCCCGGCGGCGTGTCCGGGTCCGCGCGCCCGATGAGCAGGTTCGGCCCCTCGGGGCGGAAGTAGATGCCGTCGTCGATGATGGTCATGGGGATGCGGTCGAAGCCCTCGATGGGCGGGAAGTTGGTGATGAAGAGCATCCGCTTGAGCGGGATGACGGGCGGAAGATCGCTGCCCACGAGACCGCCCAGCTCGAGGAGCTGATTCGTCCAGGCCCCCGCCGCCACGAGCAGCTTCCCGCTCTCGAGGATCGTGCCGTCCTCCAGCTCCACGCCGCGGTACACGCCGTCCGTGATGCGCAGCGATTTCACCGGCGTGCGCAGGCGCAGCTCGGCGCGGCCGTTGAACGCTTCCAGCCCGCGCTCGAAGTACCCCTGCGCGGCCGCGGAGGGATCGAAGCTCCCGCAGTCCGGGCCGAAGACACCGCCGGCGATGGGCTTCATCTGCAGCACTTCGTTCACGTCCGGGTCGATGTGGTCGATGCCCGCCACGAGGCCGGGGACCTTCTTCTCCACTTCACGGGCGTCGAGGAACTCGATGCGCACGCCGTTCTTTTCCCACTCCTGGCCGAAGGTCCGGGCACTCTCGAAGTTCTCCTCGTACTGGCAGAAGAGATACCCGCGCTGGTCGAAGCCGATGGGCCAGTTCAGCTCTTCGCGGAACGAGGCGAGCTTGCGGATCGAGTAGCTCGTCAGCCGCATGTTGATGGGCGTCGTCCAGATGTTGCGGAAGCCGCCGGCGGAGAGGGCCGTCGAGCCTTTCGACAGCGCGTCTTCCCGCTCCAGCACCAGCACGCGGCCCGTGTACCCGAGCTGGCCGAGGTGGTAGAGCGTGCTGCCTCCAATGATGCCGCCGCCGATGATGATCAGATCGAAATCTGGCATTCCGTCTCCGAGAGAAGAGTGATGAGTGGTTAGTGGTTAGTGGTTAGTGGTTAGTGGTTAGGAAGAGGGAGACCTAACCACTGACCACTAATCACTTTTTCCACCCGTCAAGTATCAGAGTGGTTAGTGGTTAGGTCTCGCTCGTCCTAACCACTAACCACTAACCACTCTTCGCCACTACTACCGCGCACACTCTCGCTGCTCCTTTCTTCACCAACTCTCCCGCACAGGCCCGCACCGTCTCGCCGGTGGTGCAGACGTCGTCGACGAGAAGCACACGCCGGCCGGCCACGTCCGGCGATGCGGCGAAGGCACCGCGGACGTTGGCGCGGCGGTCCAGCCGATTCAGTTTCGACTGCGTGGCCCGCTCCTCCGGACGCGAGAGGAAGCGCGGCTGGCAGGGAACGGCCATCCCCTTCGCCAGCGCCCGGGCTAGGAGCTCCGCCTGGTTGTAGCCGCGCCGGCGCAGCTTGCGGCGGTGCATCGGCACGGGGACGACGGCGTCGAAGTCCGCGTCCGGGAGCCGTTCCCGCAGCAGGCCTCCCAGCGGCCCGGCCAGGAAGTCGTGACGGCGGAACTTCAGGGCCCGGAGCACGTGCTCCAGACCGCCGCGATAGTGCCCCCAGGCCACGGACCAGTCCACGGGCAGCGGATCGCCGAGGCAATCGAGGCAGAGGGAGGAATCGCCGGGCAGCGGCAGGGCACAGGAGCGGCAGGCAGCGCTCGTCATGCGGGGCAACGACGCCCAGCAGGACGCGCAGCAGGATGCGACCCGGGCGCGCCACGGCAGCTCGCGACCGCAGGCGACGCAGGAGGCGTGGAGAACGATTCGCGCCGTCTCCCGTCCTATCGAGGACAGCGTTTGCAGCACGGCGCTCATTGTATGCAAGGAGTGACGACATTGAATCGACAGAATCGATTGCTTATAGTGCCGGCCATGACCAAGACAGCTCTCAGACTCGCCCTTCTCCTGCTCGTAGCCCTGCCCGTGTTCGCCCAGACGAGCGAGTTCGGCTTCAGCCTCGGCGGCGTCCAGCGCAGGCGCTCGAGCGACGAGAAGGACGCCGGTCTCGAAAAGACGGACTTCTGGCGCTTCAGCGACTCGGCGAAGGAGATTTACTACGCCATCCAGATCGAACCTGGCACGCGGTTCAAGGTGAAGGCAGGAGAGATCGATACCGCGACGGTGTTCATCACGAACCCGGCCATTGCGAGAGACGACCCCGACCCCACAAAAAGGGCCGGCCGTTACACGATCTTCAATCACGGCCGCATCGAGTACGTCGACGGGATCATGGACTACCGCTTCTCGGAGCCCTTCGGCTCGACCGGTCTCTTCGCCGGTGCCGGCCTCTATCGCCAGACGGGCGGCAACCTCTCCGACACGGACTACGGCCTGACGGCCGGCGTGAACGGCGACTTCCCCATCAATCCACGCTTCGGAGTGGTCGTGGAAGCGGCCTACCACTGGACCCACATGCAGGCGCGCCCAACGTTCGTCACGGCCACTGCGGGGTTGCGGGTCAGTTTCTGACGTTGGCGAGCGGGAGGCGGCGAGCGGCGAGCGGGAGGCACGGTCATCCGCCGGGGCGCCGCCCTGCGAGTCGAAGCGATCGACGACGGGAGACGGATCACGCGGAGGCGCGGAGGGGGAATCCTCCGCGATCTCCACGTCTCCGCGATCTCCGCGTCTCCGCGTGAACCGTCCCCCGTCGATCGTTTCTCCTCTCAGCAGCTTCGGGCGCTGTGACAAGCCCGGGATGACCATGCGCCGCATCTGGCCCGCTCGCCGCTCGCCGCCTCCCCGCTCGCCGCTCGCCGCCTCCCCGCTCGCCGTTGTGACAAATGACCTTTGCCGTTCGGCGCCGGGCCTTCTATGCTTGCGCTCGTTCGGTTCATGTTCGAGCGAGCGCACCGCGCACTCTACGCGGCCTTCGATCGTTTTCCGTCGAGGAAGGGAGCGGCGATTCACATCGACCGTTTTGCGCGGACGCTCTTCGCGCACGCCGGCGGCGGGGCGCTGTTCGCCCTGGGCGCGGCCGATCTGCCGGCGCACCAGCTCGACTCGAACGACGGACAACCCTGGACACGCCGGGAGAATGACGGACAGGATTGTCCGTCCTCCATAGCTCGGCGCGAGGACACGGGCGTCGAGATCGTGCGCTTTTCCGAGGAGATTCCGAACTCCCTCGAGCGGACGCGCCGTTACGGGCAGGCCCTGACCGCCGTCGTCGAGGCGCTGGAGCCCTCGCTGGAGATCGCGCACTTCCGTGATCCGTGGAGCGGCGCGGCCATCGCCCTCCGGCCCCAGCGCCGGTACACGACGGTCTTCGAGGTCAATGCGCTGCCGTCGGTGGAGCTGCCCTATCTCTTCCCTGCCCTGGCGCCGGCGACGCTGGCGAAAGTCCGGGCCATGGAGCTGGCCTGCTGCGCCGCGTCGGACGTTCTGGTCACGCCTTCCGAGACGACGGCGGGCTTTCTCGCCCAACTCGGCGTCGCAAGAGACAAGATCCGGGTCATCCCGAACGGCGCGGACGTGCATCTCCCCCACCCCCGCCCGGCCGAGGCGCCGTGCCGGTACCTGCTCTACTTCGGGTCGCCGCAGTTGTGCTAGGGTTTGGACACGCGTCTGCGGGCGTGCGCGCGGTTGGCGAATTTCCCGGACCTGCAGCTCGGCATCTGCGGCTGCGGGCAATCGAAGGCCTGGCGGCGGCACGAGCGGCTGGCGGCGAAGCTCGGCGTCGACGGACGCATCCTGTGGCGCTACGAGCTGCACGGCGCGGACCTGGCGGCATGGGTCCAGCACGCGGCGGTCTCGGTGGCGCCGTTGACCGACTCGCCGCGCAACGTCGTGCAGGGCTGCGCGCCGCTGAAGATCGTCGAGTCGATGGCGGCCGGCACGGCCGTGGTGGCCTCGGACGTCCCGCCCGTGCGGGAGCTGATCACGGACCGCGAGAACGGCTGGCTGGTGCATCCGGACCGGCCGGGCGAGCTGGCCCGCGCGCTGCGCATCCTGCTCGACCAGCCCGCGCTGGCGCAACGGCTCGGCGACGCGGCGCGGGCCACCATCGAACGGGATTTCACCTGGGAGCGCTCCACGAACGCGCTCCGCGCCCTCTACGAGTCCTTGGATGGGAAAGGAGCCGCTGCCGATGAGAGTCGCGAACGCGTATCGCTCGCTCAATGACGAACAGAAACAGATCGTCGACAACAAGACGGTAGACCTCGATCACACCGCGAGCGAACTGGTGGCGCTGCTCGAGCCGGTGGCCGCATTGGACAAGCTCGTGGGGAGCACCACGACCCAGCTCGGCTGCACCATCGCCTTCCTGATCCTGGCCGCCCTGGCGTCGGCCGTCTTCGCTCCCTTTCCCTACAACCTGATCGTGGCCGCGGCGTTGGGCGGCGGCGCCTTCTGGCTCTTCCGCAACCTGAAGCTGGTCAAGCGCCTCGACGTATCGGACAACCTCGGCGCGTTCGCCGTGCCGCTCCTCCGGCTCATGCGCGACGACTTCAAGCCCGAGGAACCGGTGCACGTCCACCTCGACCTGCGCTTGCCCACGTGTCAGGAGAAGGCAGTCTCCAAGGGCGATCCTTACAAGCGCGGCGCGTATTACAAGATCATCGACACGATCTACAGCGACCCGTGGTTCTCGGCCCAGGGCGTTCTGAACGACGGCAGCCGCATCCGCTGGACGGTCGAGGACACCATCCGCGAGAGCAAGAAGTCGAAGCGCACCGCACGCGGCAAGTACAAGACCAAGACGAAGTACAAGAAGAAGTCGGCCATCGACATCGAGCTGGTCCTGAAGAAGAAGACGTACGCCGTGGAGGGCGCGGCGAAGGAGAGCGAGAAGAGCGCCACCATGCGCGTCTCGCGCAAGTTCGTCCAGCCTTCCTGCGACCCCATCCCTCTCGATCCGTTCGTCGAGCTCGTCGGCGGCATCTACAAAGCCGCCAAGCCGGCCCAATAGGAGACGCGCCATGGACACCTGTCAGGCCCGACGCGGTTTTCTCATCCTCCACGACTGCGGCGCTCCCGCAACGAGCACCTGCGACACGTGCAGCCGCCCCATGTGCAGCGAGCACATGTCCTCACGCAGCGGCTACAAGACCTGCCTCGACTGCTACTCGAAGACGTATCAGCTCCAGAAGGGTGCGCGCTACGACGACGAGTGGGCCTACACCTACCGCCGCCACTACTACACGACCTACGGCTACTCGCCGTGGTACGACGGCGCCTACGACTTCGACGACTACGACGTGCGCTCGTTCGACGACGACGTGAACGCAGGAGGCGACGCGGACGACGTCGAGCGGGCGGGATTCGGAGACAGCTAACGGGTACCGGGTAACGGGTACCGGGTACCAGGTACCGAACGCCCGGATCAACTACCTACGGTACCCGGAACCCGTTACCCGGAGCCCGTTACCCGGAACCCGTTACCCGGTACCAACGCGACACACCAAGCCAGGCGAAATCATCATGCGCCCCCTCCTCATCACCGAGAACCATCCGCCGGATCGGGGCGGGATGGCGGAGTCGTGCGACCGGATCGTCCGCGGGCTGCAGCAGGCCGGGGTGACGGTGGACGTCCTGCATTTCGACCGGCGTGCGGCCCGCCCGGTGCTGCGCGACGGCGCACAGGGCAGGCACCTTCGCTGGCCGGCGGAAGAGAGCATGCCCCACGCGATCAACTGCGCCTGGAACCGGATGAAGACGGCCTTCGACGTCGAGGCCACCACGCACGTCCTGGCCTTCGGCGGCGCGGCGCCCATTGCCTGTGCGCCGGCCTTCGCGGCGTGGCTGGGCCGCCCGCTGATCACCATGCTGCGCGGCAATGAGCTCGATTTCGGCCTCTTCGACCCGCGGCGGCGCCCTCTGCTGGAGGACGCGCTGGTGCGCTCCGCCGCGGTCTGCGCGGTGACGACGGAACAGGCTGACAAGGTGGCGGCGCTCTTCCCGGATCTCCTCGTCGAAGTCGTGGCGAACGGCATCGACTTCGAGCTGTGGCAGGCGACCGATGCCGATCACGCGCGCGCGCGTGCCTGGCGGGACGAGCACGCCGCGGGCCGCCGCGTCCTCGGCTGTTTCGGCCACCTCAAGGCCAAGAAGGGCCTGCCGTTCTTTCTGGACATGCTTCGCCTCTCCGGCGCGGCGGACCGCTTTCACCTGCTGCTCGTCGGCGAGGCCGAGGAACTGCCGTTGGACGGCCTGTCGTTCACGCAGCTTGCCGCCGTCGACCGCTTCGACCTCATCCCCTTCTACCTGGCCGCGGACTTCGCCGTCCTCCCTTCGCATTACGACGGCTTTCCGAACGTCCTCATCGAAGCGGCGGCGCTGGCGCGCGAGGCGCTGGCCTCGCGCGTGGGCGGGATGCGTGACCTGGTGGTGGACGGCGAGAACGCCCTGCTGTTCGACCCCGGCGATGAGCACGCCTGCCGGCGCGCCATCGTCCGCGCCGCCTCCCTTCCCGACGACGCCGTCTCACTCCTCGGGCGCCGCGCCGAGCTGGCCGCACGCCAGCGCTGCGATGCCCGCGACGAGGCCCGTCGCTACCTCGACGTCCTTCACCAGACAGCCCGGAGGTCTTCATGCGCCGAACGATTCTCTTCCTGACCGCCACCCTCAGCATGGCTCTCATGATGACTCTCATCATGGCCTGCCACCACGAGCCGGACGCCATCCCCGGCCAGAGCGTGCAGCGCAGCGCACCGCCTGCGTCCTCGCACCCGCAGGCCAGCTCGGCGCCCCTCACGGCGTCGGTCCGGCGCGTCGAGGTCGAGGTCGGCTCGCGCGTCGAGATCGGCGAGCGCGTCGCGGTGCTCGAGGCGATGAAGATGGAGTTCCCCGTGCTGGCCGACGTCGCCGGCGTCGTCGAATGGCTCGGCGCGAAGCCGGGGCAGATGGTGAGCGCGGGCGAGGCCCTCGTCGGAGTGACCTGCGATGCGTGAGCGTTTCGACCTTCCGCTCGGCTCGCC
>CAZYTO010000165.1:0-4553 GCA_964650405.1 uncultured Thermoanaerobaculia bacterium | reverse complement strand
CGAAAGGCGGGCCGCGGGGCGGCGGGAAGCTCGGGGCCGGTCAATGTCAAGAACAGCGGGGGGACGATCGACATCGACTATGTCGACGACAGCCAGCACCACCACCTCCACGGCGTGATCAAGAGCAACGGCAAGCGCAAGTACGCGCTCGACAACGGTGCCGAGGTGCTCGAAGTGAAGCCGGGCGAAGGGGAGTTCAAGGTGCGCAAGCCCGACGGGTCGCTGCTGTGGAAGGTCAAGCTGGACGCGAACAAGATCAAGGTGAGCGACAACGAGCAGAACCTCAACCCGGTCGAGCTGCGGAACGGCTCGAAGGGCGTGCTCGATGCCGGCCGCATCCCCATGATGCACCGCGCCGTCATCTACGCCGAGCTGCTCGATCGGAAGTTGTGATTGCCGTCTATGCCATCGGCGGCGGCGCGGGCCACGTCACCCGCGCCCGCCGCGTGATCGACGCCCTCGGCATCCGCGACCGCGCCCTCATTCTGGCCACGCCCGCCGACCCTCGGGCCGCCGGCGGCATACCAATCATCGAGGTGCCCCGCTCACTCGAAGGCGACGTCGCCGCGCACCGCGCCTGGCTGCGGAGCATCGACTGCGAACGGATGATCGTCGACGTCTTCCCCGCCGGCATCCAGGGCGAGCTCTCCGGCTTCGACGGCGTGCCGCTCGACTTCATCGGACGCCTCCTGCGCGTTGGCGAATATCGCCGCGCCACGAACGACGCTGCCTGGCCCCAGTTCGAGACGGCGTACGTCGTGGAAGAGGGAGCGCCGGAGGTGAGGGCGAAGCGCACCACACGCCTTGCCCTGGAAAGCGACACGGTCATCACGTGCCCGGCGGGTGGTTTCTGGCTCATCGTGCACTCCGGCCCGGCGCCGGAGGTCGAGGAGCTCATCGCCTACACGCGCGAGCTGACGACCATGCGCGTTCTCGTCGCCACGCCATGCGACGTCGTGATGCCGGACGGTTTCGAGCGGATCGACGCCTTCCCCGTGGACGGCCTCTACGCCGCCGCGGAGCGCATCGTCTCCGCGGCGGGATTCAACGTCATGCTCGAGACGGAGCCCTGGCGCAACAAGCATCTCGTGCTGCCCTTCCCACGGCGCTTCGACGACCAGTTCGCACGCGCGGCCCGCAGACGGAGCGGATCGGACGATGAGTATGAAGGCTGAAAGGCTGGAAGGTAGCCCCGAAGCCCGTGAGCACATCTCCCGCTCGCCGCTCGCCCATCCCGCTCGCCCGTCCGTGACATACACTGCCTACCATGAATCACGCCGTCATGGCCCTGCTCGCGGCCGCGCTTCCCTTCTCCGCCGCCGTCCGTCACGCCGAGCCGCCGAAGCCCGTCGCGCCCCCTCCCGTGACGGTCGACACGCATGCCGACACGCCCACGGAGTTCATGAACAAGCCCTTCGACCTCGGCGCATTGAACACGCGGGGACACTTCGACTATCCGCGCATGAAGGCCGGCGGGCTCGACGCCGAGTTCTTCGCCGCCTACGTCCCGCGCGAGTACGCCGGGAAGGGCGCGGCCGCATTCTGCATGAAGATCATGGAGACCATCCACGAGATGGTCGACGCCTACCCATCCTGGGTGCGCTTCGCCGGGTCGACGGCGGACATCCGCAGCACGGTGGCCGGCGGACACCACGCCATCCTCATCGGCATCGAGGGCGGTCATGCCATGGAGGACTCGATCGAGCTGCTGCGCGCCTTCTACCGCTTCGGCGCGCGCTACATGACCCTCACCCACACGAACACCAACAACTGGGCCGACTCGTCGGGCGACGAGCCGAAGCATAACGGCCTCACCCCCTTCGGCAAACAGGTCGTCCTGGAGATGAACCGCCTGGGCATGATGGTCGACATCTCTCACGTCAGCGACAAGACGTTCTACGACGCCGTCGAGACGAGCAAGGCGCCGGTCATCGCCTCCCACTCCTCCGCCCGGGCCCTGGCGCACAACCCGCGCAACATGACCGATGACATGCTCAAGGCGCTGGCGAAAAACGGCGGCGTGGTCATGGTGAACTTCTATCCGTCGTTCCTCTCCGACCAGGTCTGGGAGGCGGCCAAGTCGCGCGACGAGCGGCTCAAGGACGCCGTGGCCGCCATCAAGGCCAAGGACCCCAGCGAGGGAGAGGCCTATCGCGACGAGATGAAGAAGCTGATGGACGCCAACCCGCTGCCGAAGGTGCCCTACACGGTGATCATCGACCACATCGACCACATGGTCAAGGTGGCCGGGATCGAGCACGTCGGCATCGGCTCGGACTTCGACGGAATCGGCTACACGCCGGAAGGCATGGAGGACGTGGGCAAGCTTCCGGCGATCCGCGAGGAGCTCAAGCGGCGCGGCTACAGCGAGGCCGACATCCGCAAGATCATGGGCGAGAACTTCATGCACGTCTTCGCCGAGGTGGAGCGCGTTGCAAAGGAGCTGCAGAAGGGCACGGCGAAGTGAAGAGGTCGGTTGCGAGGTTGCGGGGTTCCGAGGCACCCCGTAATTCCGCAACCTCGCAACCCCGCAACCCCGCTTCCAGGCGGGTTCATCTAGAATCGCGGCCCGGAATGGACAGCCGCGGTTGCCCCGTTCCCTCGGTAACACGAATCTCGTCAATCGGATGGTGCCTGTGAAACGACTGCTTCTCGCGACCGCGCTCCTGCTTGCTGCTGCCCCGATCTTTGCCGACGACGACCCGCCCGCCCCGCCGCAGAGCGCCAAGGCGGAGAAGCTGGTGAATGCGTCGATCCCCGTCTGCAGCACGAACATGACTGTCAAGCGCGCGGGGATGATGCACAAGCTGCCGGGAAACCTCGTCGGCACGGTGGTTCGCGCCGAAAGCGAACGGGCAGCCTGCCAGGGCCAGTGGGTGAGCATCGAGTCCCAGGGCGGCGAGCTCTATTTCGGCATGCCGTGGTTCCTCGACGATGAAGCGGCCCTGCCGACGCTCGAGGAGAAGCTGAAGACCTTCGGTTACACCGCCTTCCGCAATCCGTTTGAAGTGAAAGTCGACCACGCCCGGACGCGCAACGGGCTCTTCAAGGTCGTCATGACCCAGATCACCGAATCGGGCAAGATCCCGCTGGAAGGCGAGGTCGATCCTGAAGGGAAGGTGTTCCTGATGGGCCACTTCCTTCCCATGGACGCCGATATATCGACCGAGCGCCTGAAGGCCTTCGCGCCGTACGTGGCCAAGGCACCCGCCGAGGGGGGCGCTACGCCGAAGGTGACCATCATCGAGTTCTCCGACTTCGAGTGCCCGTCCTGCAAGGCCGCCGCGGGCTACATGGACCCGATCCTCAAGAAGTACGGCAGCGATGTGAGGTACGTCCGCTACGACCTGCCGCTGTTGAGCGTGCATCCCTGGGCGTTCTCCGCCGCCGTGGCCGGCCGGGCCATCTACCGCCAGAATCCGGACGTCTTCTGGGCCTTCAAGAAGCAGATCTACGAGAACCAGGACATGCTGACCACCTTCACCATCGACGACTTCATGCGCCACTTCGCGCAGGACCACGACCTCGACCTGAAGAAGTACGACGCCGACATTGCCTCTCCCGACGTGCGCAGCGAGATTCTCAACGGCGAGGGTGTGGCCTTCGCCAACAACATCCTCGGCACGCCGACCTACGTCATCAACGGCCGCACGGTCGATCACGGCGACGGCAAGCCGCTGGAGGCCTACGTGGCAAAGCTCGTCGGGGAGAGCAAGGCGGCGGCCGGCGCTTCGAAGTAGCCGCGGTCTCCAGCGCGTGCGCGCTGAACCTGAAACGAACGACGACGAGAGACGCATCACGCGGAGACGCGGAGGATGCGGAGAAAAGCAAACCTCCGCGGTCTCCGCGTCTCCGCGTGACCCGTCCTTCGTCGTTTCTTTTCTCAGGTGTAGCGCGCCCGCGCTATGTCGGGCTCGGGATGACCTAGCACGCCGTCTGCCAGACGAGGTCGAGAAACGCCTTGAGCATCCGGCCGGTGAGGCCCCAGATCTCGAAGCGCTCGTACGGGTAGAAGTAGGCGGGATAGCTGCGCTGGCGGAAAGAGACGTAGCGCACCTGCGGCAGGGCCGGATCGAGGAGCGCCTCGAGGGGCACTTCGAAGACCTCCACGACCTCCGCCTCCTGCAGGACGTACGCGAACGGCTCGGTGATGACGCCCACGAACGGCGCCACGAGAAATCCGCTGTTGGTGATGAGGTCATCGAGGCGGCCGATGATCTGGACATGCCGAGGAGGGATGCCGACTTCCTCCTGCGCTTCGCGCACGGCGGCGGCTTCGAGCGCCTCCCCTGCTTCCACCGCCCCGCCGGGAAAGGCGATCTGGCCGCTGTGCGCGGCGAGGTTCGGCGAGCGCCGCGAGAAGAGGATGGACCAGTTGCTGTTGCCGCGCACCAGCGCGATGAGCACGCAGGCGCGGCGGTACTGCGGCGCGTCGATATTGAGTGCGGGACGGTTTCCCACCACCGAGCGCAGCCGCGTGAGCGTCTGGTCGTCGAAGCGCGTCACGCCCGCTCCAGCGTGACGAACGGCTCCGCGTCGACGATGGGGATGCC
>CAZYTO010000164.1:8952-12805 GCA_964650405.1 uncultured Thermoanaerobaculia bacterium | reverse complement strand
ATTCACGGACGGCTGCGGCTGCGCAGCTTCCACGAGGTGCTGACGTTCATCGGGCGCGGGATCGGAGAAGAACCGGAGTTCGATGTGACCCCCGATCCGCGCACGCCGGCGATCACCGAGAACCCGAGGAGCGCGTTGGAGATCGCGGAGAGCTCGGAACCGCGGCGGGATGCCCCCGTGAGCATTCACCTCCGCGGCCACTACTATGCGGTCCAGCCGCAGGCCGGCTATCAGTGGAACCAGAAGGCATTCAGTCTGCTCTATCAACTGTTCCAGATGAGCGTATCCTCCGTGAGCGCGCCCAGTCCGTCGATCACGATCGCGAAGTAGATCGCTGAAGCAGCCAGACCGCATGCCCGTCCGGATCGAGAACGATGTTTTCCGCGATGAAGCCTGCGCCTGCGTCGCGAAGACGCTGCTTCATTCTGGCAAGATCGTCGCTCGTTCGCGAGCTGACCGGCGCGCTCGGTCACGAATTCGCGTTCATCGGGTTCAATCGTTCGATGCCGCCGCCGCGAATCCGTTTTGCGCGCGCGCGTCGGCCAGTCGCTGGAAACTGCTGCGCAGCTCGGGGAGGTTCGCCGCCAGCAGCGTGAACTCGCTCTTCGGCAGCGACAGCGCATCCATGGCCGCCGCGCAACGCACCGTGGCGTTGCGCCGGGTCTCGTTCAGCAGCGCCATCTCCCCGAAACACTCGCCGGCGCGTAGCCGCGCCACCGTTCCGGAGCTCTTCACCACCTCCGCTTCGCCACGCACGATGATGTAGACCCGGTCACCGAGATCGCCCTCGCGAAAGACTTCCTGTCCAGGCTCGAAATGCTCGCGACCGATGCCGCGCGAGCTGCCGATCCGGAGCTGCACGAGCTCCGGCGGCAGGAAGAGGTCGAGCGTCCACGACACCGCCACTTTCAGCCGCCGCCCCCAGCCGGGCATCTTCATCAGGTAAATCGTTCGCCAGATCCACCACGCCAGGAAGCCGGAGATCCGGATGCCGAAGATCTCGGCGACGGCGCTGCGATGGCCGAGTGATCCCATCTTGCCGAGCCCGCGGAAGTCGAACGTGCGCGGCCTGCCGCCCCGAATCGAGGCCACGATGTTGTGGGCCACGACCGCCGCTTCACGGATGGCATGCTGCGCCGTGGGCGGCGCGAAGCTGCCGTCGGCCGTCGGCACCATCGCACAGTCTCCGAGGCTCCATACGGCGTCGCTGCCGTCCACGCGCAGGTCCCGCCCCACTTGCAGCCGTCCGTTCTTCGCTTTCGGCAACGGCAGCGACTCGAGCAGCGGATGCGCGAATGCCGGCACGGTCGAAACGAGCGTGCGGGTGGGGATGCGGCTGCCGTCGCCGAGGAGCGCCTCCATACCGGTGGCGGCGGCCAGCCGCGTATTCAGTCGTACTTCGACGCCGCGTTTCGCCAGAATGCGCTCCGCGAATCGCGCCAGCGGCTCCGCCATCTCCGGCAGGATCCGATCCTGCGAGTGAAGCAGCATGACCCGGATCTCGGCCGGATCGACGGAGCGGTAATTGCGCGCCACGGCGCGGACGAAGTCGTTCAGCTCCGCCACCACCTCGACGCCGGAGAATCCGCCGCCGGCGACGACGAAGGTCAGGAGCTGCCGCCGCAGCTCGGCATCGTCTTCCTCCACCGCCGCCTCCTCGAGCGAGCGGATGACGTGATTGCGTAGCCGCAGCGCATCGCCGAGGTTCTTGAACGGGAAGGCGTGCTCGGGAAGGCCGCGCATGCCGCGGAAGTCGGTCACGGCGCCGAGCGCGACCACGAGGTGATCGTATGGGATCTCGTGCGCGTGCGGGCGGAAGCCCGGGCTGGTGATGACCACGCGCCGCTCCACGTCGACCGCCTCGACTTCCCGGACGTGAATGTTGGTGCGCGAGAGAAGCCGGCGCAGCGGGCTGACCACGTCGACGAGGCCGATCGTGCCCGAGATGACCTCCGGCAGCATCGGCTGAAAGACGAAGTAGTTCTCCGGGCTGACCAGCGTGATGTCGAGGTCATCGCCCTGGTGCGACAGCCGTTCCAGCTCGCGCGCCGCATAGATGCCCGCGAAACCGCCGCCGATGATGACGATTCGCCTCTTCATGAGCGGATCAGATGCCGGGGCATGCGAAACGTTTCACGCCCTCCGGCACGAGGACGCTCACTTCGGCGCGTTCGAGCGATTGGCGCGAAGCATTGCCACGCCGTCCTCACTCCAGGCAGCGACGGTTGGCTCGCCGGCGACATTCAGCATCAAGCCCGCGGGTCCGGTCAGGTTCGTGACCGCAGCGGACAGGATGCCGCTCTGACCGAAGTCCTTTACGGGTGTGCCGTCCGGCTCGAAGAGTCCAATCGCAAGCCTCTGCTGTCCGTATGCCGCGACGAAGAGATGACCGTCCGGAGTGAGCAGCGCGGCGGACGCCGTCAACTCCCTGGCGAACGGAGTCTCGCGAATCCCCGCCGTGCCGAACGTGGTGTCGAGAATCCCATCGGCCGTGTAGCGCAGCAGCGCGATGCGATCGCCTGCCGAACCTACCACGAGGAGGCGGCCGGCGCGGTCACAGACGATTTGCGCGATCGACGAGCCGGCGCTCATCGGCGTCCGGACCGTGCCTCCCCGGCCGAAGGTCGTGTCGAGGTTTCCGTCGGGCAGGAAGCGGGCCAGGAGGAACGTCCCGTCGCTGGCGCTCGCCCCGGCAACCAGGCGGCTCCGCGAATCGATCGCCAGCCCGGCGGGATCGTGGCCATAGACGAGAAACTCCCGCTCGTGTCCCTCGAGCACCTTTTTGTGCAGCCAGACGCAGGTCTCATATGTCTGTTTGCAGTTCGGGTTCACGGTCTCCTTCGGAGGCGCGGGGGCGACATCGGCGGTCGCGAAGCCCGCATGGCCGAACGACGCGTCCAACGTTCCCTCCGCGGTGAAGCGGGCCACGAACAGGTGATTCGCCCAGTCGTCGAACGATCCCAACTTCGTGCGCAGTTTCTTGCCGCCGTTGAGGCCGGCGACGACCAGCCGCCCCTGCCCGTCGAGGGCCGCCGTCGTGGGTTCCGTGATGGCGTCGCGGTCGAGGCGAACATTGATCAATCCTCGGTCGCCGAAGGTCGGATCGAGCGTGCCCGATGCGTCGTAGCGGGCCGCCGAGATGAGAGTGATTCCCGCGTCGGGCCAGATGCTCTGCGTCCGCCAGCCGACGATGATCAAGCGTCCCCGCGCATCGCGGAGCAGCGCCGTCGCCACCGCGGCGTCGTGGTTGTTCGCCGGGCGCAGCGGCGTGATTACGCGGCCGTTGCGGCCGAAATGCGCGTTCGGCTTCCCGTCCGCTGTGATGCTCGCCAGGCCCAGGGCGGCGCTGTCGAAGGTGTCGCCTCCATAGCCGTAACCAAGTCCGACGAAGAGGGGCAGCACCTTTTCCCCGGCGCTGTATCGGTGTGTTACCGATGAACCGGCGGCAACCACGATGCTGCCGTCGTCGAGCGACACCAGGGGCCCGGTGCTCTGCGCGCGCACAGGGAATGCGATGCTCGCGGATAACAGCAGCATGACCATGCGCGCCAGATTTCACCTCCGCTTCGCCTCCGGTTCCCCGAGGGATCTCTGGAGCGGGCGACGGGATTCCAACCCGCGACCAAGAGCTTGCGAAGCATGCTAACCGCTCCCGGACGGTAGCGTACCAGCGTTCGCGGGTCGCATTCGGCGGTCCCGGAGCATCCGCTACGGTCTCGAAGCATCTTTCAGCGGTTGCTGTGGACACCCGGCGTGCGCGAGCTGGCGAACGCGCTGAAACCCGTCTCAGGCGTCTTCGCCCATTGCCTTTCGCACGGCAGCGGAAAACCAAGGTGCCCAGCCTTTAAAACCC
>CAZYTO010000164.1:5760-8942 GCA_964650405.1 uncultured Thermoanaerobaculia bacterium | reverse complement strand
GATGGCGAACCCCCGTAGCCAGAGCTGCCGAACGCGCGCGAACAGCTCTCAGCGCTCTTGGCCCATAGCCTTTGCCACGGCAGCGGCAATCAAGGGTGCCACGCGTTGAAGACCATCGAGCGAGAGTTCGCCTCTTCGGTACATCTCATACCAGCTCTGTCGCCATCGGATCAGACGCTCGTCGTTGCGCAGTTTGAGGCGAACGAGTGTCGCTTCCGCGCGCGCCCTGAACTCGGGCGGCACATGCGGCGTGGTTCGCATCTGCAGAGACGGGAGAATGATCTCGAACCATCCATCCCCGATGTCGTACGGGTCGAGGACCTCGTCATCGGCCGTCCGTTTGATCGAATTCATGGTGCTCGACGCGAACCGGTAATTCGACCACTCATACGCCAGCTCAGGATGATGGCGATAGCTGAGATAGTGGTCGATCGTGCCGCCGGTGGGATCGAGCATCGCTGCGTAACCGCAAAGCGACGCGAAGCCGCTGCGCAAGTCATCCTTGAACGGGGTCCAGAAGTCCCGTGGCCGCCTCGCCTCGGGATGGGCGGCGAGCCATGCCCGTCCCGGCCGCCGCGTTCTGCCGTCGAACGCCGCGGGCTCCGCTACCCGGCCGACTTTGATCACCGACTACGCCCCCGCCGAGACACGGAGCGCTGGCTCGGTCCGCGTCAACCATCGAGCCCAGAAGGGATCGTGCGGTGGGAGAAGAGCTTGCAGCCGCGCGTCGATCCGGTCGCGCGTGCTCAATCCTTCGGGAAGCGCGGACATGTCTTCGCGCATGAACGCTTCCGCGGCCTCGATCGCCTGCTCCGCTTCGGCCGACCGAGCCTGCCGGAGATTGAAGACTTCTGAGACCAGCCATTGCGTCGCGTCGCCCTGTTTCGCCCACCGCTCAGGCTCGATCTCCGCGTGTCCTCCCTCGAGGTGAAGGTGGAACAACGCATCGCGCTGGGGGTCGAAGAACGGCTCGAGCGAGGCGAGGACCAGCGGCGCGTGCGTGGCGATGAGCACTTGCGTCTCCGAGTCGTCCTCGTCATGAAGAGCTCGGACCGCCTCGACCACGGCCGGAATCACGCGCCGTTGCCAGGCGGGATGGAGATGCGTCTCTGGCTCGTCGATGAGCAGAGCCAGTCGCGTGTCGGGCTCGTTGCCAAGCAACTCGGCCGCGACGCGATGCTCGTGCCACGCCCAGACGAGCAGGTATGCCAAGGCCAGAATTCGTCGGATACCGGCCGAGGCGATCGTAATCGGTACGACGTTTTCGCCAATGACCAGCGTCGGCCGGTCGAAGCCTTCGCCGAGGAAGACGCGTTTCGGCAGCCCGATGGTTAGTGGCAGATCGGGGGGGGACAACTTGTCAATGACGCGCTCGAGCAGCGCGAACTGCGGCTCGCGTCCCTTCTGCCAGCTCACCCAGTCGCGTTCCAGCCCTTCCGAGACGCTTACACCGTCGATGCGAAGTCCATCCCAGACTTCACGTTGGTCGAAGTGATATGCCGCGGGGCGCTCCGTTCGCCCTTTCCGCCAGTAGTTGCGCGCCGGGTCCCATACGGAGAATCCACCGTCGACGCGCATGTAGACGACGACGCCGGGCATGGCCGGTCGCTTCGGCTCGCCGGGCCATTCCTGCTCCTCGGGGCGGTAGCGAGACGTCACCGGTTCCGCATCGCCTTTCCTCCCCTTGACGACATAGCTGATCCTCGCGTCCGTCGGGTCGGTGGGAAGAGCCGGTGTTCCCGCCCACGTGCGGGTCAGCGCCCACCACGCCACGTCGAGCAGGAAGCTCTTGCCGAGGCCGTTATCTCCCGTAATGACGTTGATCTGCTCCGCGAAGTCGATCTCCATCTGCGGCGAAGGGCCCACCGAACGGAGTTGCAGTGATCTCAGCATTCGTTCGTCCGTTCCGGCGCGTCAGCTCTCAACATCAGTGTTGATTCCACATCCAAGTTGGCCACTAGTGTAAATGCAAGAATCCATCTTCTCGTCAAGAGGAGCCTATAAGACTCTTTTACGAGTCATGATACCCGCGGATGCCGACACTCGGCGAACGCGTCGACGCGGCGATACGTGCCAGCGGGAAGAGCGGGCAAGAGATTGCGGACGCGATCGGCGTAAGCCCTACGACGATCAGCCGGTTGCGCCGAGGCAAAGAGGATAACCCCAAGCTGCAGGTATTGGTCGGTATCGCGCGCGAGACCGGCACGTCGGTCGGCGTTCTCGTGGGCGCGACTCTGGAGATGTCACCCGAAGATGAAGATGCGCTGCAGCGATTCCAGGTCTGGATCGAGCAAGAGCTCCGAACGGTCGACGCGCTCGCCGAGCCGAACACCGACTTTCTTTCGGCAGCGTCGGCGCCGGTACGCGAGCGGCGTGTCGCCGACCGACGCAACCGATTCAAGACGCCGTTCGGCATGGATGCCAAGCTCGTGCTGCGTGCCATCGGAAACTCGATGATCGACGCCGGAATCCTGCCGGACGATACGTTGTACGTCGTCGATCACGAGCCAGCGGACGCACTTCCGATCGGCAAACTGGTCGCATGCCGGATCGGACACGATGTGTTCGTGAAACGTCTCATCTCTGACAACAACCGGCATTACCTGATCAGCGCGCATCCGCGTTATCGTCCGATCGAACTGGAAGCGCTGGCCTTCGAGATTCTGGGCGTCATCATCGGGAGGACGGGACGCGTCAATTGACCTACGAGCTCACCATCAGCCCGCGTTGCCTGAACGAAACGAAACCGCTCCGCGCAACGATCAGATGATCGAGCACCTCGACCTCCAGCGCCTCGCCGACGCTGCTGAGCTCCGACGTGAACGCCAGGTCTTCCGGCGACGGCGACGGATCCCCGGACGGATGATTGTGAAACACGATCACGGAGGCCGCATGGTCATGCAGCGCCCACCGGAAGACGTCGCGCGCGGATACATTCGCTGAGCTCAGCGTACCCAGATAAATCTCGCGCTGGCTGACCACGCGATTTCGCGAATCCAGATAGATGCCGCCGAATGTCTCTTGCACCCGATGTCCATACGCGGCGATGAGTTGCTCCGCGGCCGCGGCAGGATCCTGTACCGGATTCGAAAGACTCGTCGACAACGTCGCGATCCGCCGCCCCAGTTCCAGCGCCGCGCCGATCCGGGCGACACGAAGCGGACCCAGACTGCCGATCGCTC
>CAZYTO010000164.1:0-5750 GCA_964650405.1 uncultured Thermoanaerobaculia bacterium | reverse complement strand
CGAAGTCCGAGACTCTTCTGAATATGTCGGGCGAGAGCGAGCGCTGGCTCTCCCATGTCCCGCCCCAGCTCCAGCCCCGCGCCTCACCGGGCGAAACGAAGCGTACACAGACTGCCGATCGCCCGACAAGAAATCCACTCGCGGCGCGCAAGCGCGAGCAAACCATCGGCCACCAGTTCACGCGCGATCTCCAGCGCACTCTTGCCGCACCATCCGGGCTCGATCAGCAACGCCACCAACTCGGAATCCGACAGCGCCACTACTCCCGCGCGAACCATTCTTTCTCGCGGGCGTTCATCCAACGGAATGTCGGCAATCCTGACCCGATGCGCCTGCACACAACGAGCTTCCCTCGGAATCGACGACAAGGCAAACCCACCACCACTGGAGGCGCGGGACGCACCACCTTCTGAGAGGATGAACCAAGAGATGGCGCGCGTGCATCGTCGCCTTCTACAACATGGAGAGCGGAAATGGAGCGATGAAGAAGTAGTGGCAGCGTTGGTGAATCTGCTCACCGAGTGGATTGCCACCGATGGCCGCTTCCCGATTGATGATCCTCTAAACTTGTGACGCAAACTCTCTCATCTACCGCCTTCCAAAGCAGCTTCAGTCGCTAATCGCCATGCCCGCACTTGCCCCGTATCGCGGGCACCCATGTGGCAGCGTGGACACCCACGTGGACACCCTACCTGCGATTGATTAAGGGAAGGAATTTATCGTCGAACCGTAACAAGCTTCGGTTCTGACATTTGCATTGGAGCGGGCGACGGGATTCGAACCCGCGACCAAGAGCTTGGGAAGCTCCTACTCTACCAACTGAGCTACGCCCGCAGCTGTTGGTAGGGCGATTGTACAACAGCGACGGCGGGCGGGCGCGAGCGACGCGGGAGGCGGCAAATGCCGCCCCTTCAGCCGTCATGGTGGCGCCATCCGTCGTGCCGAGACGATACCTCGTGCCTGATCCCCGACACCCGATACCCGGCACCTGGTACCCGGCACCTGGCACCTGGTACCGCCCCCAAGTTCGCCGCCTCCCGTGCGCCGCCCTCACCGCTCGTCCGCCCGCCGTGCAACCCCGTCAGCCCCGTCCTACGGATACGTCTGCACGTTCTCCTGGAACAGCTTCACGAACGGGCCCTTCGGGCTGTCGAAGTAGGCCGTGCCCTGCAGGACGACGGGCTCGCCGGCGCTGAGGTAGCCGCCGCGGGCGCGTCCCCACGTGGAGATGGAGAACGTCTTCGAGGCGCCGGCCGGGACTCTCACGTTCATCGGGGTCGAGTTCGCGCGGAGGGCGTAGGCGCCGCCGCCGAACGAGTGCAGGTCCAGCCGGCGCAGGGTGACCGGTTCGTTCGACGGGTTGCTCACTTCCACGCCGTAACGGAGGCCGATGGGACCCGGAAAGTAGAAGAGGTCGCTCGACGTCTCGACGGGCGCGATGTGCACGCTCACCGGCGGCCCAGCGCCCTGCTGCGACGACGCGCAGGCTCCGAAGGCGGCGAGGGAAAGGATGGCGAAAAGAGCGGTTGTGTGTCTCATGAAGCGACACCTCCGCTCTGAAAAACGTGCAAGCGGGATGCACTCGGCCGTGAAACGAGCAGGCCCGGCCGCGCCGAGCCAGCGGGCGGCAGCGGCACCGCCCGCTATCCCGCGATGGCGGGCTGTCCCGTGACCTGCTCGAGCGCCGGCTCCTCGGCCAGCCACTCCTGCGTGCGGAAGGCTCCCTCCCACCGCGCCACGACGACCGTGGCCAGGCAGTTGCCGATGACGTTGACGCAGGTGCGGGCCATGTCCATCAGCTCGTCCACGCCGACGATGACCAGCACGCCCTCCACCGGCAGGTGGAACGACGCCAGGGTGCCGAGGAGGATGACCAGCGAGGCGCGCGGCACGCCGGCTACGCCCTTCGACGTCAGCATCAGCGTGAGCATCATGAAGATCTGCTGGCCCCAGGAGAGGCTCACACCTGCGGCCTGGGCGATGAAGATGGCTGCCAGGGAGAGGTAGAGCGTCGTGCCGTCGAGGTTGAAGCTGTAGCCCGTGGGCAGCACGAAGCCGACGATGCGCCGCGGCACGCCGAGACGTTCCATGTTCTCCATGGCTTTCGGGAGCGCCGACTCCGAGGAGGTCGTGGCGAAGGCGATGGCCGCGGGCGTCTTCACGGCGCGGATGAAGTCGCGCAGGGGAACGCGCGCCAGGAGCGCCACCGGCAGCAGGACGACGAGCAGGAAGACGATCAGCGCACCGTAGAGCGTGCCGACCAGCTTGGCCAGGTTGAGCAGCACGTCCAGGCCGCGGCCTTCCTTCACCGAATGGCCGACGGTATTGGCCATGGCGGCGGCCACCCCGAACGGAGCGAACTGCATCACGTACTCGGTGAACCGGAACATGACGTCCGCCAGCGACTCGCACCAGGCCACGATGGGCTTGGCCTTCGCGCCGACGCTGGTGACGGCCAGGGCGAAGAGCACGGTGAAGACGACGATCTGCAGGACGTCGCCGTCGGCCATGGCCTTGAGGATCGAGGCCGGGGCCAGGTGGACGAGCAGGTCGCTGAACTTCTGCGGCTTGGCCGGCGGATCGTCGGCGCGGAAGACGCCCGCCGAGGCTTCCGCCGCGGCGGCCGCATTGGCCGCCGCAGCCTCGGCATCGTGACGCTTAATGGCGTCGTTGGCCTGTTTGGCGAGCTGCGAGGCACGGTCGGCCAGCATGGCCTTGTCGACGGTCTGCTCCTTGTGATTGGAGAGGGACACGCCCACGCCCGGCTTGGTCAGGTTCACCGCGCCCAGGCCGATGAAGAGGGCGAACGTCGTCACGATCTCGAAGTAGAGCAGGGACTTCAGCCCGATGCGCCCCACCTGCTTGATGTCGCCCGTCCCGGCGATGCCGATGACCAGCGTGGCAAAGATCAGCGGCGCAATGATCGACTTGATCAGGTTGAGAAAGAGCAGCGAGATCGGCCGCATCGCCACACCACAGTCCGGGAGGAGGGCGCCGAGCAGCACGCCGGCGATGAGTCCGATGAAAATCTTCGTCGTGAGGGACAGCTTCGGCAGGGCCATGCGCGGGAGAGTATACGGGCAGGGGACCGAGTGCCGAAGCATGTGTAGACAAGATGAACGAAGGGTGCGCTCCGCGATAAGTTTTCGGCCATAATTCCCGGATCACACACGCATCGTCCTCGCAGATTCGACAATGTAAGGAGGCCCCTGTGCGTCGCTTGCCCCTGCTTCTCTTCCTCGCATTCGCATTGCTCCTCGCGCTCCCGCTCCTCGCCCAGTCTCATGCCACCACCGGCGACATCGAAGGTACGGTCGTCGACGGCACGGGCGCGGCCGTGCCCGGCGTCACCGTGACGCTGAAGAACACGGCCACGAACTTCGAGAGCGTCGCGGTGACCGACTCCTCCGGCCGCTTCCGGGCCGTGCTGCTGCCCCTCGGGCCGTACCAGATCACGGCACACCTGGAAGGCTTCGCCACGGTCGTCCAGCAGGGCCTGAGCCTCGGCGTCGGCCAGACGCTGACCACCACCATCACGCTCAAGCAGGCCACGGCCGCCGAACAGATCGTCGTCACCGCCGCGGCGCCGCTCATCGAGACGGCGCGGACGGAGGGGGCGACCCGCATCGACGAGAAGTCCGTGGAGGGGCTGCCGAACAACGGCCGCAACTTCCTCGATTACACGAAGCTCACGCCGGGCGTGACCATCGTCCAGGGGCCGGACGGCGACGAGCTGTCCATCAACGGCCAGAAGGGCATCTCCAACAACGTCTCCGTCGACGGCGCGGACTTCAACAATCCGTTCTTCGGCGAGCAGCGCGGCGGCCAGCGTCCGGCCTTCACCTTCAACCTCGACGCGGTGAAGGAGATGGTGGTCGTGGCTGACGGCGCCAACGCCGAGTTCGGGCGCTCCATGTCCGGCTTCGTCAACGTCATCACCAAGTCGGGCACGAACCAGACCGGCGGCACGGCTCACATCACGTACAAGGGCGACTCGCTGAACGCGAACGCCAAGCTGCCCGACGGCACGACGGAGAATTTCCCGGCCAAGCAGACCCAGGCCGGCTTCACCCTCGGAGGCCCAATCCAGCGCGACAGGCTCTTCTACTTCGCCGCCCTCGACTACCAGAAGGGCAGCACGACCAAGCAGACCAACGCCGCCCGCATCGAGCAGCGCGTGGTGGACGCCTTCGCCGCACTGGGCAGCCCCGGCGAGAACGGGCCCATCAAGCACACCAATGACGCCCGCGTCCTCCTGCTCAAAGGCGACTGGAACGTCTCGGCCAAGAACCTGGCCAACCTCCGCTACAACTACACCTGGTCGGAGCAGGACAACGGCACCTTCGACGTCAACTCGTGGGGCCGCAGCGCGAACGCCCTGGAGAAGGACTACTCCAACGCCATCGTCGGCGGCCTGACCACCACCCTGCAGACGTCGCTGCTGAACGAGTTCCGCTTCCAGTTCGCCAAAGAGAATCGCCCCCGTCCCTACAACGGGCCGAACATCACCGGCCAGAACCGTCCGCTGCCCGACACGGCCTTCGACTTCGTCAAGAGCTACCGCTTCGGCGAGCCGTTCTTCATCCCGGTCAAGTACTACGACACCCGCGTGCAGTTCAACAACAACCTCAGCTTCCTGCACGGCCCGCACGACATGAAGGCCGGCGTCGAGTTCAACCGCGTGAACTCGGTGCAGACCTTCCTCGGCTTCGCCAACGGCCGCTTCATCTTCGATTCGACGGACGGATTCCTCAACTACCTGCACAACTCGCACTACGTGGAGTGCTCGAACGGCACGAGCTCGCAGACCGGCGTCTGTCCGGCCGGTACGAGCATCACCGGTCCTGTGCTGCTCTACCTGCAACAGGCCGGCGTTGGCAACGTCTCCGTCACCGACGCGGGCACGCAAAGCATCCCCCAGACCGAGCCGGCCGTCTTCGCCCAGGACTCGTGGCAGGTCTCGCCGCACCTGAACGTGCAGTACGGCCTGCGCTGGGAGGCGGAGATCGAGCCCGACCCCATCACGCCGCCTGACCAGGTCTTCTACGCAGGCTTCTACGGAAAGACGTCGCACGGACAGGCCTTCCCGTCGAACGGCAAGGTCCCCAGCGACCGCAAGATGTGGCAGCCGCGCCTGGGCATCGCCTGGGATCCGAAGGGCAACGGCTCGTCGGTGTTCCGCGCCAACGCCGGCATCTTCTACGGCCGCGTGCCGGGCCTCTCTCTGGCCTCGTCGCGTTCCACCAACGGCAGCCGCGGACAGACGATCTTCCGCAACAGCGGCTTCAACCCGCCCTGCCCGGACGGCTCCTCCAGTCTTCCGGCCTACCCGAACCTGATCCCGGCTTCGTGCATCTCCGCTCCGTTCGATCCCGACGTCTTCGTCTTCGACAAGCACTTCCAGAATCCGCGCACCAACCAGGCCAGCGTCTCCTGGGACCAGGAAGTGTTCACGGACTACGGCTTCCTGGTGAAGTACAACTACGCGAAGGGTGAGCACATCACGCGCTTCACGAACCGCAACGACCCGCTTCTCGGCTCGCCGTGGTCGACGGGCCTCGGCGCCGGCGGCGCGAACGGCATCGGCACGCTGACGGTCGTCGAGTCGACGGCCAAGAGCAAGTACGACGGCATCACCCTCGGCTTCCGCAAGCGCCCGTCGCATCACGTGCAGTTCGAAGTGAACTACACCTATTCGAAGGACAAGTCGGACGACGACAACGAGCGCGATCCGTTCACCTTCCGCTACG
>CAZYTO010000163.1:0-13012 GCA_964650405.1 uncultured Thermoanaerobaculia bacterium | reverse complement strand
GCGGTTGCACGGCCTGGTGTCTTCTCCCACCGTAGTAACCCGACTGGCTCTCGGTGCGCTGGCCTCCCTGGTCATGTGGGTGTTGGTTGCGAGAGCGGCCGGGCCGCTCGTCCTCGGCGTTCTCGTGGCGGGCGCATTCGCCATCGGATGGTTTGCCGATTGGCTGTTCCGGTTCGCGGCTCCGCTGCGCGGCCCGGGGCTCCTGCCATTCCTCGTCGCCCGCGCGTTCTTCTCTTTCCTTCGCATCCTGCTCGTCCTGTTCGGCTGGAAAGAGAGCATCTTCATCGGCGGAGCCCGCGGCTCGTTGAGCGCTCTCCACGTCCCGGCGGCCGCCGTCGTGGAGGGCGCATTCCTCTGGACCATGCACCGCCGCGCAACGAGAGAAGGCCGCCTCCGGGTCGCGGACGTGGCCACGGCCCTCATCCTGATCCTGCTCATCTGGATCGTTCCTGCGCTCATCGCCAGCGACATCGGACTGGCGCTCTTGAACGTGCCGGTGTTCGCGTTTCTCTGGCTCGGGTGCGTGAGGGCCACGGGAAAGCGCCGCCTCGAGCACCACCTCGAGCGCCGCCTTGGCAGTGGGCGTCAGGCGCTGCTCCGGTTCGTACCCGCCGTGCTCGTGACGGCGATCGTGCTCCTGGTCGGCATCGCACCGGTCTGGCGGCTCGTCATCCCCCTGTTCGGCAACGAGGAAGCCATGCTGGAACGGGCCTCCGATCCCAACTTTGCGCGTCTGATTCACTTCGCCGAGCCGGAGAGGCTTCGCGAGCTGGCGACCCAGCGGGGAGAAAGCCTGGCCGTGACCTCGGCGATCCTGCAGCGGTACATCAGCACAGGATTGACCGGGCGTGGCTACGGCCGCAGCGAGATGAGCCCGCAGCTCGGAGCGACGGCCCTTCGCGACTTCGCCCCGGCCGTCTTCATCGCTGCGGAATGGGGACTGGCGGGAACGCTCTCCATGATCGTCCTCTACGCCTCGTTCCTCATGGCGGGGCGCACGATCGCTCCCTGGCGGTGGCCCGATGCCTCCGTTCCGGCGCGGTCACCGGCAACGGCCATGGCGTACGTCGCCGCGGCCACGATCGCCCTGGCCAGCATCTACATGATTCTGGCCAACCACGAGCTGCTGCTGCTGACAGGCAAGAACGCCTACCTGCTCGGACTCGACTCGGCCGGCGACGTCCTGGAGACGATCGCCCTGCTCCTGGTCATCGCCTTCGGGTTCGCGGCCACGCGCACGGACGAAGCGCGCAGCCGGGCGCTCGTCGTTCCGGAGCTCGGGCCATGAAACGCTTCCTCCTTCCCGCAGCGGGCGCAGCCGCCCTCATCGCCCTTCTCTGGTCGCGGCAGACGCACGAGCCGCTGACGTACTACTCCTCGCGCAGCTACGTGCAGCGCGCCGACGAGATGATCCAGCGCGGTGCGCTCAAGTACAACTGCCGCACGGAGCAGATCGAGCTCGTGCCCGGCCGGGCCACGCCCGCCGAGACGACCTGGTTCGCGGCCAGCTACCTCAAGACGGACGTCGACCTCTTCAACCGCAACCGCGAGTTGTTCGGCCACTTCTTCGTCGTCGACGACTGCACCCTTCGCGAGATCAACCCCTTCCTGCGCACCGTGCGCCTTCCCTTTGCCGAAAGCCTGCAATGGCTTGGCAGCATCGAATACTCCGGACCGGGCTCCGACAGTACGCTCTTCTCGTCGAACGGCCGCACCATCCTCCTGAACCGGTGGGCGCCGAAGCAGCCGTTCCTCGAGAAGACCACCGTCGTCGGCGATACGACCGACGTCTCCGCGAATTCCGTCCATTTCGACTTCGCGGCCGCCGGGCAGTTGCCGGCCGCCGAGCTGCACTCTGTCTTCGACAAGGCCGTCCTCGAGCAGCGGGTGAAAGGCTCGCAAAGCGCCCAGGTCCGGGTGCTCGGTTACGAAGTTCCGGAGGGGCGGATTGCGCGGATCCAGTCCGGTGACTGGCTTCATCTCGAAACGGCCGAGCCGGCTCCGAAGTCAGAGACGTTCCTTTTCGTCGGCGAGCGGGTCTTCGACCGGCTGAGCAGCGTACGGACACGGAATGCCCTGAAGGAACGGACCTACTCCGAGGAAGAGCCGCTCCTGGGTTGGGTCGGGGGCGAGGAACGGAACGAGATGCTCACGTTCGGCGAGGGCTTCGCCCGCAGTATGTCGAACGCCCTCCAGCAGCTCACGCCCCCGCACGCGAAGGAGCTCACCAACGCTTTCGACGTGCAGTTGACCATCGACCGTCACCTGCAGTCCTCGCTCGACGCGGCCTTCGGCAATCACTGCCGTACGCTCGCGTCGGCACTGGCCGGAGGCGATCCCTTCGCCGCCTCGATGACGGTCATGAACGGAAAGAGCGGCGAGGTGCTCGCCGCCGTCAGCTTCCCCTCGGCCTCCGACCTCGAGTCCCTGCGGCCCGTCGCCGAGGAGGAGCGCCGTCGCCTGCTGGTCAACCATAACCTCAAGCGTCATCCCATCGGCTCCGCCGGAAAGCCGTTCATCTATGCCTCGATCGCCACGCGGCAGCCGTTCCTGCTCGATCTCGTCATCGATCCCCACCAGCCCGCGGAAGGCCCAAACGGACCGGAAGGGCAGCACGAGATCCTGCAGTACTACGTGCCGAACGGCTACAAGCTCTGGCAGCACGGCGACCGCCCCATGGATTTCGAGTCGGCGCTGGAACGCTCGTGCAACAAGTTCACGGTCGACATGACCGCGCTTGCCCTCGCCGCGCCACGCGATCCCATCGAGCCCGGCACGCGCACCCTCGGCCAGATCTTCACGCCGCTGGCGGGCGTGGCCTGGCCCAGACCCGGCCAGCACAGCGGCATTCACATCGGCGGTGAGGAGCTGACGTTTCCTCCCGACTTCGGACCCCACATGAACGATGAAGCGGCGCACCCGGTTCCCGCTTCCGTCGAAACCACGGCGGCACTGACCCCGGGACCGCTCGAGCGCGTCTATGAGACTCCCTTCGTCGAGACCTACGGCGAGATCACCGGCGTGCGCACGTACGCCGGTCTGGCCCCGCCGGACGTCGATGCCCAGTCGCCGGATCGCCTCGGCAGCCGCGCCCTGCAAACGATGCATTACGACCTCCGGCCCTGGCGCGCGCTGCTGGAACGCCTGGTGGCCGGAGAGACTCCTGCCACGGCCTGGAAGGTCCGGGCGGCGTTCCAGGCCGTCTCTCCGGAGCGCGTGAACCTCAGCTTCAACGAGGTAACGGATCTGCGCAACGAGCTGGTGAGCCTGCTCCTTGGCGGTGCGACGTCGCAATGGACGAACCTCCAACTCGCCGAGGCGGCCTCGCGCCTGATCACGAAGCGAAAGGTCGAGGCCACCCTCATTCACGCGCTCAATCCCATCGGCCCGCAACCGGCCGCGCCGCAGGAGAAGATGGCATTGGGCGACCTGCCCGTCAGCGACACGGCACGCGAGCACGTTCTGCGCGGAATGCGCCGCACCATCCTGGGAGCGCAGGGCACGGCCACAGGATTCGCTCCCCGCGTTCACCAGTTGGAGAAGCGCTATCCGGGCTTCAACATCGCCGCCTTCTCGAAGACGGGATCGCCCACCGTCATGCGGCCGGAGACGAAACCGGTCGCTGCCGCGCTGCGCGAGCTGATCCGCCGCGGCAGGCTGCTGTACCGCAACAACGGCATCAGCGTCGTCAGCGGCCACGACCTGCTGGGCTATGCCGCGCCGGGATCAGCAGGCCGGAGCCGTTACCTCAGCGCCATTCAGAAGGCGGCATCCGACGCTCTGCCCAAAGCCGGTCAACGCGCGACGCCAGGAGTCACCGCACGCATCGCCGGCTTCATCGACCGCTTCATGCGCTATCGCCAGCGCCTGGTCTTCGCCGGGCCCGGTTCCGTGAAGCTCGACGCCGGCCTGCCCATGCCCTTCCACGTCGTCAGCGGCGAACTGGTCATCAACCGCGATCACGCCATCTTCGATCCGAAGCTCGAGACCGACTCCAGCGCCGTCTACGTCCTGACGCTGGTGAAGTGGCGCGCCCAGGGCCAGGCTGCCGACGCACTCCCCACGCCTCAGGAGCTCGAGAGCGACGAGTCCCGCGTGGTCACCGTCGTCCTGTACCTCGACCTCGGACCGGGAAGCTCCGTCGCCGTCGAGACCGCAAACGAGCTTGCGCCCCTGCTTTACCCGTTACTGGACTGAGCGCACCTTCATCGCGCGCAGACCGCGATTCCTCCAGAGCCGCGCCGCTACGACAACGCGCCCAGGCTCTCTTCGAGCGTCCGCAGTTGCGCCTGGAGCTCGGCGGCCTTCGCCTTCGCGGCGGCGGCCTGTTCGGGCGCCTTTTCGAGGAATGCGGCGTTGTCCAGACGTTTCAGCAGACCGTCGAGCTGCCTGGTGACCGACTCGGTCTCCTTCTCCAGGCGTGCCCGTTCCGTGGCCGGATCGAACAGGCCGGTCACGAACACGTCGGCGTCGCCGGAGACTTTCATTGCCGCGTTGCGCGGGCGCTCCACCGCTTCGCCCATTTGCAGCGATGAGAGGTCGGCGAGCGAGATGATGTGCCGCTCCAGGCTCTGCAGACTGCGGAGAGCCTCGGCCGGCACGCGCACGACGGCGTCGAGCTTGCCCTTCGGGACCTTGTAGACGGCGCGAAGGTCGCGGATGGCCGTGATCACGCCGCGCATGCGCTCCAGCTCGGCCTCCAGGGCCTTGTCTTCCCACTCCGGCCGGGCCTGGGGCCACGATGCCCGCACCAGCACGGGAGTGATGCCGTCGAACGGCGCGTCGATCCCGCGCACCGGCGCCACCGCTCCGAGGTGCGCCCACAATTCCTCGGTGATGAACGGGATGATGGGGTGCAGCAGGCGCAGCGTCTGGTCGAGCACGGCGGCCAGGACCTGGTCCTTCTGCGGATCCTCCCGCGGCTTGGCGATCTCGATGTACCAGTCGCAGAGATCGCCGCGGAAGAAGTCGCGCGCCGCGGCCAGGGCCTGCGACGGGTTGTAATCCGCGAGGCTGGCGGTCACGGTGCGCGCCGCGTTGCTCAGGCGGGACAGCAGCCAGCGGTCCTCCGGCGGGAGCGCCGTGAGCGAGAGCGGGCGGTATTCGAGACGGCCCGCCTGCGACACGCGTCCCAGCAGGAAGCGGGTGGCGTTCCACAGCTTGTTGCAGAAATTGCGGCCGATGTCGAAGCGGTCGCTGGTCGTCCGGGCCTTCGGCACGCCTTCCCACGTACCGATGACGTCGAAGGCCTGCTTCGTGACGGGATCGACGTACTGCCCTAGTCGCTTCTCCACGGGCTGGGCCGTGGCCAGGTCGACGAGCTGCCGTTCTTCCGAGAAGGGTGAGATGGCCTGCACGGGGATGCGGATGTCCTGGCTGCCCGTCTGCATCTCGCACAGCACGTAGCGCATGGCGTCGACGCCGTGCGAGTCGATGATGTCGAGCGGGTCGATGCCGTTGCCCTTCGACTTGCTCATGCGCACGCCCTTGCCGTCCTGGATGTTGGCGTGCACGAACACGTGCGTGAAGGGCAGATCGCCCATGGCGTGCAACCCCAGCATCACCATGCGGGCTACCCAGAGTGTGACGATGTCGCGTCCGGTGACGAGGCACGAGCCGGGATAGAAGCGCTCCAGCGCGGAGGGCTGATTTTCCGTCGCCCGCAGGGACGTCTGGCCGGGATCGATCTTCGCGTGATCCGGATCGGGCCAGCCGAGCGTACTAAACGGCCAGAGGGCGGAGGAGAACCAGGTGTCGAGCACGTCCGGATCGCGCATGAGTCCGAGGGCCACCAGCGCATCGGCGTACCGCTGGTCGGCCGCTTCACTGCGGAGACACACTTCGAGGTCGAAGCGCTGCGCGTCCCTCGCGTCTCCGTGAGCGTCTCGCTGCGCACGCGCCCACGCCAATCCCTCCGCGAGCTCGCGCTGCTCGCCGCCTGCTTCACCGATCCATGCGTGGACGAGGTCGCGGTCGTCGGGCAAGCCGGCCACTGCGCGGGCCAGGTCGTCCACGGTTGCGAACGTGGCTCGCCACACGGGAATCTGGTGGCCCCACCACAACTGGCGGCTGATGCACCAGTCGCGTTTCGCGCCCAGCCAGCCTTCGTACATCAGCTTGTAGCGGTCATCGGGGAAGAACTCCAACTGCCGCCCGGTGGGCGAGCGCCAGACGCCGTTGGCGGCGTCGATGGCCGCCTGGGCGAGGCCCGGCGCCTTCAGTTCCACACCGGCATCGCGCCCGAGGTGCACGCCGCCGGGCACGTCGCCCATGCGCACGAACCATTGCTTGGAGAGATACGGCTCCACAATCGTATTGCTGCGATCGGAGTAGCCGAGCTCGATGAGGCGCTGTTCGGTCTTCTCGACGAGACCGAGCGCTTCGAGGTCCTTGAAGACCTTCTTGCGAGCGTCGAAGCGATCGAGTCCGCGATACGCGCCGGCATGCTCGTTGAGCGTGCCGTCCTCATTCAGGATGTTGACGATGGCCACCCGGTCGGCGTGGCGGCGCTGGACGTCGTAGTCATTCGGATCGTGGGCGGGCGTGATCTTCACGCAGCCGGAGCCGAGGGCCGGCTTGGCCCATTCATCGGTGATGAGCGGGATGGCCCGCTCCTGCAATGGCAGGCGGATCATGCGTCCGTCGCGGGCCATGGCCGCGAGCTGCTCGAGCGCCGCCTGGTGCGAGGCCACGCGCGCGTGCAGCCGCTCCAGCTCCTGCTTGTGCTCGTTCCGCGTCTTCGACGTGGCCTTCTGGAGCTTCTTCTCCTCGTCGCGGATGGCCTTCTCGAGCGCGAGGGCCGGCTGCGGGTGACAGGCCACGGCCGTATCGCCGAGCATCGTCTCCGGGCGCGTCGTGGCCACGATGACGTACTCCGGCTCGCCGGGCTTCGGATCGATCACCGGGTACTTCAGGTAATAGAACGCCCCGCTGGTCTCCCGCACCTCGATCTCGTCGTCGGAGACGGCTGTCCGCAACGCGCAGTCCCAGTTCACGAGCCGGTCGCCGCGGTAGATCAGGCGGTCGCGGAAGAGGCGGAAGAACGCTTCGCGGACTGCCGCCGAACAGACCGGGTCCATCGTGAAGCGCTGGCGTGCCCAGTCGCAGCCGCAGCCCATGGCCTTCTGCTGCGTGACGATGCGGGTCTGGTACTCGTCCTTCCACGCCCAGATCCGGCGCACGAGCTCCTCGCGGCCGATGTCGTGCCGCGTGCGTCCCTCGATCTCGAAGAGGCGGCGCTCCACCACGGCCTGCGTGGCGATGCCGGCGTGGTCCGTGCCCGGCTGCCACAGCGCATCGTCACCCTGCATCCGATGCCAGCGCGTGAGCAGATCCTGCATCACGTTGTCCATGGCGTGACCCATGTGCAGGGCCCCGGTCACATTGGGCAGGGGCATCATGATCACGTAGGGCGGAGCGGCCGGCCGCGTGCCCGCGGCGAAGGGCTTCTGCTCGTCCCAGCGTGCCAGGATCCGTCCCTGGATCGACTGTGGATCGAAGACGGATGACAGTTCAGCGGTGATGGTCTTTTCGGTCATTCTCGAGATCTCGATGGATTTTCCCGGCCCTCGCAAACGGAAGCGACACCACTCGCTCGCGGGCCTGGACAGGTCCTGCAGGAAACGCAACGGTAACGCTGACGGACCTTCCGAAGGATAACTCATTTCCTCCACTGTCTTCTTGATGCCGGGAGTCGTTGTTCGTTGTTCGTTGTCCGTTGTTCGTGGACAGCACTCATGCCTCATGCCCCTCAGCACTCGGCACTCGGAGTTGCATTCCACCGCAGACCCCGCTACCATGCGCTGCACAGATTCATGTGCAGCAAAAGGCCGGGTGCTCCCCGGCCTTTTTGTCTTTGCGAACGGGAGGGAGGGTGATGATGTCGAGCCAACAGGTGGTGCAACTGGCGAAGCGGAGGAGCTGTCCGCGGTGCAGTCTGGAGAAAACCGAGGGGACGGCGCTCTGCCGGCGCTGCCGCTTCAAGCTGCCCGCCTCCATGCGCCAGCCGCTGGAGGGAATCGTTCAGCGGGAGGGGTGGGTGGTGGCTGGCGCGCTCCGCGCTGCCGCGAACTACTTCGACCTCCACTTCAAGTCGATCCGGTTCTTTCGCGGCGGGCGCGTGCGATGACGGCCGCCTGCGCCGCGGCGTCGCGGCCGCTGGCGTCGGGGGAGCTCATGGATAGCCTGAGCTCGAGCAGTAGACGTCGGGCGACGGTGGATCGCCTTTCGCGCGTGCCTGCTGCTTCGGGAGGCAGCCACCCGGCTCCTTCCACAGGGGTGGTTTCCCCCGCAGGCTCATCATCGTGGCGAAGTAGTGGAGGAGATAGTCGAACTCACTGCAGAACATGGGATCCGGCAGGTTGCGGATCTCGATGGTCCCGGATTTCAGAGGGACGGCCGGACCGGGCATGAAGGTGTTGTTGGGCCTGATGACCAGTTCCGGGGCCGTATCGAAAGTCAACGTGGCCGCCACCTCGTCCGTGTCGCCGATCCTCCCGATGCGAAAGCCGGTGAGCAGATCGACGTAGACGTTGGCGTGTTCCCCGAATCCATAGAGCGCGTGCGCCCGCGCCTCCGGTTTTCCGTGCGAGGGCGGCGTGAGCGAGTAAACGCTCGGTAGCTTCGTGAACGAGTCCTCGATCACGGCCGGGGTGGTCGCGGCGCTGTGAATCCACGAGGAGTCTGTCAAAAAACCACAGGGCGTTTGGCAAAGGGATGATCCAGCCTGAATCCCCTACTCCCGGTAGAGCAGGTCGAGAGCCAGATTGACCCCCGAGACGAAGCTGTCGGCGTCCCCACGGAACGACCCGACGAACCACTGCCGACCGTCCCGATCCGTGAACAAGAGCATCCCTGCGTTACCGCCGCTTCCATCCACCTCAAACCGGCCGCCCGCGAAGTCCCTCCAGGCTTGCCTCAGCTCGTCTGCTTTTCTCTTCCGCTCGCCCTTGTCCATCCGTCAGAGACTAAACACGTTCGTGGATTCTTGCAGGCGTAGACTTCGCGCGATGAAGCGCGCCCCTCTTCCGGAGCGACTGAACGCCGCGGGGTACTGGGAGATCCCGATGTCATACCTGCGGCGCCTGGTACGAAGAGCGCGACCTCGTCGCCGCTTTCAAGCACGAGCATCTTCCCGGCGCGAACACGACCGCAGTCGAACACGTCCAGCCCGGGATAGAGGTGGACCCCGGGTCGCGAAACCACCGACCGAGGGCCCCCCAAAAACACCACCGGCTGGGGTGGCCTACCCAGTTCTGGTCGATCGCGAGAGGTATCTCGCTCGGCGGTCGCTCTTTTTCATCGCGCGTTCCCAACCTTGGCGGGTAGGGAAATACCCCTCGCCGTCACTCCTTTGCTGAGTGCATCAGGATCTAGCCGAGGCGACTCTACTCCGGGCGGCCGGCATGTCGATTCCGACTCCAACCGGCGCGGAGTCGTGTGAAGACCTGTCCGATGTCCTCTTTCTTGAACATGCGGCACGGATGCGGCGGGTAGCCATGCGGAAGTTCGGAATCCCCGCGGAGGCGGTCGACGAACTCGTGCAGGACGTCTTCGTGACGTATCTCGTCAACCCGCCGAGAGTCCACGATTTGCGGAAGTACCTCATCGGAGGCATCTGCAACGCATCCCGGAAATACTGGTCGAAGCGAGCCGGTGAAAACCGGCTCTTCGTGAACGCGTACGTCGAAGAGAACGACGGTCCAGCCTCGGAAGACGTTTTCGAAGGGCTCTCCATCCGTCTGCTCGTGGGCGCAACGCTCGCTCGCTTGAGCCAGCGGTGCCGTGAGGCGCTGCGCCTCTCATACCTCGGCGAATGTTCGACGGCGATGGCGGAGGTGCTCTCCACAACCGCGTCGAACGCGAATTATCTCGTCCACGTCTGCCGGAAGCGGGCAAGGAAAATCTACGATGAAATCGGGCGGGTGCGCTGATGGCCGAGCACTTCGACGACAAGGTGCTCGCCCAATTCGCGGAACAACCGGAATCGCTCGACGAAGACACGCGCCTGAAAGTCGAACTGCATCTCGGCGATTGTTCGTTCTGCCGCGGTGTCGTTGACGTTGCGCGGGACTTCGCGGAAGCCTTGCCGGACCCGGAAACGTGGTGGATAGCCGATGAGTTGCAGACCGCCACCCGGCGCGCGTCGTTACGCTCATTCGCCGCATTCATCGCCGACGAGGACCGGGAGGCCGAACGTTTCCTGCGAAAGCTCGTCGATTCCCCCTACCGTTTCGGCGCGACCGGACCCGCCATCATCAGGCGGTATCGTACGGGCGGTGCCGTGCGGCTGTTAGCGCAGGCCGCACACGAAGCAGGTGCAAAAGAACCGCTCCACGCCCTGAACCTCGCTGAAGTAGCCAGGCGGATCGCGGACGCGCTGCCTGACGACTACTACCCGGCCGACGCTGTAAACGAATTGCGGGGGACTGCCTGGAAAGCGGTGGCGAACGCCAATCGCTTCCTTGGGAGGTTTGACGACGGCTTCAAGGCGGCAGACCGTGCCGAGGAGGCGTACCGGAGAGTCAGTGTTTCCACGCGGCAACTAGGCCGCATCGCCTACATTCGAGGACTACTCTGCCATCAGCGGCAGGACTACGACAGGGCGCTCGCTTACGCGCAGGAGGCAAGCCGGCTGAGCGATGGCTCAGGCGACCTTGAGGGATTCATCTTCGCGCGCAATCTGGAAGGTGGGATTCTCTTGAAAACAGGCCGCATCAACGAGGCGCTCGACCGCTTCACGAGCGTACAGGCGGCGGCCCAGATGATGTGCGACCAGCGCCTCGAAGCGAGCGCGGTCAACAACATCGGGAACGCATTTCTCGAACGGGCCGACTGGGCGAACGCACTCAGGTATCTCTTGATCGCTCTGCAACTCTTCACGGAGCTGAAGCAGCAGACCGAAGTAGTCCGCGTCCGCTGGCGCATAGCTGCCGTTGCTCTTGGAAGCGGAGACTTCACCACCGCAGACCGCCAGCTCTCCGAGGTTAATATCGACTGTGCCGTTCTCGGCATGGACGGCGACGTAGCGCTCATCAAGCTCGACCTCGCTGAGGCGAAGCTCATGCTTGGAGACACCGCCGCCGTTCGCCGGCTCTGCGTCGAAGTCTTCGCCTTCTTCCGCGAAGCGCGAATGCTCACGGGCGCTCTGACAGCGGCCGCGTTCCTCGAAGACGCCGCCCGCCGTGACCGGATCACTCCGAAACACATCGGCCACGTACGACGGTTCCTTCATCGGCTCAAGGACGAGCCCGAGGCCCTCTTCCTCTCTCCGCCCGACTAATCTCGCGGCACCCCCAAAGAACAGGCCCGCCACGGGTACCCCTGATGCGAGAGGGCGCCCTCCCTGTCGTCGAACTGCCTGAAGTGGGCAGACTTAGGAGGGTCTATGCGAAGTGTATCGAGGCGTTGTCGGCGAATGACTGCCGCGCTGTTAGTTGTGTGCTCATTCGCTGCTGGAACAGTTGCCGCGCAGGATCGTGAAACGCCACGCAGCCATCGGGCCGTGCGCTCGGTGATCGAGGAGATCCTACTCTGGGCACTCGACGGTCTTTCATTTCCGCCTGGCTGAGAACCTGTTGAGTGCTAGGTGAGTGCTAGGTGGGTGCGTTTCGCACCCACCATTCCGAATTTGGTTGGTACCTTGCCCTTAGCTGGGGTGTAGGTAGGGGTCTGTCGGTCACACCTCAGACGTGACCAAGCGCAAACCGCATCAGAAGAAGCGCTCCCGTAAGCTCGATCGGCAGCACTTTCAACGACTGATCCAGGTCTATCTCAAAGACTGCTACGCCGCCCGAACCGCTCCACGCGTGTCGGAGCTGGCCGATCTGGCGGGGCGCAACCGGCCCACTCTGAGCCGCCTCTGCCTTGAAATCTTCGGCAGACCACTCGGCCGCGTGCTCCGGGAAGAGCAACTGCTCTACGCCGCGAAGCTTCTTCGCGAGGGGCCGTTGCCCGTCGGCGAAGTAGCCGCGGAAGCTGGCTTCGGGCACCGCACGACGTTCTTCCGCCTCTTCAAGCGACGTTTCGGATGCACGCCGGCGCAATACCGAGAGAAGCAACGAAATACTACTACCAAAACCTGACGGCACTGGCTATCTTGCCAGCATCCGTCCTGACACCCTTATGCGAGCCACCGAACCCGTCGCGTTCCGCTTCCGCACTGACTTGGAGCTGGCATTCGTCCCTCCGCGGGAACGCCTCGCGGACAAACTCGCAGACGCCCTGATCGCTCTCGACGACGCCGAGTTCATCACAGCCGCTGACGATGCTGGGGATTTGAGGGCGTTTCGCGACCCGCTACATGCCATGTGGGAACAAATCAACGACATCATGAAACGAACGAGTGACTGATTAACGGAAAGGAACCAATCGCCGATGTTTTCCCTTCATACTGCCAACGCCATGTGTGCCGCTGATCCGGAGGCTATCCGCCCCGCGCCACAGCGGCCGAGGAGCTGTCCAGCCGAGCTGACTCGTTTGCTCTTCGTCATTTGCGTCACCTTTGCGTGCCTTGCCGCCACTGCACAGCAAACTACTACGAAGACGTACACGTTCGATCCTCGCTGGTTCTCCGATACCGGCTATTGCTCAGGCGGGGGGTGCTTCGGTTCGACGTGCCCGACGCCTTTTACGTACGACCTCGGCACGTTCAACGATCCACTGCCGCCGGTCTCGAAGCTCCGCTCCGTGGCCTTCACCTGGAGGACCGGCAGCGACCAGACCCTCAGCTTCCAAGGGGTGCCCAACGTGACGATCTTCCTGGATGGAACGGCGCTCGCAGCGCAGAACATTACGAACATCGCGGTTTGCAGCCCCGGTACCGCGCTGCCTTATACCTGGACGAGTCAGGACTACACAAACGGCTTCCCGAACTACGGGTACAAAACAACAACGGCGGAAGGAGTCAGGTAAGCTAGGATGATTCACCACAGAGGACGTGTGACAGTGAGAGGAAATTGAAGAGCCTTCCTGTCTTCTCACTGTCTCACTGCCTCTGTGGTGAATCTTGCTT
>CAZYTO010000162.1:0-13058 GCA_964650405.1 uncultured Thermoanaerobaculia bacterium | reverse complement strand
CTGTTCCTCATTTGCATCCTCATTTCAGCACAGCCGCCGCACCGCCCGCACCATCGCTCGCGTCGTCGCATCGATCCGCCCCGGTCGCAGCAGCAATCGCCACACGACTCGCGCCGCGGCCAGGGGCACGAGCATGACGCGGGCACGTAACGCCCAGCCTCGTCCGTAGTACCGGGCGCCCCACGTGACGAGGTCGGGCCACAGCCGGTCGGGGGCCTGCGGCAACGAGCCCTCGGCGGCGATCGTGCGTCCCAGTCCGTGTGTCACCCGCGCTTCCTCGATGATGCGAATGTTCCATCCGGCGCCGCGGGCGCGCAGGCAGAAATCGATGTCCTGGCAGTAGAAGAGATACTCCTCAACGAGCGGACCAGCCGTTCGCCACACCTCGGTGCGAAATGCCATGGCCGCGCCGCTCACCCAGTCGACCTCGCGCCGCTGTGCGGCGTCGCGTCGGCGTCGAAGCATCCGGGCCATTGGCCCCGCGCCGACCACGGCGATGATCCACGGCAGAGTCGGCGTCCGGCCACCGCTCCACTGCGGTGTGCCGTCACGGTTCAGGAGTTGCGCGCTGGCGACCCCGAGCCGCGGATCGTTCGCGAACGCCGCGAGCAGTGCCTTCAGTGCATCGGTGTCGACCATCGCGTCGCTGTTGAGCAGGAGGACGATGCTGCTCTCGGCCGCGGCAATGCCTGCATTCGCCGCCCTGGCGAAGCCGCTGTTCCGGTCGAGCCGCACGACGCGCACTTCCGGGGCCTCGCGGGCCAGAAGCTCACCGGTACCGTCACCCGACCCGTCGTCAGCGACGATCACCTCCATCGACGCCGCCTCGGGTCTCGCCGCGAGCACGGCCTTGCAGCACCCCAGCGTCATCGACGCGGTGTTGTACGACGGGATGACGACGGAGAGGTCCGGCACGCGGCATTACAGTACCGGTCCCGCGCCATGGAGGACAGACAATCCTGTCTGTCCCCTGTGGCAACGGCGCCGCGATCCCGAGCCCGCTTCGCGAATGCTGAACGTGAAGGTTGAAACGATCGACGACGGCCGTCACGCGGAGAGGCAGAGGTTGAGCTTCTCCGCGCCCTCCGCGGGAGCCGATCGGAGCGATTGCCGCGCGCTACTTCTTCTTCTTCGCCGGCGCGGCCTCGGCCTTGGCGGTGATGGTCGTCGCCGTCATCCGGTACTCGATGGTTACCTTCGAGCCGACCTTCACGTCGCCGGTGATCTTCGTGGTGCCGTCCTTGGCGATCTCCCACTTCTCGCTCCCTTTCTGGACGACGATCGCATCGGCGCGGATCTCCAGCACGGGACCCGTGACCTGATACGTCTTGACCGCGGCCTGGAGCGAGGTGGAGAGAGCGGCGGCGAGCAGGGTAGCCAGAACCAATTTCTTCATCGGTGCATCCTCCGGAGGCGGATCATATAAAGAAACCGCAGCGCCGCCTCCAGGCCGCTGGAGGGCCGGCATCCAGCCGCAAGGTACGCTCACCGGCCGTGCCTTTTCGCAACCCCGTCCGGCGGCAGCTTCGGGGGCACTTGGGAGGAACCCTTGCGCGCCGGGCCGAGGCGAGGATAATGGGAGTCCTGCAAACGCTGTCGGCACCGGACGTGGTGTGCGACATGCACTGCAACCGGCTCTCTCCGCAGCTCTCCCTCACCTTATTGGACCAGATCGGGCGCTTCCGGCCGGTGAGCGCCCGGTCGACTTTTTCTCGAAGGGCGAAGGATGAGGCGAAGCCGCCCAACACGCTTGTTCGTCGGTTCCTTCGCCCTTCGCCCTTCAAACCTTCGCCCTTCGAGGCTTCGCTCTCCAGCTCTGCCCGATTCACCTCCGGTTTACGCAATGAACCGTAGACGGCGTGACGTTGATCCATGCGACGTCACAACAAAAGGAGATCCAACACCATGCACAGGAAACATCTCGCAGCATTCGTGGCGGCCTCCGCGTTGAGCCTCAGCGCCTTCGCGGGAACGACGGCCGTGAAACCGAAGATCACGATGGAACAGGCGCGGGCCACTGCGCTGAAGAAGGCACCGGGAAAGGAGAAGAGCGAGGAGCTGGAGACCGAGCACGGAAAGCTCATCTACTCGTTCGACATCGCCACGTCGAAGAGCGCGATCACGGAAGTGAACGTCGACGCTGTGACCGGGAAGGTCGTGGCCGTCCAGCACGAGAACGCCGCGAAGGAAGCGGCCGAAGCGAAGCAGGAAGCGAAAGAGAAGCCCGCCAAGCACTGAGGTCAAGGCTGAAGGCTGAAAGAAGAAAAGGCTGAAAGGCGCAGGGCAACTGCCCTGGTTCCTTTCAGCCTTTCAGCCTTCCAGCCTTGCTTCTTCAGTGTGCCGGCACGGCCACGATCAGGTCTCCACCGGAGCTGTGCGGCAGATAGACGTTGCCGTTCTTGGCCACGGCCGGGTTGCGCGCGCCGGTGGCGGTAGGGACGCTGGCCACGAGGGTCAGCTTGCCGGCGTTGTCGTCATGGGCGATCGTCAACTTGCCGTCGCGGCTGGCGCCGACATACAGCAGGCGCGACGAAGAGACCCAGTCGAAGTCGTCGACGCCGTTCCCGGTGTCGATCGACGAGAGCACCGCGCCGTCATGCGCCGCGTCGAGCACTTCCAGCTTCGCGCTACAGGCCACGAACAGGTGTCCGTTGCCTTCGTCGATGCGCAGTCCGTGGGGGCCGCCCTCGCCACAGGCCGGATTCCATGTGGCCACGGTCTTGTGCGAGGTGAGGTCGATGGCCAGCGTCTTGTCCTTGTCTTCGAGGTTCGTGTAGAAGCGGTTGCGCTTTCCGTCGACGGCGAAGCCCTCGGGGTCTCCGTCAAACGTCAGCGTGGCCTTGTCTTTCAGCGTGGCGGCGTCGAGGATGTGGATGGTCTTGTCGCGCGGTGTGGTGACCCACACTTCCTTCGTGGCGGCGACGTAGGCGAGGCCGTCCGGCATCGAGGCCAGCACTTCGCACTTGCCGCGGGTGAGGGTCTTGGGATCGACGGCGCAGACGCTGGAGTCGCCGCGGTTGCCGATGTAGACGGTGCCGTCGCCGAAGGTCACGGAGCTCGGTCCGATGACCCGCTTCCGGTCGCGGACGGTCACTTCCTTCGTGGGGAAGCCGTTCACCTGACGGATCTTGTCCGTCGCGGGATCGACGACGTCGACCGCTCCGGTGTTGCCGGCCGGAACCCATATGGAGCCGGAGGCGTGATCGGTGGCGACGTAATCCATCCCCACGCCGTCAGGCGGCGCGCCGGGCAGGGGGAGGTTGTGCGTGGTGTACTTGTCCGCGGCGCCGAGGAGGGCGGCGGCCAGCGCAAAGAGGCAGATTGCGGCGAAGGAGCGTGAAAGCAGCGTCTTCATAGTGGGCGCAGCCTAGTGCGGTACGCCTAAACGGGCGGTGAATGTGGCCGATTACAGCATTCTTTCATGAAGTGAAAGGCCGTGACACCCGGGTGTGTCACGGGCAAACATCCGGGTGTCACGGGCAAACGCCCGGGTGTCACGGGCAAACGCCCGGGTGTCACGAGCAAACACCCGGGTGTCACGGGCAAACGCCCCGGTGTCACGGGCAAACACCGGGGTGTCACGGACGAATACCCGGGTGTCACGGGCAAACGTCCGAGTGTCACGGCCGGCCACTCGCGCGACACGGCAAGACACCCGGATGTCATGGACGGGCGACAACCCGATTTGGCAGTTGCTATCGGTGCGTCGTGGTGACGAGCGGCAACGTCGCCACGAACACGCTCCCTTCGTCGCTCGAGCTCTCCAGCCACAGCCTGCCGCCATGGGCCGCGGCGATCCAGCGGGCGATGGGGAGGCCCAGGCCGGCGCCGCTGCCGGAGGCGGCGCCGCGGGTCGGGTCGGCGCGGAAGAAACGCTCGAAGATCTGTTCGTGCATTCCGGACGGAACGCCTGGTCCGTGGTCACGGACTTCGAGCCGGGCCGTCCCGCCGGCAGCGGTGCAACGGATGCGGACGCCGGTCCCTTTGGGCGCGTAGCGGATGGCGTTCTCGATCAGATTGCCGATCATGCGCTGCAGCAAGTCCTCGTCGCCGCCGACGATGAGGTCCTCGTCGCACTCGGCGGCCAGGGTCACGCCCTTTTCCGCGGCGACGGTGCGGTAGGCGCGGGCGGTCTGGCTGGCAACCTCGCCGAGGTACAAGGTCTCGTGCTTGAGCGGGACTTCGCCGGCGTCGCTGCGGGCGAGAAGGAAGAGGTCGCGCACGATGCGGGTCAGACGACGGACGGAGCGGCGCATGACCTCGAGGCTTTCCCGGTAGTCGGCTGCGTCGCGATCGTCGCGGGAGAGCGTCACGTCGAGCTCTCCCTGCAGGATGGTCACGGGCGACCGCAGCTCATGCGAGGCGTCGGCCATGAAGCGCTGCTGCGCGGTGAAGGACTCCTCGAGGCGGCCCAGGAGGTCGTTGAGCGTCGCGGCCAGCTCGCCCAGCTCGTCGCGGGCATTGACCACCTCGATGCGCTCGGAGAGATTTGTGGCGCCGATGGCGCGGGCCTTGTCGCTCATCCGCACCACCGGCGCGAGGCTCTTGCGCGCCAGGACGTATCCGCCGAGGGAGGCCGCGAGCAGCGCCAGCGGCGCCGTGATCAGCATGGCCATCTTCAGGCTGCCGAGCGTCTCGTGCTGCTCCGCGAGCGACTGCGCGACGGCGATGACGAACGAACCGTTGCCGATGCGGGCCGGCGTGAGGAACAGCCGGGCCTCGGCGCCTCTGCCGGCGGTGCCGCCGTCGCCGCCGCCGTCAATCGTTGAGAAGCCGAACGTGTGCGCAATCGCGCGCTGCCGCAGCAGGGTGAGGTCGAGACGGCGCGCCATCGGCGTGTCGCCGACGGTGAACGTGCTGCCGTCCGCGGCCAGCAGCACGATGGCCCGGGCGTTGTCGCGGAACTCCGCGAGAATCTCCAGCGCCGCGCGGGGCCGGAGCACGCCGTGGCGCTCGGCGGCCTCGTCGTTGAGCGCCGCCGCGAGGTTGCGGGTCATGTCCGCGATCCCGGCGTCGGTAGCGTGCTGGATCTCGCGCCGCGCCACGGCGTAGGTGATCGCGCCCGCGGCCACGAGCGCGACGGCCAGGATGGCGGCATACCAGGCCGTGATGCGGGCGCGGATAGAGTGCGGCGTCATCGGGCTTCGAGTATGTAGCCGGCGCCGCGGATGGTGTGGATCAGTTTCGGTGCGCCGTCGCGGTCGAGGATCCGGCGCAGGCGGCCGATGTAGACCTCGATGAGGTTGGAGAAGGGATCGAACTCTTCGTTCCAGACGTGCTCGGCGATCTCCTCCCGGCCCATGACCCGCCCGGCATTGACGGCCAGGTATTCGAGGAGGGCGTACTCCTTCGTGGTCAGGACCAGCTCGCCGCCGCCGCGCGTGACGCGGTGCGAGCGGGTGTCGATGCGGAGGTCGGCCACCTCGATCACCGGTTGCTGCGGCGCGCCGCGGCGGCGGAGGAGGGCGCGCAGGCGTGCCAGCAGCTCGGCGAACTCGAAGGGCTTGACCAGGTAGTCGTCGGCGCCGGCGTCGAGACCTTCCACGCGGTTGTGCACGGCATCACGCGCCGTGAGCATGAGGATGGGAGTGGTGACGCCGTCGCGCCGCAGCCGCCGGCAGACTTCGAGGCCGTCGGGAGGGGGGATCATGACGTCCAGGATGATGGCGTCGTAGGCAGTGGTCGCGGCGCGCTCCAGGGCTGGGTCGCCGGAGGAGACGTGATCGACGGCATAAGCCTGCTCGCCGAGGCCGCGTGTGATGAAGCGGGCCATGTCGGGATCGTCTTCGACGACGAGAACGCGCATCGCTGCATCGTAGTCTCTCGCGTCTTACATGAACGGAGATTGAACTGCTCCAGCCCGCGCATGGTCCGGAGCCAGTCCGCGAGCCCTGGAAACATGCCGTATGCTATCTGTGCTTGCAGGTACCGAAGCATGAGCGGCTCGAAGAGTTCCTTCGTCGAATGGCCCATGCGGCGCCAGTAGCTTCGAGTGATGCCGCTCTGGACTTGATCGCCTCCACGCTGAATGCAGTAGAGGATGAGCTCACTGATGTACCGGCCGATCCGTCCCGCTGGATGACCGACGGCCGGATGTATCCGCCTCAGCCCGACAGCCGGCGCGAAGTCCCTGGACACTCGGACATCGCCAGATATCGCAGCCGCGCGCACAACACATTCGTCAGGACCAACGGTGCCATCGAATCAGAGACCTTGCCGACCGCGTTCTCTTTCGCAAGGCCGGAGCAGACGGGAAGCACGTATGGAAACCCTAGCAGCTGTTCAGGAGCTCGAAGCACAGGTGCGGCGGAGAATGGTGGACGTGACGTTCACGATCGATCGGCCAGCGTCTTCCTCCGGGAATTGGTGGATCGACGTCCAGCGCTATGGCCGCGTCGCCTCCGTCGAATGGAGGCCGGGCACAGGGTATGGAGTGGCGGCGCCTGACGGCGGATATGGTGAAGGAGTTGATTTCATCGTCGAAGACGCCGCTGCCGCTGCCGAATATGTCGCGAGAGTCTTGCAGGCTTACTCTCCTCCCGCCGCATCAGGAATCGCTAACGCAGACGAGCTCCAACGACAGCTTTTCAACGCGTTGTCCGCTCATATCGACCGAGTCGTCGGTGAGGTCGTTCATACGACGGTCGAGAAAGTACTGATCGAATTGAGCAAGCAGGTCGGCGACGTCTCCGCAGACGTGCGACGCGTCGAGCGGGAATTGTCACGCATCGCGGAGAAGGTTCTATCGGAGCGCAGTGCCACTTCGGCTTCGACGAACGACGCGAAGGATGCGCCCGACGATCCCCATTCGAAATGAGAGACTGACTCAGTCCGTCGGCGGGGTTCATTCCGTATTTAGCTGGCACGTGTGAAACTCGCTGTGTTCCGGCCTGCGGCTGTCGCCGTCCATCGCCGAGTGCCACATCCCGAGTTAGCACATCTCAACGTTTGAGTCGCTGCCCGTTCGAATGAACTACCTGGCCCTCCTGACGTCGTCGCTGTTCGCGCTGCTGCGCAACAAGATGCGCAGCCTCCTCACCGTGCTGGGGATTACCATCGGGATCGCCGCCGTGATTTGCGTCGTGGCCATCGGCAAGGCCGGGCAGGCGCGCGTCGAGCAGCAGCTCAACAACCTCGGCGACAACTTCGTCTGGATCGAGGCCGGCGGGCGGGCCGTGAACGGTGTTCGCACCGGGCCGCGCGGCACCAAGACCCTCACCCTCGGCGACGCCCTGGCCATCCGCAACCAGATCCCCCTCATCAAGAGCGTCTCGCCCAACGTCGATGCCTCGACCCAGGTCGTCTACGGCAACCAGAACTGGTACACGGGATTTCGCGGCGTCTCGCCGGAGTACATCGACATCAAGCGCTGGACGATCGACGAGGGAGCGCCCTTCACCCAGGACGACGTCGACCGCGCCGCCGCCGTCTGCGTCATCGGCAAGACCGTGCGCGACCAGCTCTTCGGCGCCGAGGAGGCGGTGGGGAAGGTCATCCGGGTGAAGACCATGCCCTGCAAGGTCGTGGCAACGCTCAAGCCGAAAGGCCTCTCCGTCTCCGGCCAGGACCAGGACGACACCATCCTCCTCCCGTACACCACGGCCCAGAAGAAACTGATGGGCGTCACCTGGCTGGACGACATCCTCTGCTCGGCCGTGTCGCAGGATGTGGTAAAGCTGGCCGGGCAGCAGACGAAGGCGCTCCTCCGCGACCGCCATCACCTCCGGGCCGAAGAAGGCGACGACTTCAACATCCGCAATCCGGAGGACATCATCCAGGCCCAGCTCGAGGCCAGCCGTACGCTGACCCTGCTGCTCGTGGCCATCGCCTCCATCTCCCTCATCGTGGGCGGCATCGGGATCATGAACGTGATGCTCGTGTCGGTGACCGAGCGGACGCGCGAGATCGGCGTGCGCATCTCCGTCGGCGCCACGGAGGAAGCCATCCAGGTGCAGTTCCTGGCCGAGTCGGTGATGCTGAGCCTCGTCGGCGGCGCGGCCGGCGTGCTTCTCGGCATCGTGTCCTGTGTCTTCGTCGGCAAGGCCCTGAGCTGGCCCATGTCCATTTCCACTGAGGCGGTGGTGCTGGCCGCACTGTTCTCCATCGCCGTCGGCGTCTTCTTCGGCTACTACCCGGCGCGCAAAGCCGCGCTGATGGATCCCATCGAGGCCCTTCGTTATGAGTGAGATGTTCCGTTCCCGCCGTAACCTGATCCTGCTTCTCATCGGCGCCGGCGCGCTGATCGCCCTGACCGCGGCGACGTTGCTGCGCCGCGGCGATCACGTCCAGTACCTCGCTTCCGCCATTCAGCGCGGCGACATCCGCGATGCGGTCGACTCCACGGGCGTGGTGAACGCCGTCGTGAACGTGCAGGTCGGCTCGCAAGTCTCGGGGACGATCGCAAAGCTCAACGCCGACTTCAATTCGCACGTCCACAAGGGTGACGTCATCGCCCTCATCGATCCGCAGCTCTTCCAGGGAGCGCTGCTGCAGCAGAGCGCTGACCTGGCCAACGCGCGGGCGAACGTCGTAGCCGCCACGGCCAATCTCGACAAGGCCCAGGCCGGGCTCGTGCAGGCCAAGGCCGACTACGCGCGGGCCAAGAACCTCACCGAGCGGAACATCGGCACGCAGCAGTCGCTCGACCAGGCCCAGGCCAGTTACGAGTCGGCGAAGGCTGCCGTGGACGCCGCGAAGGCCAGCGTGGCCCAGGCCAACGCGCAGGTGCAGCAGAAGGCAGCGGCCGTCGAAGTGGCACGGACGAACCTGAACTACACCATCATCAAGTCGCCCATCGACGGAACGGTCGTGGCCCGCAACGTCGACGTCGGGCAGACCGTGGCCGCCTCGCTGCAGGCGCCGACGATCTTCACCATCGCCCAGGACCTGGCCAGGATGCTCGTCTACGCCAAGGTCGACGAGTCGGACGTCGGCCGCATCCGTTCCGGCCAGCAAGTGACGTTCAAGGTGGACGCCTTTCCGAAGGAGACGTTCAACGGCACGGTCACGCAGATCCGGATGAACCCGACCACCGTGCAGAACGTCGTGACGTACGACGCCATCATCGCGTTCGCCAATCCCGAGCTGAAGCTCTTTCCCGGCATGACCGCCTACGTGACCATTCCGGTGGCCACGGTGGAGAACGTGATCAAGCTGCCGAATGCGGCGCTGCGGTTCAAGCCGCCCCTCGAGCTCGAAGCGGTCCGCGCCCGCTACGCCAAGGCTGGCATCGACGTGGCCGGGCACGACATGGGAGGAACCGATGCGCCGCCCCGCAAGGGCGCGCCCGTGGAGAACGCCGTGGTCTGGAAGCTCCGCCCCGACGGCGAGATCGAGCCGGTGGAAGTGGCTCTCGGCATCACCGATCACACCTACACCGAGGTCCGCTCGGTGCTCGTCGGCGCCCTCGGTGCCAAAGATGAAGTGGTGACGACAGCCGTGACGTCGAAGTCGCTGCCGCCCGGCGCGCAGGGGATCCGGCGTTGACGGTGCTGCGCGTCGAGGACGTTCACAAGTACTACGAGCTGGGCGAGACGCGCCTTCATGCCCTCCGCGGGATCAACGTGTCGGTCGAAGAAGGCGGCTTCGTGGCCATCATGGGCGCCAGCGGCAGCGGCAAGTCCACCTTCATGAACATCCTCGGCTGCCTCGACAAGCCGAGCTCGGGTCGCTACCTGCTGGAGGACACGGACGTCTCCTCGCTCGACAAGCGCCAGCTCGCCGCCATCCGCAACCGCAAGCTCGGCTTCGTCTTCCAGGGCTTCAACCTCCTGCCCCGCACCACGGCGCTGGAGAACGTGCAGTTGCCGACGCTCTACACGCCAATCACGAAAGCGGAGCGCGAGCAGCGCGCCCGCCAGTCGCTGGCCATGGTCGGCCTGGCCGAGCGCTGGCGCCACTTTCCGTCGCAGCTCTCCGGCGGCCAGCAGCAGCGCATCGCCATCGCCCGCGCCCTCGTCAACCGCCCCTCCATCCTTCTGGCCGACGAGCCGACCGGCAATCTCGACAGCCGCACGTCCGTGGAGATCATGGAGATCTTCCAGAACCTCAACGAACAGGGCCTCACCATCGTCCTCGTCACCCACGAGCACGACATCGCCCAGTTCGCCAAGCGCGTCATCGTCTTCCGCGACGGCCGCATCCGGAAGGACGAAGCCGTGAACACGCGCCCGCGCGCGAGCGAAGTGCTGGCGACGATGCCGACGTTGGAGGATTGAGTCGCTTAATCGCTTAGTCGCCTAATCGCTTATTCGCTGCGAGTTGGTCAGCACTCGGCACTCAGCCTCTCAATGCTTGACCGCGTGCCGTCGCGATGTCGGGACCAGTTCGTCGTGGGCCTGGAGGATGTCGCCGGGGAAGGCAGTGGCGTTGGCGTGGAAGACTTCGATGTACTGGGCGCGGAGGGGGTTGCTCTGGCCGAGCGGATAGATGCCGGTCTGCAGCAGCGCGAGGTAGGTGGAGAGCGTGCAGGGAGTGGGGCTCGTTACCGGCTCGGAGCAGGCGGCGCCCTGGCCGCTCTGGCCGAGGTATTCGTTGGTCTGGAACGCGGCCAGGGCTCCGAGCGTCTGCGCTGCCTGGATGACCGCGGGCGAGGCGGCTTCGCCGGGCATGAGGAAGTCGAACTGCACGACCAGACGGCCGGGGAACTTCTGGCTCGATTGTGTGAGCAGCGGCGTGTTCTGGTCGGGAGGATTGTTCTTCACGATCGCTCCGCTCTCGTTGATCGGCGGAAAGGCGTTGGTGGGGATGATGGCCACGCTGAACGACTTGTCGGGGAAGGTCTTCAGGAACGAGCCGGTGATCTGGTCCCAGGCATTCAGAAGGAGCGACGGACGGTATCCGGCTTGTTGCCAGAACGTCGGGGCATCGCTGACGCAGGCCAGGCCGGTGCTCTGCGCCGATTCCGACGGCAGGCGGAACTCCTCGGTGGTGCGGTTGACGCCGGTGAGCTTCACCAGCGTGACGGCGTTGTAGGTGCCGGCCGCCTTCAGGTGCGCGCTCAGGGCGGCGAGCATGGCATCCCACCGGGCCAGGAATGCCGCATCCCACGGCGGCGGCAGGATCGTGGACTGGCATTGGCCGGTGGCACCGCCGTGCGGCGAGATGGTGAAGGTCAGTTGATGCGCGCCGGGGCCGTTGGGGGGCGAGAGGTAGAGCCAGGAGGGGATGGAGTTGCCGGCCAGGATGGCCAGATCGATCTTCTTGCCCGCCGTGACTGCGAGGCTCATCCAGGGATCGAGCAGCGACCAGTCGAACTGCCCCATCGACGGCTCGATCGCGTTCCAGCCGATCACCACCACGATCCCGTCCATGCCGGGAAGGCCGAGGGAGGTTTGCAGGGCGGTGGCGGTGCTGTGCGAGATCTGCGAGACGTCGTTGGTGAAGACGTAGACGCCGCGCAGGTCGGCCGTCGCCGTGGATGCGGCGAAGGCGGCGGGGGCCGCGGCAACCGCGCCGCCGAGAGAGAGCGCCAGGAGAACGGCACGCCCGTAGGCGAGACCACGCCGGCCCGGTGTCATGCGGACATCGTCGAACAATCACGCCTCCCACCCGGGCCGCGAAACCATCGCGCATCCGAGGCAGCGAGTCAAGTCACGCACCGGCGGCCGATCACTAAAGAACCGACAACCGCACCGGATTCGAACTTTCGGGGAGCGTGCTTAGGCGTCAGCCGTAACTGATCCGTCACGCGGCGTCCAGTTCTTGGACTGCGCGCGCCACCGCCCGGTGCTATGCATGACCATAAAAGTGCCATCGTTGACACTTTTTTTCACACGCGCAGCACTTTTTCTCGCACGCGTACGAGATTTTCTGATACGGGTACGATTTTTTCTGGCACTCGTACGAGATTTGGGGCAACCGTTACGAAGTTTCGAGCAAATCGTGCGAAGTTTTTTGGCATCAGTCCCATTTTTCTTGCCACGGCAGCACTTTTTTTCACATCGATGAGAAATTTTCTCGTAACGGTGGGAAAAAAACTGCCAAAACGGCTCCGAATCTCACACCGATTGCTCGAAACTTCGCAAAAGTACGAGTTCTTTTCTCGCACGTGCCACGGAATCTGCAAAAACCGCGAATATTTTCACATTCACGCCACCAGATTTCGCACTCGTTGCGTTTGTCTTGCCACGGCGCCGGGAATCTCGCCACTGGTTGCCATCGGCCGGTCACCATCAGCAACTGTTTTCGCGCCGTACCGTGCGAACAGAGAAGTGGAACGCTTGTCAGGGTTAGTAACTGACAACTTGTCCGTTTGGGTTGTCGCTTGTCGGTTGTCAGTTGTCGGTTACCAAAGCCCCTGACAACCGAGAACTGAGAACCGACAACCCCGCACCGGATTCGAACGTTCGGGGAGCTGTACTCAGCGAATCAGCGATCAGCGAATAAGCGATTAAGCGAATTCACACGAACGCCACGCTCCGCATCGACAGGTTCCCGTACTCCATGCCTTGCGAGATCTCGAGGTACGAGTCGTCGTCGCGCGAGGCACCGCAGACGACGCAGAGCGGCTCGAAGTGCTCGGGTGTCGGGACGGCCCGCCGGGCCTCGGGGCGTTGTGCGTACGCGGCGAGCGCCTCGAAGTCGCGGGAGACCAGGCAGGCGGCGGCCCAGTCGTCGAACGATTGGGCCCACGCATCGGCCGGTGCATTGCGGTCGTCGAGCCGGGCCAGGCCGAGGTTGTGGACGATGACGCCACTGCCGATGACGGCCACGCCGTCATCGCGGAGCGGGGCCAGTCGGGCGCCCATGGCCAGGAGATCGCGCGGCGTGACGGGCGAGGGCAGCGAGATCTCGACGATGGGCGTCTTCGCCTCGGGCAGAAGGTGGAGCAACGGTGTCCAGACGCCGTGGTCCCAGCCGCGTCGCTCCTCGAGAGGGAGGCGCAGGAGCTGCGCGCTCTTGCGGGCCAGAACGGGATGGCCCGGAGCGTCGTCGCGCATGCGAGAGAGCGCGTGGGGCAAGCCGCAGCAGTCGTAGATCAGCGTCGGCTGTGCCACGGCAGTCACGCGTGCCGTACGCCGGCAGCTCCACGTAGCAGGTAGCGCCACCCACCCCTC
>CAZYTO010000161.1:0-13075 GCA_964650405.1 uncultured Thermoanaerobaculia bacterium | reverse complement strand
CTCGCGCCCGGGCGGCGCAACACCAACCCCTGGACCCCGGCCGACGCGGCGGACAGCGCCCTGGCCTCCTGTGCCGAGATGCCCGTCGCCCTCACGCCGGCCATGCTCGCGGACCTCGGCCGAATCTTCACCACCGGCACCCACAGGGCTTTCCTCGGCCCGGAATGTCTGGGAAAGCTCGGAGGCACGCATGCCAATGCGATCGGATACGCGACCGTCGACGTCGTCGCCACCTGCACGACCGGCTTTCCGGGGCCGGCGTATTTCGCCGGCGACATCCTCTTCGACAATGTGCTCATCGGCGATTACGTGACCGTCGACCCTGGCTTCGCCACCGGCGCGTGGGCGGCCGCCAATCCGATGGTGCACATCCGGGCCATTCCGGAGGGGGGACAGGCAGGCTCGACCCCCGGTACGAACCTGCCCTTCACGTTCTACGACCGCTATACGACCACGACCCCGCAGACGCTTCCGCGCAGCATCGACCGGCGGCAACCGCTGCCCTCCGCGTTCGCCGCTCGCTGGATTCAAGGCGGGACGAGCGGGTTCAACACCGACTATCAGATCTGGCGCGAACGGCTGACGACTGGGCCATCCACATCGTGCGCCGTCGCCGTGAATTCCGCGATCGGTATCGTCGACATGGTCCGATTCGACGAGCACGAAAACAGCGATGCCGCCCCTCCTCCTCCCGTCATCGGCGAGCTTCCACCCCCACCCATCAGTGTGCTGCCGGCCGTGTCCTCCACGCCGGCTTCGAGCAGTCTCTTTCCCGGACTCACCCCCAGCGGAGACCTGGGCGGCTGGATGTACCTCGATCTGGACTCGCAGAACATTCCCCGCTTCAGCGGCCCGGCACCGCGCGCCAGCCAGAACTGGGTGACCATCCGGATGCTGGCGCCCGGCCGCGCCGTGCAATTCGACGCCGCACAACTCGGCAACGGCTGCTCCTCCGCCATACCCCATGGAACAACCATCGGTCCCGCCGGCGGCACACCCGTCTGTCCGATGGGGGCGACCGGATGCACGCCGGGAGTGGCGCCGTATCCAGGGACGAATGCCAATCCGCCGCCCTGATCCTGAGAACAGCGCCGGGCGCCGCACCTGAGAGAAGAAAAGCATCACGCGGAGGCGGAGGCGAAACCCAACTCTCCGCGCCTCTGCGTCTCCGCGTGATGCTTTTTGGCTCGTAAACCCGCATCGACACTGGGAGCTTCTTGGAAGCAGCAGAATAGAGATCGCCGGACGCGCGTTCTGACTCGCGCCTGAAAACGTTTCGGGTTATCATCCGCGCCCGAGTGTGCCGGGGTAGCTCAGTTGGTTAGAGCACTAGATTGTGGATCTAGGGGTCGGCGGTTCGAGCCCGCCCCTCGGTACCAAAAGCGCTGCGCGGAATGAGGAATGGTGAATGATGAATGCTGAATGACGCGGTCAGGGCTCGAGCCTTCCGCCATTCAACACTCATCACTCACCGCTCGACATTCGGCGCCCCCCAGCCGAATGACCAATACCGTCGAACCGCGCGTCAGTCGCGGCCTTCGTGACCTTCTCCCCGATCAGATGCTGGCCCGCCAGCAGATGATCGACACCATCCGCGGCGTCTACGAGCTGTACGGCTTCGTGCCCCTCAGCACGCCGGCCATCGAATTCCTCGACGTCCTCTCCGGATCGGCGGGCGAGGAAGCCAGCCAGTCCATCTTCCGCGTCTCCAATCCGGAGAACGAAGCGCTGGGACTCCGCTTCGACCTCACCGTCCCGCTGGCCCGCGTCATCGCCCAGTACCGCGACCTTCCCCGCCCCTTCCGCCGCTACCAGGTTTCGCCCGTCTGGCGCGCGGACAAGCCGGACAAGGGGCGGTTCCGCGAGTTCACCCAGTTCGACCTCGACTCCGTCGGCACCGAGTCGGAGATCGCCGACACCGAGATCCTGGCCGGCATGTGCGACACGCTGTCGGCGCTCAACGTCGGCCGCTACCTGGTCCGCTTCTCCTCCCGCGCCGTCCTGAACCTGCTCCTGAAGTTCGCGGGCGTCGACGAGGGGCAGGGCACGGACGTCTTCCGCGTCCTCGACAAGCTCGACAAGGTCGGCATCGAGAAGGTGAAGCTCGAGCTGATGGACGGCTACAAGGACGAGTCGGGCGACACCATCCGCGGCCTTGGCCTGAATGCCGGTCAGGTCGACCGCGTCCAGCGCTTTCTCGACGTGAAGGCCGACTCGCGCGAGAGCGTGCTCACCCAACTGCGCGACCTCTTCGCCGGCGTGGACGGCGCGCCGGAGCGCATCGACGCCATCGGGCGCATCTCCAACCACCTCTACGCCCTCGGCTACGGCGACGACCGCGTGTCCCTCGACCTTTCCATCGCCCGCGGCCTGGCCTACTACACCGGCCCCGTCTTCGAGGCCATCCTGCTCGATGCGCCGCAGTTCGGCTCGGTCTTCGGCGGCGGCCGCTACGACAACCTGGTCATGCGCTTCCTCGGCGAGCCCATTCCAGCCGTCGGCGCGTCCATCGGCGTGGACCGGCTCCTGGCCGCGCTCTCACACCTCAATGCCGTCGAGAAGAAGAAGGCCACCGCGCGGGCGCTGGTGACCCGGATGGACGACGCGCTGGCCGGAGACTACATCGCCATGACCTGGGAGCTGCGCCGGGCCGGCATCCCCACGGAGCTCTACCTCGGCACAAGCAAAGGTCCGGGCAAGCAGCTCAAGTACGCCGACCAGTACGAGATCCCCATCGTGCTGCTCTACGGCTCGAACGAGAAGAACGAAGGCATCGTGACCATCAAGGACATGGCCGTGGGCCGCGAGAAGACCAAGGCCGTCGGCGACCGCCGCGAGTGGCTTGCCGCACGCCCCGGTCAGTTCACCGTCCCGCGCGCCGAGCTCGTGAAGGCCGTGCAGAAGCTGCTGACCGACGGGTGACGGGCGTCGTTCGTTGTTCGTTGTTCGTTCTCCGTTGTTCGTGGACGTTTGAGCGAACGCGGCCCTGAGCAGACATAATCACGAACAACGGACAACGAATGACGGACAACGAATGACGACCATCACCCTCGACGGCCGCTCCCTGACCATCGAGCAACTCGCGCAGATCGCGCGTGATGCCTCCACGCGCGTGGCGCATGACCCCGCCGCCGATGAGCGCGTGGCGCGCGGCGAAGCGCAGATCGCGGAAGTGGTACGCAATTACCGCGAGGCGCATGCCGCCGGCCGGAAAGGGCCGAGCGAGTACGGCGTGACGACCGGTTTCGGCGAGTTCAAGGACAAGCCCATCGCTCCCGGCGAGCTGGAGGACCTGCAGCGCAACCTCCTCCTCTCCCACTCTGTCGGCGTCGGCGAGAACAGCAATCCGGACGACCTGACCAACTACTACGACGCCGCCGTCATCCGCGGCGTGCTGGCCACGCGGCTCAATGCCTTTCTGCCGGGCCACTCCGGCGTGCGGGCCGTCCTGGTGCGGGTCGTCGAGGCCATGCTCAACCGCGGCGTCGTTCCCCTCGTCCCCCTGCGCGGCTCGGTCGGCGCCAGCGGCGATCTCTGCCCGCTCTCGCACCTCTTCGCCACGCTCCTCGGCGCGGGGCGGTTCTACGTTCTCGGTGAAGACACCGACAACGACGCTGCCGGCGGGAGACGGACAGGATTGTCCATCGTCCATCAGGCGGCGGAGCTTCCCGGGTTTCTCGGACTCGACGCCGAGGAGATCAAGCCGACGTACAAGGAAGGGCTGGCGCTGATCAACGGCGTGAACTTCTCGGCGACGATGCTGGCCCTGGCCGTCCATGACGCCGAGCGGCTCGTCGAAACGGCGGATGCCGCGGCGGCCCTGACCCTCGAAGCCATCTGCGGCTGCACGCGAGCGCTCGATCCCAAAGTCCACGCGGCGCGGAGCCACCCGGGACAGATCGCCAGCGCGGCGCGGATGCGCAGCCTGCTGGAAGGCTCGCGCCTCGCCGAGCGCGCCGGCGCGGTGCCCATGCCCGTGTTCAATCCCGCCCTCGAGCGCATCCACGGGGCCTCGCGCGAGGCAACCCGCTATGGGAACCACGTGGCCGGGCGCGGGCTCAACGCCACCACGGACAACCCGCTCTTCTTTCCCGGCGAGTCGGAGCCGTGGGACCTGCAGTTCCGCGAGAACTGGCCGGACGGCTACCGCGGCGACGAGCGCGTGGCCTACTCCGCCGGCAACTTCCACGGCCAGCCCATCGCCCTGGCCGCCGACTTCCTCACCATCGCCGTGGCCGAGCTGGCAAACATCAGCGAGCGCCGCACGGCCATGCTCCTCGACGGCAATCACAACCGCCGCCTCCCCCAGAACCTCACCACCCGCGCCGGCGTAAACTCCGGCCTCATGATCGCGCAGTACACGGCGGCCTCGCTGGTCAGCGAGAACAAAGTCCTGGCCCACCCCGCCTCCGTCGACTCCATCCCCACCGGCGCCAACGCCGAGGATCACGTCTCCATGTCCACGACCGCGGCGCGGAAGCTGCGCACCGTCCTGCACAACGCCCAGTGCGTCCTGGCCATCGAGCTCCTCACCGTGGCCCAGGCCCTGGAGTGGCGCATCGGCATGAAGATGCAGCCGCTCGCCGAGAAGCACTCCATGTCGCTGGAAGAAGCTGACGCCGAGGCCGTGGCATTCACGGACGCCGTCCGGCACCGGCACCTCATCGCCGAGCAGATCGCGCCCTCGCTGCGGCCGTACTACCTGCACGTGCGCGAGCTTTCGCCGAGCGTCACCGCGGACCGGCCGTTGAGCGAGGACGTGCGGAAAGTGGCGGCGGCTCTGTTCTGAGGAATTCCTCTGGTGCGTCCCTCAAATCCTCTGACAACACGGAGGATTCATGCGCCATCTGGCTATCGCTCTCGGTCTGGCTCTCTCCACTGCACTTGCCGCCATGGCGCAGACGGCGCCTGCTGAAAAGCCGGGGCAACCTGCTGCTGCCTCGAGCCCCGGACAGCAGACTACTACAGCAAAGGAGCAGTCAAGCCAGTCCACGGCTCAGAAAGTAGCTACCGACACGACGCCGGACCTGGAGGTCACTGGCGTGGAATACCCGCCTGGTGCGACGACACCATCGGAGGTGAAACGGAGAAGCGCGAAGCTGGTGAGCCTCGGCGAATCGATTGTGATCACGTTCGATCACGACAAGCTCCAGAAGTACTTGACCTTCGCGGCGACACAACAGAAAGAGGTCACGCTCTATCTGAACGGCAAAGACAGCTCACTCAGCCCAGAAGTCAAGAATCCGGAAGACGGGAAGCTGCAATATCACCTCGAACGCAATCCCGATAACAAGACGCTCTGGGCCTCGCTGCTTCGCAACCCCTCTGACCATGACAAACCCAGGATCATCAAAGTGAGCGTTGCCATCTCAGGAACGTCCGCGGTCAAAGCCACCGCCGGCGCCAACAACTACTTCAATTTCGGCGTGGTGAGAATGACTTGGGACTCCTGGCTAGGGCTCATCGTTCTTGTCTCCATGCTTATCGTCTTTTTCTGGCTCGCGAAGCGGTTTTGCCTTCTGTGCGACGGACCGAATGGTCTCTATAGCCTTGGACGATGTCAGATGGCTTGGTGGTTCCTGCTGATCCTCATCGGTTATGTGCTCATCTGGCTGATCTCCGGCGACCGCGACACCCTGACGGCTACATTGCTCGGACTGATGGGCATAAGCGCCGCAACGGGCCTTGGAGCGGTTATGATCGAAACCAACGTCGGCAGCGCGGCCGCGCAGGGCGCGCCAGGGCCAGCCGCACCGGCGCTCTCTGCGGCCGCACAAACTGCACGCGCGGCAACCCCGTTGGCGCTCCGATGGCTCCGAGACATCCTCAGCGATTCCGATGGCAACATCGTCCTTCACCGCTTCCAGGCCGTTGCATGGACTGTCGTCCTGGGATTCATTTTCGCGGTGTCTGTCGTGAAGGAGCTGACCATGCCGGAATTCAACTCGAACTTGCTGATCGCCATGGGCATCAGCGGCGGTACATACCTCGGCTTCAAGTTCCCGGAGAAGTGACCCGGGGGTCACAGGGATGGGGGCCACAGGGATGCACAGAGATGCAGGGATGGGTCACACTTCTTGTCTTCTGTTCAAGTAGTGAAGATAGAAGTTCTGACCCCCGCCCCCCCGACGCCTGGCGGTGCCTTGACCCCCACCCCCCCGACGCCTGCACTGTTCAATGAGACGCCATTGACAAGCGCCCTCCCTGACGGCATGGGCGGTCTACCGCTCGACCGAGCGCCGTCGTCGGCGGCGCGGGAGCCATCACTGTTCGACGGGGCGCCGTCGCTGGCGGCGCGGGCGCCGTCACTGTTCGACGGGGCGCCGTCACTGGCGGCGTGGGCGCTGTCACTGTTCGAGCGGACGCCGTCACTGGCGGCGCGGACGCCGTCACTGTTCGACCGGACGCCGTCGCTGGCGGCGCGGACGCCGTCACTGTTCGACAGGACGCCGTCACCGGCGGCGCGGACGCCGTCACTGTTCGACCAGACGCCGTCACCGGCGGCGCGGGCGCCGTCACTGCTCGACAGGACGCCGGCACTGGCGGCGCGGACGCCGTCAGTGATTGTGTGACGCCGTTACTGGCGGCGCGACGCCGTCGCTGACGGCGGGGCGCCGTCACGCCCAGCTTTCCGTCACGAAATCGGGCCGATTCCATCGCCGAGCGCAGGTCGGCAGGCGCCGGACTGGGGTCAAGGCGCAGGACTAGGGTCACAGCTCGCCTTCGATCTTTGGTTCGATTAAGAAGTGCGCCCTCCCCGCCCCAACCCGGCCGCCTTTACAACGATGCGAGCGGCGCGGAGCGAATCGTGACCGCGCAGGGTTGAGGGCGCGAGACGAAGGCTACGGAGTCACGTTGGTGCCGACATAGGGACTCTTGCCCGGGATGCAGGCGGGGGTGCCTTTCGGGCAGACCGGCGTGGCGCCCAGCGGACCGACGGGAGGGCCGCCGCTGGGGGCCGGGGCCGAGCAGCCATTTCCCAACCAGGCCGCGTCGAAGTCGACGGAATAGCGGCCTTCCGCAAACATCGAAACGACGACCCAGTTCTGGCTGGCACGGTCCACGAAGGCCGGGTGAGCGGCTGGGTTGTCCAGGGCCGGGTTGCTGTAGCCCGGTCCCGAATAGCCATTGTCGAGGTTCAGGTACAACCAGCCACCGGTATCGCCCGACACGGTAAGCCCTGGGAAGAGCGACGAGCTCGTCGACGTGCTCGAGGCCGCGGGCAAAACGGGGAGCAGGATGGGCAACGGCTCCGGGAGTATGAGCGGAGGACCGATTCCGTTGGCGTTCTCATGCTCGTCGAACCGGATCAATTCCGCGATGGCGATCGCGGAATTGAGCGGCGGGATACTGAGGCTGCAGGCAGTAGAGCTCGATCCTGTGGTCCCTTCACGCCAGATCTTGTAATTGGTGCTGAAGCTGGTGGCCCCACCCTGGATCCACCGGGCCGCGAAGGCGGACGGCAGCGGCTGGCGCCGGTCTGCGAGGCGGTTCGGGCCGCTGGTCCGGGCCGTGGACGCGCCGGAACCGAACGCGCCACCGGTGTTGTAGTCGTCATAGAACGTAAACGGCAGGTTCGTGCCGGGGTTGGAGCCAACCGGGCCGCCCTCAGGGACGGCCCGGATGTGGACCATCGGATTGCCGGCGGCGTAATTGCCGGTGGCCGGGCTCGGATTGACGTCCTGGTAATCGCCGAGGAGCACGTTGTCGAAGAGGATCTCGTTGTTGGAATACGTACCCGTCGTGAGCGGCCCGGGAAAGGAGGTGGAACAGGTGCTGTCTACGTCGACGGTAAGGTAGCCAATGGCGTTGTAGTGAGTGCCGCCGAGACGACTGGTTCCGCACCCCTGGCCGATGATCGAGCCGGACAGGCCGGTCGTGAAAATCTGTTGCAGGTCCGCCAGGACCGGTGCGGCGATGCCGCCGGGCAGGATCTCGCAGGCGACGTACGCGTCGGTGCGGAAGTTCGGGTTCCCCGAGATGTTCGGCAGTGGCGCCGTGTTCGGTGCGTTCGGCGGAGCCGTGCCCACCGGCGAGAGCACGGGATTCGTGCTCGACGTGCCGGACAGGGTGTCGGAGACCGGGGCGATGACGCCCCGTTTGAAGACGTCGTGGAGATTGATGCTCTGGACGTCGTACCCGGTCAGGAAGATGTTGAAGGTGAAGGCCGCGAACGCCCAGTCGGTCCACAGGACGCAGTGCGCGATCTCGGGCATCGGGCTGGTGTTCGTGATGGTGAAGATCGTGGTGCGCGCCGACGCCGGGGCAGTCCGGAAATCGACTTCGAAGTACGGCAGGAGCAACGTCGCCGCCGGGGCCACGCCGATGTCGCAGGCGTCGTCATTGTCCGTCGTAGCGGGAGCAGACGCGGTCTCCGGCGCGCCGAACGTAAAGCTCGCCGTTGGCGCGACCGGCCTTCCGCCCTGAGCCGCAGCAACGGCCGAAGCGGTTGTGAGCAGGAGAGCCGCGAGTGCGAGTGCGAGTGCGAGACGCGTCTTCATAGCTTGGTTCTGGATCCGACCTGACACCGTTCGGCTGAATCGCACACAGATACGCGACTGGTGCGGAGGTCGTCCATCGCTCACCTAGGGTCACGCCTTCTGCTTTTCTGTTCCATCAGGGAGACGACAGAAGGCAACGTGAAGCGGTCCAGCGCGGGGTTGGCGTTGCGCAGGGTCGCCCGTTAACCTTCCGGCCGCTGCGCCGCGCTGAAGATGTCCGGCCTCGCGAGCAGACCCGACTCGCGGAGCGGGCGGGCGTCGCAGCTCTCCGTGGTCATGATCTCCGGCGTCAGGTAGCGGCGGGTGGGACGGGAGGCCGGAAAGAGCCAGGGGTCGAGCGAGGAGCCGGCATCGAGGTAGGTATTCCACGGCGAGGCGCGATGGAGCTGCTGGGCAAGCACGCCTCCGAACGGTCCGGCGCAGATGAGATAGAGCGCGCCGCGCACGTCGCCCTCCCCCAATTCGCGGGCGAGCGTCGCAGCCAGCGCGGCATCATCGCGCCAGGCGTTGCGGCTCACGCGCACGTCGCGCCGGACGGGAAACGGCAGCCGGTCCAGCTCCGCGTCGCGGCTGCAGATGAGCGTGACGTCGTATTGGGCGTACAGCGGAACGATGTGCTCGAGGTAATGCGGGTAGTTGCCGTAGAAGTAGAGCGTGGCGTAGGTCAGGTGCTCGTCGTCCTGCCCGGAGGCGCTGCGCATCCAGGTGAAGTCGTCGTCGCCGATGCAATGCGGGCAGCAGATGCCGACGTAGTAGCCCGGCGCGCGATAGCGGAAGGCTTCTTCCATGGCCCGGCGCGGCGCGTCGTATGACGGATCGGCCGGATCGTACTGGTACTCGATGCCCGCCACGCGCCGGGCGCGGTTGGGGTGATCGCCCATGAGGATCACCATCTCCCCGTCGCCGAAGCGGGCCAGGGCGAAGGGCTCGTGCGCGGCGAGCTTCTCCTGGAAACGCAGCAGCTCTTCGCGAAAGCTCTTCACGGTTCGAGGCGCAGCCCGCGGCCATGGCTGCGGACGTAAGCGGCATGCGAGGCGATTCCGGTGGCGATGTCGTCCGGCGGCGGCTCCGGCAGCGGATCGGTGCCGCCCCGCGCGCACACCACGCGCATGCTGCCGGCCGGGACGCCTCTGCCGAGGTACGAGGCGCTGAAGCCGATGCGCGCGTAGGACGCGCCGTTCGGATTCGAGCCGTGGATGGCGTTGACGTGGTGCACCGACATCTGGCCGGGCCGCAAGGTCACGTCGACCGCCTGGGCAGGGTCGACGTCGAGATCGATGACTTCGCCGTGGTTGGAGAGGTTGTCGGCGGCGTAGGTCTCGCGGTGCGGAAACTTGCCGGCCCGGTGCGAACGGGGAATGACGCGCAGGCAGCCGTTGGCGGCGTTGCTCTCGCTGAGAGCGATCCAGGTCGACGGCGCGAAGTCGGTGTCCAGCTTCGTGTAGAGCCCGTCCTGGTGCCAGCCGACGAAGGCCGGGTCGTGCGGGTGCTTGTAGAAAATGCGTGATGAATGCAGCACCACCTCCGGGCCGAGGAGGTCCTCCATCGCGTCGAGCACGGCCGGGTGCATGGCCAGGTCCCACGCCCAGCGGAAGTGGAGGTGCGCGTTGTCGATCCGCTTCAGCTTGCCGCCGAGCGCACGCTCCGTCTCCTCCAGCGCGCCGCGGTAGTGCGCCACCTCCTCCGGCGTAAGGATGGCCACGGGCCAGAGGACGCCGTCGTCGAGGTACTGCGCCCGCTGCGAATGGGTGAGTCGTTTCATGACGAGCCGCTTCATGACGAGTCGTTTCATGACGAGCCGTTTCCTGGTGACGACTGTGAGACGTGCGGCAGCGGCGCAGTGTGAAACAGGTAGCGCGCCTTCAACTGCTCGTACAGGCACGACGGCGCGTATACCGCATTCTTGTCGGCGCCCCCGCGGCGCCACATCTCGTTCCACAGGTGGACCGCCCGCGCCGACTCCGGCAAGGGCGCCGGGTCGGGCGCCAGCAGCATTTCCCACTGCTCGTAGCCGAACGGACAGAAGACGTCCGGTGGCTGCACGTGCATCTCGAGATCATGGCGGGCCACGAGGGCGGAGACGAGGCGCGGTCCTGTCTCTCCCCACCGCAACGCCGCCGGGTCCTTGCCGCGGCAGATCTCCCAGGCCTCGGCGAACAGCGCGCTCCCGCGCGGCGCCCGGATGGTGCCGTTGTTGACGTAGCGCACGCCCTCGTGCAGTTCCGAGGAGAAGACGTAGGGCGTGTCGAAGTCGAAGGGGCGGAGACAGACGTTGTCGGCGTCCGTCCACCAGCCGCCGCGGTCGAGCAGCAGCTTGTAGCGGAAGAAGTTGGCGAAGCCGGCGTACGACTTGTGCTCGGCATACTGAAAGATCATCGACTCCGGCAGGATCTCCCGCCCGTCGCGCAGCTCGACGCCGTCCGGTACACCGCGGACCGTGTCGTAGGTGTAGAGGTGGAAGGGATGGCTGTTGGCGAGGAACGAGGCGATCGACAGCCGTTCCATGGCCGAAAGCTCGGGGCCGATCCAGAGGCTCTGTACCGTGTCACGCATAGGCACCCGAAGAAGGCATCGGCACGAACACTAACTTACGGCGGCGTTTCGCAAAGAACAGAAGGCGATCGATAAGGATGAAGCATGAAGCATGAAGGATGAAGGATGAAGGGCGCAGATTGCCAGAGCGTCGCAATCGCCCTTCATCCTTCATGCTTCATCCTTTCCTGCTCGCGAGACACTTTTTGTACGAGAAGCGGTGCTCATGCGCCCCGTCCTGTAAAGGAACGCCGTCTTCTTTACCAGCACATCGAAGTCGCGAATGGTCTTGATGTAACCGTCGATGCCGAGCTGTCCGTAGCCGGCGGCCTGCAGACGCTCGCGCGTCTGCGCCTCCCACGCATCGCGGTCCTTGCGCGGTGTGGCGAGATACGTGGATACGGCCAGGTCCCAGTCGCGATGGCGGAGGGCGAAGCGCTCGCCGTACAACTTGCGCAGCTCGCCGTTCGTGGCAAAGGCCTCCAGCGTCTGGTCGTAGGCCGTGCGCGCCGCGGCGCGGACGAGGCCCGGGGCCCTGCGCTCCAGGGCCGCGGACGGACGGTAGACGGCCTTCAGCCAGGCCAGCTCGCCGATCACTTCCGTGCCGGGGATCCGCCCGCCGAAGATGAAGCGGTAGTCGTTCATCATCGGCCGGGCCAGGGATGCCGGGTGGAAGTCACGCTCCTGTAGGCCGGGCACGGACATGCCGTCGTGGTCCATGAAGAGAACGCGCACCCGCCACCTCCCCTCCTCCCACACCGCGCGAAGGCCGACGTTGCGCGGCACGAAGGACTCGCCGTTCGAGCCGACGCGCAGCGCGGAGAGCGTCCCCCAGAACCGCCCGACCTGGGCCAGGAGGTCGCGATAGCAGGCGTCGGCGCGGGCGCGGTTCGCGGCCAGGGCGGCCGTGACGTAGCCGGCGTAGGTGCGGGCCCGCGTGCGCGGCGGCGTGTAGACGGCCAGGATCTCGTCGAAGAGCTCGTCCGCGAAGGCGAAGGCTTCTTCGTCCGGAACCTCGCGGCCGAAGTAGCGGCGCGCGCCGTCGGGGGCCAGATACTTCGCCACCAGGTCGAGACGGAAGGAGCTGGTGCCCGTCAGGATGGCCTGGCCCGGGTTGATCAGGCCGACGAACGCGCCGCTCAGCGCGGCCTCGTGCTCCGGCGCGCGTCTCCGCCCGCCCTCGCGGTGCAGTTCCTCGTCGACGGCCGTGCGGATGGAGCGGCGCAGTGCGTCGAACTGGTCGCCGTGGAAGGACGGGTCGGTGAAGTACCGGATGACGTTCACCGGTCCGTCCTCGGAGGGCACGTTCATGACGCTCATGATGTAGATGGCCTGCGAGAGCGGGGCGTCGCTGCCGTGGACCAGCCGGTAGGCATGGCCGACGAAAGCCGCGGCGGACGCCTCCCAGATCAGGGTGGCCTTCGATGCGGCACCGCGCATGTAGTGCGACCGGGTGTACTGGTACGGGATGCACGCGGCGCCGAGCACGGCTGGGCCGCGGATGCCGGCGCGTTTGATCTCCAGCTCGCAGGTACTGCCGGGCAGCTTGACCGTGAGAACGACGGTGCCCAGCGGAAACTCCACCAGCGAGTTGATCTCCGAGGATGTCTCGTCCGAGACCCAGAAGCTGCGGGCCGGCTCTCCCAGCGTGCGGAGAATCGTGCGCTCGAACGCGGGAAGCGCCGCCACGGTGTGCACCGCCTCCGTGGAGGCGAAGGGCGGAGGCGATTCCTCCGAAGCGTCCCGCACGGCGTAGGCGACGCGTACCAGCGACTCGATCCGCGCCGCGACCTCCTCGGCCGTAAAGACGTCGCGGGCCAGGATGAGGCGGCAGTCGCGCCTGGCCAGCCTCAGGAAGGCGGCCAGCGCCTGCGGCGATGTCGCCAGGCCGCGGATGCCGTCGTGGACGCGCGCATTCCGCGACAGCCGCGCACGGAGCTCCCGCGCCAGCTCCTCGCCGGTGCGGGCGGTGTAGCCGGCCGCGATGCGATCCGCACGGATATCCGCGCGACCCGCGGCGCCGGCGCCATCGCCGGCGCCGT
>CAZYTO010000160.1:0-13131 GCA_964650405.1 uncultured Thermoanaerobaculia bacterium | reverse complement strand
ACCGTTCTTCAAGCCCCGAGAGATTACTGTCCTGTCACCGGCCTGCTCCGCCGTGTGGCCCTGGAGGCACCGGAGTACCGCTTCGGCCGGATCTCCCACCTCGTGGACCGGCTGATCCTCCATCCAGCCAGCCTGGAGAGCTATCCGAGCCTCTTCCACGTCGTGAGCCGGAATGCCTTCGACGAGTGCTATCACCTGGCGGCGCAGAGCTTCGTGGCCGAGAGCTTCACGGACGGCTTCTCGACCATGAACACGAACATCAACGGAACGCACTTCATGCTGGCCGCGCTTCGCGAGCTGCGCCCTGACTGCCGCTTCTATTTCGCCGGCTCGAGCGAGATGTTCGGCAAGGTACGCGAAGTACCGCAGACGGAGACCACGCCGTTCTACCCCCGCAGCCCGTACGGCATCAGCAAGGTTGCCGGCTTCGAGCTGACCCGCAACTATCGCGAGGCGTACGGCATGTTCACCTGCAGCGGGATCCTCTTCAACCACGAGGGCCCGCGGCGCGGGTTCGAGTTCGTCACGCGCAAGATCACCAGCACCGCCGCCCGCATCAAGCTCGGAGCGGCCAGGGAGCTCCGGCTGGGGAACCTCGAGGCCAAGCGCGACTGGGGGCACGCGGCCGACTACGTCCGGGCCATGCACTTGATGCTCCAGCACACCGCGCCCGACGACTACGTCGTCGCCACGGGAGAGACCCACACGGTCCGTGAATTCTGCGAGCTGGCCTTTCACGAGCTCGATCTCGACTACCGGCAGTATGTGAAAGTCGACGAGCGATTCTTCCGGCCCGCGGAGGTCGACGCACTGGTGGGCGACTCGGGCAAAGCGCGGAGTGTGCTCGGGTGGGCACCCACGTACTCGTTCGAGACCCTGGTCCGCGAAATGGTCAGAACTGATCTTGCGGCGCTGCAGGAGGGCCGGCTGCCTGTGCTGGCCGGGTGACCCCGCACCGGAAGGCACACGCCTTACGTGGCTTTGCACCTAAAGTCGGGTTGGAGCCTGATCACAAGGGCTGGAAGGCTGAAAGGCTGAAAGGGCCAGAGGCAGCGCGGGGTTTCCTTCCAGCCTTTCAGCCTTTCAGCCTTGCTCGAAGACCGATACTTCTGACTTTAAGTGCAAAGCCGCCTTACGTAAGAGACGCCGGGCCGGTGCCGCGGACCGATTCGTACCACGCGATCGTTCTGGCCAGGCCGTCTTGCATCGTCGTCCCTGCCCGGAATCCGAGCTCGTTCGCGGCGCGCGAGACGTCGAGTTTGCGCCGCGGCTGACCGTTCGGCTGCGTCGCATCCCACACGATCTCGCCGCGATACCCCGTCTGCCCGGCGATGAGCTGGGCCAGATCCCGGATGGCGATCTCCTCGCCCCGCCCCAGATTCACAGGCTCCGGTTTGGCGTAAATCTCGGCCGCCGCCACGATCCCGTCCGCCGCATCCTCGACGTACAGAAACTCGCGCGTCGGAGAGCCGTCACCCCACAGCGTCACCGTCGCGTCCCCGCGGTCGCGCGCTTCGACAAACTTCCGAATCATGGCCGGGATGACGTGACTCGTCTGGAGATCGAAGTTGTCGCGCGGGCCATACAGATTCACCGGCAGCAGGAAAACGCCGTTGAAGCCGTATTCCTCGCGATAGGCCTGAAGCTGCACGAGCAGCGCCTTTTTGGCGATGCCGTAAGGAGCATTCGTCTCTTCCGGATAGCCGTTCCAGAGATCCTCTTCGCGGAACGGAATGGGTGCGTACTTCGGGTACGCGCAGATCGTGCCGAGGCAGACGAACTTCTCCACGCCCGCCAGGCGCGCCTCCTCGATGAGGTGGATTCCCATGACGGCGTTCTCGTAAAAAAAGAGGCCGGGATGCATCCGGTTGGCGCCGATGCCGCCCACGACGGCCGCGCCGTGAATGATGAGATTCGGCCGGTGCTCGCGCAGCCAGGAACGAACCGCTCCCGCGTCGCGGAGGTCGAGCTCCGTGCGGCGCGGTGCAAACAGCGCAGCCGGCCCCCGCCCGGCGATCCGCTCGCGCACGAACGTGCCGAGGAACCCATTGCCGCCCGTCAACAACACGCGCCGGTCGGACCAGAAGCCGCTCATCTCCAGGTGCTCATCTCCGAGTGCTCATATCCGCGCGCTTTACGTCCACGGACTCATGTTCGCGTCTTCAGCAGCGCTTCGTCCACGGCCAGAGCGAGATCCGAATCGACCATGGCGTTCACCAGTTCCTCGAACGGCGTCCGCGGCGTCCAGCCGAGCTTCTCCTTCGCTTTCGAGGCATCGCCGAGCAACAGGTCGACCTCGGTCGGACGGAGGTAGCGAGGATCGATCTCCACGAGGAGGCGGTCCGTGCCGCGCTCGAATCCCTTCTCCATGAACCCCGAGCCGCGCCACTCCACTTCGATGCCCGCCCTCGCGAATGCCAGCTCGCAGAACTCGCGCACACTTCTCGTTTCGCCGGTGGCGATGACGAAATCTTCCGGCTCGTCGTGCTGCAGCATCCGCCACATGGCGTCGACATAGTCGCCGGCAAAGCCCCAGTCCCGCCGGGCCTCGAGGTTGCCGAGGTAGAGCCGGTCCTGAAGCCCGTGGCGGATCCGCCCGACGGCGCGTGTGATCTTGCGGGACACGAACGTCTCGCCCCGCCGCGGCGATTCATGATTGAACAGGATGCCGTTGACGGCGAAGAGTCCATACGCCTCGCGGTAGTTGACCGTGAGCCAGTACGCGTAGACCTTCGCCACGCCATACGGGCTTCGTGGATAGAACGGCGTCGTCTCCCGCTGCGGGACTTCAGCCACTTTCCCGAACATCTCGGAGGACGAAGCCTGGTAGACGCGCGGCCGGATCTGCAGCTCGCGGATTGCTTCGAGGAGCCGGGTGGTGCCGAGGCCCGTCACCTCGCCGGTGTACTCCGGCGTGTCGAACGAGACCTTGACGTGACTTTGGGCGCCGAGGTTGTAGATCTCGTCCGGCACGACGACGCGAAGAATGCGGTTCAGCGACGACGCGTCATTGAGGTCGCCGTAGTGGAGCAGCAGCCGGCGATCCGCTTCATGCGGATCCTGGTAGATCCGGTCGATGCGCTGCGTATTGAACGTCGACGACCGGCGGATGATGCCGTGGACTTCGTAGCCCTTTCCGAGCAGGAGCTCGGCCAGGTAAGAGCCGTCCTGTCCCGTGATTCCGGTGATGAGGGCCTTGCGCATGGCGGTCACGCCCGGATCACGGTCACGGCTATGTTGCGCGGCACGATGTTCCGCGTGTCGATGGCCAGCCTCACCTTCGACCAGAGGGAAGCGTCCTTGAAGTCAGTATGGGGCGTCGAAACGAGCACGGCGTCGTAGCGACCGAACTCCTCCGCCGTGCACGGGACGGAGGCCAGCCCGAGGTCATGCTTGCGGCCGCGCCGCGCCACCGGAACGTACGGATCGCAGTAGGAGACGATGGCGCCACGCTCCTGCAGCAGCTCGATGAGCTCGAACGAGGGTGACTCGCGGTCGTCGTCGATGTCGGGCTTGTAGGAAAGACCGAGCACCAGGACCGTCGCGCCGACGATGCTCTTACCGCCCTGGTTGACCGCTTCGACCACGCGGTCCACCACGTAGCGCGGCATGGCCGTGTTCACCTCGCCGGCCAGCTCGATGAAGCGCGCCCAGGTTCCGTGCTCCGCCGCCTTCCAGGTCAGGTAGAACGGATCGAGCGGGATGCAGTGACCGCCGAGCCCGGGACCGGGATAGAAGGGCATGAAGCCGAAGGGCTTGGTCCTGGCGGCCTCGATGACCTCCCAGATGTCGATGCCCATCCGGTCGAACACCACTTTGAGCTCGTTCACCAGGGCGATGTTCACCGCCCGGAAGATGTTCTCCAGCAGCTTGGCCGATTCGGCCACCTCGGTGGAGGAGACCGCGACGACCTGGTCGATCACCGAGCCGTAGAGCTCCTGCGCCGCGGCCAGGGAGGCTTCGTTGATCCCGCCCACCACCTTCGGGATGTTCTTCGTGTTGAAGCGCTCATTTCCCGGATCTTCGCGCTCGGGCGAGAAGGCCAGGAAGTAGTCGCGCCCGCAGGTCAATCCGCTGGCTTCGAATCGCGACAACAGCTCTTCCCTCGTCGTTCCGGGGTAGGTCGTCGACTCGAGGACGATGAGCTGGCCCGGCCGAAGCCTGGCTGCAACCTCTTCGGCCGTGATGCGGATGTACTTGAGATCCGGCTCGCGGTGCGCGCCTAGCGGCGTGGGGACGCAGATGATGACCGCGTCACACTCGCCGAGGCGGTCGAAGTCGGTCGTGGCGGACACGCGCTCGCTGGAGAATGCCCTGGCGATCCGGCCGGCGGGGATGTGCCGGATGTACGTTTCGCCCCGGTTGAGCATCTCCGTCTTCCGTTGATCGACGTCGAATCCCACGACCGGAAAGCCGGCCTCCTCGAAGAGCAGGACGAGAGGCAGCCCGACATAGCCGAGCCCGATCACTCCGATCCGCGCGGTCCGGGTGCGAACGGCCTCGAGCAGTGCCTCCAGCGTCTGCAGTTCTGTGGACGGAACGGTCATACCTTGTAATAGTCCTTGTACCACTCCACGAACCGCGCGATGCCGTCCTCGATGGTCGTGGCAGGACGGAAGCCCACGGCCTGCTCGAGCTCGGTCACGTCGGCCATCGTCGACGGGACGTCGCCCGGCTGCATCGGCAGGAGCTCCATGATGGCTTTCTTTCCCAGGCTCGTCTCCAGCGCGGCGATGTAGTCGAGCAGGGGCACGGGCCGGTTGTTGCCGATGTTGAAGATCCGGTACGGCGCATAGCTGCGAGCCGGATCGGGGTCGGCGCCGCTCCAGTCCGGGTCGGGAACAGCCACGGTGTCGATGACGCGCACGACACCCTCGACAATGTCATCGATGTAGGTGAAGTCGCGGATCATGTTGCCGTGGTTGAAGACAGGGATCGGCTTGTCCGTGAGGATGCCGCGCGTGAAGAGGAAGAGGGCCATGTCCGGCCGTCCCCACGGCCCATAGACCGTGAAGAAGCGCAGGCCGGTGACCGGCACCTTGAACAGGCTGGCGTACGTGTGCGCCATCAGCTCGTTCGCCTTCTTCGTGGCGGGGTGTGGCGAAACCGGGTGGTCGACGTTGTGGTGCTCCGAGAATGGCTGGGTGGTGTTCGCCCCGTAGACGGAGCTCGAGGAGGCGAAGACGAGGTGCTCCACGCCATTGTGACGCGCGCCCTCCAGGATGTTCAGGAACCCCTGGATGTTCGCGTCGAGGTACGCCTGCGGGTTGATGAGCGAATAGCGCACCCCCGCCTGCGCGGCGAGGTTGACCACGCGCTGCGGCCGCTCCTTCTCGAACAGCCCCCTCACTGCCTCGCGGTCGGCGATGTCCACGCGGTAGAGGCGGAAGCCCGAATGCACCTCGAGCAGCGCCAGGCGCGCTTCCTTCAGCTTCGGGTCGTAGTAGTCGTTGAGATTATCGACTCCGATGACCTCGTCTCCGCGGTCGAGCAACCGCTTCGAGACGTGATAGCCGATGAAACCGGCCGCGCCGGTGACGAGAACCTTCATCCGTTGTCCGCTGGTCGTTGGTCGTTGTCCGTTGCTCGTCGTTCGTTTTCGATTGGCGATCATCGTCTCCGGTCATCGATCAACCGACAACGGAGAACGGAGAACGAACAACGATCACGAAGCCGCGTATTCAAGCACGAAACCGGGCACGGAACCACTCGACCGTCCGGCCCAGCCCCTCGCGCAGCGGCACTGGTGAAGGCAACTGCGCCGCCGTCCGGAGACGCGAGCCGTCGAGCACACTACGCAACTGCTCGCCGGCTTTCGCCGGTCCATGCCCGGCCGCGAAGGCAGCCCCCACTTCGCCCGCCAGCAGTTCATAGAGCTCGTTGACCGTCGTCTCCCGTCCGGTTCCGACGTTGAAGGCACCGCTCACGTCCCCCTCCGTCGCCGCCATGTTCGCGCGGACGACGTCGTCGACGTAGACGTAGTCTCGCGTCTGCTCGCCGTCACCGTTGATCGTCGGCGCCCTCCCTTCCAGCAGGGCCCGGGTGAAGATCGCGATGACGCCGGCCTCCCCTTTCGCACTCTGGCGCGGTCCGTAGACGTTCGCATAACGCAGGGCCACGGACTGCAGGCCGTGAACGACACGGTAGAAATGGAGGTATTGCTCCACCGCCAGCTTCGCGCACCCGTACGGCGACAGGGGCGCGACCGGGTGGGCCTCGCCCTGCGACACCTCCACCGGCTCACCGTAGATGGCGCCGCCGCTCGAGGCGAAGAGGAACCTCCGCACCCCGGCACGCACCGCGGCCTGCAGCAGCCGCAGCGAGCCCACGACGTTCGTTTCCGCGTCGAAGACGGGGTCGCTCACCGAGCGCCTCACGTCCATCTGCGCGGCATGGTGATTGATGACGTCGGGCCGCAGCCTCTCCACCAGCGCAGCCGCATCGCGGATGTCCGTTTCATGAAGCTCCGCGCGCGCGTCGACATTCCGGCGATCGCCCGTGGAGAGGTCGTCGATGACGCTCACCCGCCAGCCCCGCGCCAGATACGCATCCACCAGGTGCGAGCCGATGAATCCCGCGCCGCCCGTGACGAGAACATGACCGGTCATGCCGCCGCGTGCCTCCGCATCCTCACGCCGAAACCGACCAGCGCTCCGAAGACAAAACCGCCCACGTGCGCCCACCAGGCGATGCCTGTGGCCTCCGACGTCTTCTGCGCCGCCGCCAGGGCCAGCGCGCCGTTGAAGAATTGCATGGCGAACCAGATCGGCAGAAAGAGCATCGCACGCACTTCCGCCATGGCCCAGTAAACCACGAGCGGGAAGAGCGTGACGATCCTGGCCCGGGGCCGCAGCACGAGAAAGGCCCCCAGAATCCCGGCGATGCTTCCTGACGCGCCGATCGACGGAACAGACGACTGCGGAAAGAGCACCGTGTGGGCGAGACTTCCCACCGCGCCGCAGACGACGAAGAAGACACCGTACCGAAGCGGCCCCAACGCGTCCTCCACCGGACCGCCGAAGACCCACAGGTAGATCATGTTGCCCGCCAGGTGCACGAACCCTCCGTGCAGGAAGAGCGACGTGAACAGCGTCACCACGGCTTCCCAGTGGCTGTAGCCGTAGCTCGCCGGATGCAGAAACCGGCTGGGGACGAAGCCGAACGTGGCGATGAACGACTCCGTCCGCGGACCCATGACGAGCATGGCCACGAATACGAGGCACTCCGCCGTCACCAGCGAGTACGTGACGAAGGCAACGCGCTTGCGGGGAAGGGTCTGGCGGATCGGGATCATGGCGGCCGGTTGGTGCTGAATCTCGAGTGCGGAGAGGGCATGCCTCGTTTACTCATGCTTCATGCCTGAGCTCACCGGACAACGAATTCCGCAGGCATCTGCCGTCTCACGAAAGCGCATCCTTGATCGCCGAAACGACCTCCTCGAGCTGGCTCTGCGTGAGCTCCGGGTAGATGGGGATAGCCAGAGACTGCAGCGCGGCGGCATCAGAGCGGGGAAACGGCTCGCGCGCCGTCGGGACGTTGCGGAAGCACTCCTGCTGAGGAAGCGTCAGCGGGTAGTAGACCTCGCAGCCGATGCCCACCGACTTGAGGTGGGCCATGACGCGATCGCGCGTTTCACCTCCCTCGGGGAAGAGCAGGACAAACTGGTTGTAGATGTGCCGGCGGCCTTCCAGCTCGCGCGGCAGGACCACCCTGCCGCCCAGTCCGCTCGCTGCGAACAGCTCGCGATAGATCCCGGCGTTCCTTCGGCGGCCCTCGTGCCAAGCTTCGAGGTGCGGAAGCTTGACGTGCAGGATCGCCGCCTGCAGCGCGTCGATGCGGAAGTTCCCACCCACGTAGCGGTGGTAGTACTTGGGACGCATGCCGTGCATGCGAAAGTCGATCAGTTTTTCGTAGAGCGCGTCGTCGTCACAGGTCACCGCGCCGGCGTCGCCGAACGCGCCGAGGTTCTTCGACGGAAAGAACGAGAACGCGCCGATGGTCGCCAGCTCGCCGGCGCGCCGGCCGTGGTATTCCGCGCCGATGGCCTGGGCCGCGTCTTCCACGACCGGGATGTTGTGCTTCCGGGCGATGGCGTTGACGGCATCCAGGTCCGCACACTGGCCGTACAGGTCGACGGGGATGATCGCCTTCGTGCGCGGCGTGATGCGGGCCTCGATCTGCGTGATATCGATGTTGAAATCGTCGAGCGTGATGTCGACGAAGACCGGCGTCGCGCCCAGGCGGTCTACCACGCCCGCCGTGGCGAAGAAGCTGTAGGCGGGAACGATCACTTCGTCGCCCGGTCCCACGCCGAGCACCATCAGGGCGATGAGCAGCGCATCCGTGCCCGACGAGACGCCCACCGCGTGGCGGGTCCGGCAGTAACCGGCGAAATCGGCTTCGAACGCGTCGACGCGCTTGCCGAGGATGAACATCTGCGACGAGTACACCTCGTCGGTGACGCGCAGGACTTCATCGCGAAGCGTGGCGTACTGGAGCTTGAGATCGAGCAGAGGGACGGCCATGGCGGCGCACTATACACAAGCCGGCCCGTCCTTGGACGCTTCGGGCCATTCGTCCGTATCAACAGTCGTCCACCGCCGTGCGATACGCTATTCGTGTGCGTGCTTTTCATCACACATTAATATGCGCGCATCGCATAAATTTCTAGACACTCATTTCAATCCCTTCGTATCTACCGCCGAACCTGCGGCAGGCACCAACGCCCCGCACTACATACGAAGGAGACCTGTCATGACCCTGAAACACTTCATTCCCGCCTCGCTCGTGGCTCTTGCGCTACCGCTGAGCGCTTCCGCGGGCAGCCTCGTCATCCCTGCGGCCGGCACCGGCCCCGGCGCCAACAGCAGCCATTGGAAGAGCGAAGTCACGATCTCCAATCTTTCGGCCGATTCGGTCGACGCTTCCCTGGTGTTCCACGACCGCAACGGCGCCGGCGCGTCGTCAGCCGTCACCATTCCGGCGCACGCCACGGTCGCGGAAGACGACATCGTGGCCACGCGCTTCGGCCTGGCCTCGGCAACCGGCGCGATCGAGATCGTCACCGCCGATCCCTCGAAGCTGGCCGTCATCTCCCGGACGTACAACGAATCGTCCACCGGCCGCTTCGGCCAGGACATCCCGGCCGTCGACGTCGCCACTCTGGCCGCCGCGGGGGAGAACATTCTCCTGGGACCGGCCAACGTGGTGAACCAGCGCTTCAACTTCGGCATCTACGCCGCCACCGACGCCTCGGTGGAATGGGTTCTCCATCGTGCCGACGGCAGCACCGCGGCCACGGTCGATACGACGTACACGGCCGGCCAGCAGATCCAGTACAACGGCGGCGTCCAGACCCTCTTCAACAGCGACGCCAAGAACCTCGACAACGTCGACGTCGTGTTCAAGAGCGGCACCGGCATCGCCTACGGCAGCGCCATCGAGAACGAGAGCGGCGACCCGTCCTTCGTCCGCGGCATCGACGCCAGGCGCATCCCGAACATCCAGTTCATCGGCATCGATCGCAATGAAGACGGCGTCATCGAGTATCCCGACGCCAACCACGACGGCGTGACGGATCAGCCGATCGACATCGCCACTTCGCTCTTCCCGAACTTCTTCCGCGTCGTGGCCCGCGGCCCGAACGGCGCCAAGGTCAGCTTCCAGATCCTGGGCAGCGATCCGGACGTCACGCTCGTCGATGACAACGGCACGATCGAGTGGGCCCCGGGAGCCAACCGCAAGGGCACAACCGGCACGCTTCAAGTCAAGGCCACGTCCGGCGGTGAGTCGGTCATCCTGACCATCAAGGTCAACTTCCTCTAGGAGGGTGAGTGGGGACAGCCTTCGCGGCTGCCCTCTGCGTTTCCGGTGGAGGACAGGCCCCTCGGGGGTCTGTCCTCCTTTGTCATGCGAACCGGATCCGCGCGAAGCGCCGCTTGCCCACCTTCACCACATAGCTCTTCCCCGCCTCTGCGACGAGCGTCTGCTTGATGCCCTCCGCTTTGACGTCGTCGACGAGCACGCCACCTTGGGCGATGAGGCGCTGCGCATCCTTGTTGGAGTCCGCCAGCTTCGCCGCAACGATCACCTTGCTCAGCAACTGCGCCTCCGGCGAGGCAGGGAGAGGGATCTCTTCGATGTCCTCGGGGACCTGTTTCTCGCTGAAGACGCGCCGGAACTCCGCCTCGGCGGTCTCGGCCGCTTCCGCGTCGTGAAAGTCGCGGATGATCGACTTGGCCAGCTCACGCTTCGCTTCCATCGGGTGCAGCGCTCCGCTCTTCACGGACCGGCGCTTCTCCTCGATCTGCTGCGGCGTCAGGTCCGTGCAGAGGAGGTAGTACTTCCACATCAGGGCGTCGGAGATCGACATCACCTTGCCGAAGATCTCCCCTGCCGGCTCGTTGATGCCGATGTAGTTGCCCAGCGACTTCGACATCTTCTCGACGCCGTCGAGCCCCTCCAGCAACGGCATGGTGATGACCACCTGCGGCTCCTGGCCGTACTCGCGCATGAGATCGCGACCTACGAGGAGGTTGAAGAGCTGATCGGTTCCGCCCATTTCGACGTCGCAGTCGAGGGCCACCGAGTCGTAGCCCTGCGCCAGCGGGTACAGCAGCTCGTGCACGGCGATGGGCTGGTGCGCCTCGAAGCGCTTGCGGAAATCGTCGCGCTCGAGGATGCGCGCCAGCGTGTACTTGGCCGCAAGGCGCACCATCCCCTCCGCCCCGAGGGCGCTGAGCCACTCGGAATTGAACCGCACCTCTGTCGCCACCGGGTCGAGGATCTTGAAGACCTGCTGCTTGTAGGTCTCCGCATTCTGCAGGATCTGTTCTCTCGTCAGCGGCGGCCGCGTGGCCTTCTTGCCGGCCGGGTCGCCGATCATTCCCGTGAAGTCCCCAATGAGGAAGATCACCCGGTGGCCGAGCTGCTGGAAGTGACGCATCTTGCGCATCACCACCGTGTGGCCAAGGTGGATGTCCGGCGCCGTCGGATCGAACCCCACCTTCACCGTCAGCGGCTTGCCCCGCTGCAGCTTCGCCCTGAGATCGTTCTTCTCGATCAGATCGACCGTGCCCTTGGCCAAGAACGCCAACTGTTCGTCGAGAGTCATGGGCGCGGATTGTAGCTTCGTTTCGAAGTTCATCCTGAGCGTGGGCGGTTGGTCGGGCGGGAGCGAAGGATCAAAGCCAGGCAGGGTTGTCCGTTGATCGTTCGCTGATCGCTGCTCGCTGGCCGCTGTTCGCTGGTCAATACAGCCGCCGACTACGGAGTACGGGAATGACCCTGCAAGCAGCGGTCAGCAAGCAGCGATCAGCGACCAGCTACCAGCGATCAGCGACCAGCGCACGTGAACACCAGCTTCACCACTCGCCCCTCGGAGAACGGATCGAAGTCGCCGACCGAGAGAGCCGCGAGGCCCGCTTCGCGGAGCGCTCCCGTGATCTCACGGCGCGACCAGGCGCGCTGTTCGTGCGTTTCGTGAATCTTCGCCCTCTCGCCGCTCGGCAGCGTCGCCCAGCCCGTCACGAGGGCATGGCCGCGCTTCTCCGGCCGGGAGTACCTCGTGGCGATCTCGAGGTGAAACGACGGGCCGCTCTCGATGAACGGCTCTTTCATCCCCCAGATGGCCGGGTAGATCTCCGGATGGTTCATGTCGAAGAGGAAGATCGAGTGGCCGTCCATGAGGCGCCGCACTTCGCGGAAGACCGCCACCAGCTCCTCACGCTCATGGATGTGGTTGAGACTGTCGTAGAGGCAGGTGATGCGGGCGAACGTGCCGCGGAGCGGCAGGGCGCGAAAGTCGCCCGAAGCGAGCCGGCGTGCCCGGCGGCGCCCGGCGAGCAGCATCGGCAGCGAGGCGTCGATCCCGACGGACCGGTAGCCCTTCTGCGTGAAGAGCTCCACCGCCAACGCCGTGCCGCAGGCTAGATCGAGGTGCGTCTTCTCCCGCGCCGGCGTGGCCAGGAGCGGTGTGAGGAGCTTGCGCGCGGCGCGGAAGAAGCGCTTGCCGAGCGCGTCGTCGTATGCCCAGGCGAACGCGCCGTAGGCTTCCTTCAGCTCCTTCACGCTCCGTTACGCCCCCTCGCGCCACTCGTAGAAACCCGCCCCCGCCTTCTTGCCGAGCTTCCCTTCGCTCACCATCGTGCGGAGGAGCTGCGGCGGCTCGAAGCGCGGCCCCAGCGTCGCGGCGAGGTACTCCGCGATGCCCAGCCGCACGTCGAGTCCGACGAGGTCCGTCAGGCGGAGAGGGCCCATCGGATGGTTGTAGCCGAGCTCCATGGCCCGGTCGATGTCGGCAGCCGTGGCGACACCCTCCTCGAGCATGCGGATGGCTTCCAGCCCAATGGCCACACCGAGGCGTGACGTGGCGAAGCCGGGTGAGTCGCGGACCACGATCGGCTCCTTCCCCATCGCCTCCGCCACTGCCCGCACTTCCCCCACCGTCGCCTCGGACGTCCGCTCCCCGCGCACGATCTCGATCAGCTTCATGACGTGCGGCGGATTGAAAAAGTGCATGCCGATGAAACGGTCGCGCCGTTCCACGCATCCGGCGAGCTTCGTGATCGAGATCGAGGACGTATTCGAGGCCAGGATCGTCTCCGGACCGCAGAAGAGGTCCGCCTGGGCGAAGAGACTCTGCTTCAGCTCGAAGCTCTCCGGCACCGCTTCGATGATGAGATCCGAGCCGCCCGTGGCCGCCTCGAGATCGGCCACGAGATTCACCCGCCCCAGCGCTGCCTGTGCGGCCCTGTCGTCGAGTTTGCCCCGCTCCACACCCTTGCGCAGTGTCGATGCGATCGACGCCTGCGCCGCATCGAGCGCAGCCTGTTCGACATCGTGCAGGACCGTGTCATATCCCGCCACGGCCGACAGGTACGCGATCCCGCGCCCCATCGTGCCGCTGCCGATCACCGCGATCTGCCGGATCATGGATACCTCTTTATTCGCTTAGTCGCTTATTCGCGGTTCGCTGATTCGCGGGTCGTTTATTCGCGGGTCGTTGGTCGCTGGTCGTGCGTTCCGCGAATAAGCGACCAGCGAATAAGCGAATAAGCGAATAAGCGAATGCTAAACCCAATGGCCTTCAGTTAAGCGATCATTGACCGGACCGAAGGGAGGGTGTGATGG
>CAZYTO010000159.1:11496-13191 GCA_964650405.1 uncultured Thermoanaerobaculia bacterium | reverse complement strand
CGGGTGGTGGCGGTGGACGGGGCGGAGATCGCCGCGATCGCGGTGGACGCGGTGGGCGGGGCGACGGCGGACGCCGGCGCCATTACGACGAGGAAGACGCGCTGCAGCCCGGCGACTTCGAACAGTTCGCGAACGTGGAAGTCCCGGACCAGGGACCGGAGTCGGCCGAGGCCACCGCCGTGCGCGAGTGGATCGAGGAACTGGTCGACCGTGCCCGCCTCGACCTCGAGCTGCGCACCGAGGAGAACGACGCCCAGATCATCGTCCGGCTGTACGGCCGCGACTCCGGCCGCGTCATCGACCGCCACGGCGAGCTGCTCGACGCCATCCAGGTCCTGGCCAACAAGGCCCTCGTCGGCCGCAAGCTGGAGAAGGACGTCGAGCTGGACTGCCTGCAATTCAAGGAGCGGCGCGTCGAAGAGCTCGGGCAGAAGGCGCGGGAAGTGGCCGATCGCGTCCGCCGCGATCGCCACGAGGAGCTGCTGCCGGCCATGAGTCCCATCGAGCGCCGCATCATCCACCTGGCACTGCAGGACGACGCCGAAGTGGCGACCGAATCGCGCGGCGACGGCTTCTACAAGCGCGTGGCCATCATCCTCCGCGGTCCTGCCGAGGAAGCCGGGCAGACCGAGGGCGCGTCGTAGAGCATGACGTGAGCAGCGGTGCCGCGCTCGACACCATCGTGGCTCCGGCGACACCCGTCGGCCGGAGCGCGCTGGCGATCGTGCGCATCGACGGCCCGCGCAGCGGTGACATCCTCCGGCAACTGAGCGGCGGCGTGCTGCCCGAGCCGCGCGTGGCCACCCTCACCCGTCTCGACGGCATCGACGAGTGCATCGCCGTCCGCTACGCCGCGCCGCACTCGTTCACCGGTAATGACCTCGTCGAGCTGACGCTGCACGGCAATCCCCTGCTCGTGGCGGAGGTGATCGCGTGGGCGGTGGCGCACGGCGCGCGCATCGCCGAGCCGGGGGAGTTCACCGAGCGTGCGGTGCTCAACGGCAAGCTCGATCTCGTGCAGGCGGAGTCGGTGGCGGACCTCATCAACGCCCGCACTCCGCTGCAGGCGAAGCTGTCGCTGGGGAACCTCGAGGGCTCGCTGAGCCGCACCGCGGCCGCCATTCGGGAATCGCTCCTCTTCGTCATCTCGCGCCTCGAGGCCGCGCTCGACTTCAGCGAGGAAGGGTACGAGTTCATCACTGCGGACGAGGTGCGGACGCGCCTCGATGCGGCGATCCGGGACACGCATGCGCTGGCCGAGACCTACCGGCGCGGACGTGCCACGACCGCCGGCCTGACCCTCGTGATCCTCGGCCGGCCGAATGCGGGGAAGTCGACGCTGCTGAACCGGCTCGTCGGCACCGACCGCGCCATCGTCACGCCCATCCCCGGCACTACGCGCGACATCGTCCGCGAGACCATCGAGATCGGTGGCCTGCCGGTGACGATCGCGGACACGGCCGGCCTGCGCACCGGCGGGGACGTCGTCGAGGAGATCGGCATCGAGCGGGCGCGATCGGCGGCGCGATCGGCGGACCTCATCCTGTACCTCGTCGATGCGACGACGGGGATCACGGAGGCCGACCGGAGCGAGCTTGCTGCGCTCGCGGGGCAGGAGGTGCTTGTCGTCTACACGAAGGGCGACCTCGCGGTCGGCACAAAAAGCGACCTCGCGGTCGGCACAAAAAGCGACCT
>CAZYTO010000159.1:4219-11396 GCA_964650405.1 uncultured Thermoanaerobaculia bacterium | reverse complement strand
GCGACCTCGCGGTCGGCACAAAAAGCGACCTCGCGGTCGGCACAAAAAGCGACCTCGCGGTCGGCACAAAAAGCGACCTAGCGGTCGACACAAAGAGCGACCTAGCGGTCGACACGAAGAGCGACCTCGCCGCCGCGCCGGCCGGCGAGTTGGCGATCAGTGTGCCGGCGAACGAAGGGATCGATCGATTGCTGGCGCGGCTCGACACCGAAGTCCGCGAGCACTTCGCCGCGCCGGAGGGGAGTGCGGTGATCGTGAACGAGCGGCAGCGGCAGGCTGTGGCCGGCTGCGACGAAGCGTTGCGCGCGGCGGTCGCTTCCGTCGAGGCGGGGATGGACGAGCAGATCGTGCTGGTCGATCTCTATCGCGCCTCGACGTCCCTCGGCTTGCTGACCGGCGCCATCACGAAGGACGACGTCTTCACTGAGATCTTCACGAAGTTCTGCATCGGCAAGTGATGCTCCTGCTCAGTGCTGCCGCAAGGCATACAGGCCGCGACGGAGGCGAACGAGGAGCCCGTCATTCACCATGCGCCGCAGAATCGCCCGCAAGGTACCGGGGATTTCGTTCCCGACCAGGGGGTTGAGGTCAGCCGTCGTCAGCTTCGCGGTTGGATCGGCATGGAAGACAGCCAGCACTCGCGCACGCGTCGTAACGGCCGCAGCGGAGCCGACGAGATGTGTGCTCGTCGCGGACGAGAGCGCCATCACGCAATTACGGATCTCTCTCGTCACTTCCGCACGCTCCGCGTCGAGTTGAGCGAGGCGCTCCTTTAGACTCGCGAGGCGGGCGGAGAAATCCGTGATCTGCTTGACCGCTTGCTCCATGAGAGCTGACCTCCATCTTCGCGAAGCGTGGCCTTTGAACCACGAGCCTGATCCGACAGATCACCGTTGTGACAGGCGAAGTGTATCGTAATAATACTTGTTAGTATCTAAACGATGCTAATGATTAGCATATCGATGTTAATGAATCATAAATAGGGATTCATAACTATTCTTTCGATAGTCACGAGAATCGTTAGATGTCATATATTTATTGATATCGAACAAATGATTATCGAATCGATAGTAGGGATTATCGATTGGATAGACGTGAGCATCATCTCGATAGTTGTGATTACTATTTCGATAGTTATGATTATCGAATCGAGAGTTGTTCGTATCGATACGTGATTCCAACGCATGATAACGGTACCTGCGGGCGAAAGCTTGGCGCCTCCCGCGTGGTCACCAACTCCGACACGTTCACCCGGCGTTCGAGCGCAGGGCCGGCGAGGACGCGCCGGCCACCACACTGAACCCGCGCTTGCTTCCGCATCCGGGAAGCGCCACCCTCCAGCCTCCTGTTCCACGTGGAACAATGGAGCAGCTCCCCTTCGATGTGATCGTGATCGGCGGCGGCCATGCCGGCGCGGAGGCGGCGCGCGTCTGCGCGCGCGGCGGCGTCCGCGTGGCCATGATCACCATGCTCCGCGAGGCCATCGGCAGGATGTCGTGCAATCCCGCCATCGGCGGCCTGGCCAAGGGAAACCTCGTCAAAGAGATCGACGCCCTCGGCGGTCTGATGGGGGAAGCAACCGACCGCGCCGGCATCCAGTTTAAGATCCTCAACCGCTCCAAGGGTCCCGCCGTTCAGGGCCCGCGCGCGCAGTGCGACCGCGACCTCTACGCCGCCGCCGTCCAGGACCTCCTCGCCGCTGAACCGAACGTCACCATCGTCGAAGGTTCGGTGACGAGCCTCCGCATCGACGAGGCAGGATCGCGCCTCTCTGTGTCATTGAAGACTGATGGGCGGACAGGATTGTCCGTCCTCCATTCCCGAGCAGTCATCGTCACCACCGGCACGTTCCTTCGCGCGCTCATGCACTCGGGGGAGGTGAAGACCGCTGGCGGCCGGTTCGGCGAGCCGGCGGCCGAGACGCTCTCCGATTCGCTCGCCGCGCTCGGCCTCGAGCTGGGGCGACTGAAGACCGGTACGCCGCCGCGGATCGCCCGCGACTCCGTCGACTTCAGCAAGCTTGAAGAGGCTCCCGGCGACCTCGAGCCGCGGCCGTTCTCGATCCTCACAGACGCCATCGCCCTCCCGCAGGTACTCTGCCACCTGACGTACACCGGTGCCGTGGCCCATGACCTGATCCGCGCCAACCTCCACCGCGCGCCCATGTACTCCGGCCAGATCCGGGCGACCGGGCCGCGCTACTGTCCGTCGATCGAGGACAAGGTCGTCCGCTTTGCCGACAAGCAGCGCCACCAGATCTTCGTCGAGCCGGAGGGACTGTCGCACCCCTGGCTCTATCTGAACGGCATCTCCACGTCGCTCCCGCCGGAGGTTCAGGACGGCGTCGTCCACTCGCTGCCGGGGTTCGAGCACGCCGTCATCGCGCGCTATGGTTACGCCGTGGAGTACGACTTCGTGAACCCGCAGCAGCTCGCGCCGACCCTCCAGGTCCGCGGTGTCGCCGGGCTCTTTCTGGCCGGCCAGATCAACGGTACCTCAGGGTACGAAGAGGCGGCGGCGCAGGGTCTGCTCGCCGGCATCAACGCGCTGCAGTACGTCCGCGGCGGGGAGCCTGTCGTCCTCCGTCGCGACGAGGCGTACACCGCGGTGATGCTCGACGACCTGGTCACGCTCGGCACTGAGGAGCCGTACCGGATGTTCACGTCCAGGGCGGAGCACCGCCTGCTGCTCGGTTGCGACTCCGTCTACGAGCGACTGACCCCGATCGCCGGCCGCCTCGGCATTCTCGACGACGACCTCAAGCGGCGCGTCGAGGCGCGTCTCACCCGGCTGGCAAGCGCCCGCGAGGCGGCGCAGACGGCTGCGCTCACGCCCGACCGGGAGACGCGCGCCTGGCTGCCGCTGGAGCTCAGCAGCCCGACAACGGCGGCAAAGCTGATGCAGCGGCCGGACTTCGATATCGACGCATTCCGCGCGGCCGCAGCGGGCGCCTTCCCGCAGTTCGCCTCCGCATTCGCGGCGCTGACCGAGGAGGAGCGGGAGGCGGTGGTCAACCACTTCCGCTACGCCGGCTACGTCGAGCGGCAGCAGAAGGAAGCAGCGCGGCTGCTCGATGACGACAGCGTCCGGATCCCGGCAGGGATGGCTTACACGCTCCCCGGTCTCTCGCGGGAGATGGTCGAAAAGTTGAGCCTCGTCCGTCCGGCGTCACTGGGGCAGGCGTCCCGGATTCCCGGCGTAACGCCGGCCGCGATCGCGATTCTCCGCATGCACGTGCGGCGGGCAAGCGTTCGGAACGAAGCGTGAGCGGCATGAGGCATGAGGCATGAGGCATGAGTAACCGCGAAGCCGACCCATCCCTCATGCCTCATGCCTCATGCCTCGCAGACATGCCCCATGCCTCATGCCTCGCGACGTTTAAACGTGAGCTCCTCGCGTGGACGGCCAAGGTGAACCTGATCGGTCCGGAGGCGATCGAGCATCTGGACGACCACATCGCGGAAGCGGTGGCGGCGGCGGAGATTCTGAAGCCCGTAGGAGAGGTACTCGACTTCGGGAGTGGTGGGGGATTGCCAGCCATTCCGATGGCGATCCTGTCACCGGGCGCGCGGTTTCACCTGGTCGAAGTGGACAAGAAGAAGTGGGCGTTTTTGAAGCATGTGGCGCGGGAATGCGGGTTGAACGCGGTGATCTACGGTGATAGATTGCAGGCCGTTCTGCCGCGGTTGCCCGCCGATCTGAAGTTTTCCCTCGTCACCAGCCGTGCCGTAGGAAGTCCTGAGGAGTGGGTGCCGCTGCTGAGCAGCCGGATGGAGCCGGGCGGGCGGGTGGCGTTGTTTCAGAGCTCGCCGGACGCAGCACCGGTGCCCGGCTTCGAGCGCAGCGCGGCGCATCAGCTCCCGCGCGGGTCCTCCAATTACCTGGCGACACTGACGTTCCACGTGGAACATTCATGACCAAGATCGTTTCGCTTGCAAACCAGAAGGGCGGGGTCGGGAAGACGACCACGGCCATCAACCTCGGCGCTTCCGTCGCCGCGTGCGAGCGAACCGTCCTTCTCATCGACCTCGATCCGCAGGCGAACGCCACCAGCGGCGTCGGTCTCCCCAAGAACGAGGACAAATCGATCTATCCTGTTCTCACGGAAGGACTTAACATCAAAGAAGTCATCCGTGAGACCGAATTGCCCGGGTTTCACATCGCCCCGTCCTCCGTCGACCTGGTCGCCGCCGAGCTCGAGCTCGCCGACGCCATCGGCCGCGAGTTCTATCTCCGTCGCGCCCTGCAGCAGCTCAACGGCGAATACGACTACGTCCTCATCGACTCGCCTCCCTCCCTCGGCCTCCTCACCATCAACGGCCTCACCGCCGCCAACAGCGTCCTCGTCCCGATGCAGTGTGAGTACTTCGCCATCGAAGGCGTCGCCCAGCTCGTCAACACCATCGACCGTGTTCGCGACCTGCTCAACCCCGGGCTGGAGATCGAGGGCATCGCCCTCACCATGTACGACGAGCGGATGAACCTGGCCCGCCAGGTCGCCGATGAAGTCCGGACGCACTTCACGGAGAAGGTCTACAACACCGTCATCCCGCGCAACGTCAAGCTCGGGGAAGCTCCCTCGTTCGGCAAGCCGATTATCCTGTACGACATTCGCTCCCGCGGTTGCGAGGCGTATGTCAGCCTGGCCAAGGAGTTCATTCAACGCGCGGAGAGAGTGATCGGATGAACCCGCCGAAGAGAGTCCTGGGCCGCGGTCTCGGCGCGCTCATTCCGCAGAAGACGCAGGCGGAGCCGGCTCCCGTCCAAACGCAGACCGGACTCCTGCAAGTACCCATCGAGCAGATTGCGCCGAACCCGCTGCAGCCCCGCAAGACGTTCAACGAGGTGTCCATCGACGAGCTGGCGCGGAGCGTCCGCGAGCACGGCATCGTCCAGCCGCTCGTCGTCACGCGCACCGGTGCCGATCGCTACAAGCTGATCGCCGGCGAGCGCCGCTATCGCGCAGCACAGAAGGCAGGCCTTACTTCCGTCCCCGTCGTGGTCAAGGAGATGCTGACCGAGGGGGATGCGCTGCAGGTCGCGCTGATCGAGAACATCCAGCGCGAGGACCTCAACCCCATCGAAGAAGCGCTCGCCTATCACCAACTGCACGAAGAGTTCGGCCTCACCCAGGAAGAGATCGCAAGGCGGGTGGGGAAAGAGCGCTCCACCGTCGCGAACTTCCTGCGCCTCATCAAGCTGCCCGACCCGGTGAAGAAGCTGCTGGCCAGCGGCCAGCTCTCCATGGGCCACGCCCGGGCCCTGCTGGCCATCGAGTCCGCGAAAAAGCAGGAGCAGCTCGCGGAACGGGTCGTGAAGAAGAATCTCAACGTCCGTCAGACGGAAATGCTCGCCTCCGAGAGCTCTCCGAAGGGAACAGAAAAAACGGAGAAGGAGAAGGACGTTTTCACGCGGGACGCTGAAGATAAGCTGACGAGGACTTTGCGTGCGAAAGTGGAGATCGACCGCAAGCGCCGCGGCGGGGTGATCCACATCCGCGTCGGCAGCGAGGACGAGTTGATCCGCATCGTCGACGAATTGATGACCAGAAGAAGGTAGGTCGCCGGCTCCCGGCTGTCCGCTCCGCGCGAGCGGGCAACCGAGAACCGATTACCCGGGAGACAGACATGACCAAGAAATCCGGTGAACTGAACGGCTTCCTCGACCGCGGCTCCGTCTTCAAAGGCGAGCTGGAGTTCGAAGACACGATGCGGATCGACGGCCGCTTCAACGGCAAGATCATTTCGAAGAACGAGCTGATCGTCGGCGAGAGCGCCACGATCGAAGGCGACATCCTCGTCGGCCGCGTGGCCATCAGCGGCACCGTCATCGGCAAGATCGTGGCCGCCCAGAAGGTCGAGATCCACCGCAACGGCAAGGTCTACAGCGACATCGACACGCCGGCCCTGATCATCGAAGAGGGAGCCATCTTCCAGGGCAATTGCGTGATGGGCGAGAAGAAGCCAGCGAACGTCACGAACATCGCCGCCAAGGCGTGAAGCGAGTGCTGAGTGCCGAGTGCCGAGTGCCGAGTGCTGAGATGAAACGGAAAGCGCCGCAAACGTTCCGGGCTCTGCTCGCGCTCGCGGCTTCGTGCTTCCTGTCGCTGGTTCCCGCGGTGCTCGGGGCGGCCGAACCCTTCTTCGTCAAGGACGTCCTCAGCGCGCCGTTTCCTTCGGACCTCGTTGCGGCGCCGGGGAAGGCGCGCGTGGCTTGGGTGCTGAACGAGCGGGGCGCACGGAACATCTGGGTGGCTGACGGGCCGGAGTTCGCGGGGCGGCGTCTCACGAATGTCACGGCCGATGACGGCCAGGACCTTGGCGAGCTTGCCTTCACTCCGGACGGAAACGCGATCGTCTACACGCACGGTGGCGATCTCGAGTTTCGGGGAGCCGAAGGGCCGAATCCGCGGAGCATGGCGGAAGGCGTGACACAGACGGTCAACGTCATCGACGTCGCGGACGGCAAGTCGCGCAAACTGGGAGACGGCTACGCACCGGCGGTATCGCCGCGCGGCGATCGCGTGGCCTTCGTGGCCAAGAAACAGTTGATGCTCGTGTCGCTCAGCCCTGGCGCGAAAGCCGAGGCGCTCATTGCAGCGACGGGCGACCGGAACACACTCCGCTGGTCGCCGGACGGAACGAAGCTCGCCTTCGTGGCCGGCCGCCGCGAGCACTCGCTCATCGGCGTCATCGATGTCGCGTCGAAGTCGATTCGCTATCTCGATCCGTCCATCGACCGCGACGTCGCGCCGGTCTGGTCGGCGGACGGCAGACAGATCGCCTACCTGCGCATCCCGTCGACCCGCGATGCCTTGCCCTTTGCGCCGCGCCGGGAAGGGGAGCCGTGGTCGATCTACATCGCGGACGTGGCCACGGGTAGGTCCCGGCGCGTGTGGCACGCCGACCGCGGCATGGGAAGTGTCTTCCGCGGCCTCGACGCGGAGGAGCAGATCTTCTGGACCGCCGAGGACCGGCTCGTCTTTCCGTGGGAGAAAGACGGCTGGAATCATCTGTACTCGATTCAACCGGGGTCCGCCGGGATCGCGAACGTGCTGCTCACGCCCGGAGCGTTCGAAGTCGAATCCGCGACGCTCTCCGCCGACAAGCGGGATGTCAACCTCGTTCAGAATCCGAACGACCTCCACCCGCAGCATCTGTTGGCTTTTTCCCCCGCG
>CAZYTO010000159.1:0-4209 GCA_964650405.1 uncultured Thermoanaerobaculia bacterium | reverse complement strand
AACATCGACCGAAGGAATCTGTGGGGTGTATCCGCTGCGGGCGACGCAGAACCCGAAGCGATAACCAAGGGGACGGGAATCGAGTGGTCGCCGCGCTTCGCCGGCAAGGCGCTCATCCTCCTGCACTCGGATGCGCGCAAGCCGGCGCGTGCCGGCGTCCTGACATCCAACGGCCAGGTGCGCGATCTCACCGCGCTGCCGCCGGAGTTCCCCACCCAGCTCGTCGAGCCGCAGCCGGTCCTTTTCACCGCCGTCGACGGTATGAAGATCCACGCCCAGCTCTTCCTGCCGAAAGGGGAGGGCCGCCACCCGGCGCTCGTCTTCTTCCACGGCGGCTCGCGGCGCCAGATGCTCCTGGGTTTCCACTACATGGGCTACTACCACAACGCCTACGCGATGAATCAGTACCTGGCCAGCCGCGGATATGTCGTGCTGGCGGTCAACTATCGCAGCGGCATCGGCTACGGCCGCGACTTCCGCGAGGCGACGCACTACGGCATCACCGGCGCGAGCGAGTTCAACGACGTCGCCGGTGCCGCGCTGTACCTCCGCACGCGCAGCGACGTCGATCCCGACCGCATCGGCCTCTGGGGCGGTTCGTACGGAGGCTACCTCACGGCCCTCGGACTGGCGCGGGCCTCGAACCTCTTCGCCGCCGGCGTCGACATGCACGGCGTCCACGACTGGAACGCCGAGGTCCGGATCTTCCTGCCGACCTACGACCCCGAGAAGCAGGCCGACGTGGCCCGCGTGGCCTGGCAATCCTCGCCCCTCGCCAGCGTCGACACCTGGAAGTCTCCCGTCCTCGTCGTCCACGGCGACGACGACCGCAACGTCGCCTTCACCGAGACCGTCCACCTGGTCGAGGAGCTGCGCAAGCGCAACGTCGACGTCGAACAGCTCATCTTTCCCGACGACATCCACGACTTCCTGCTCTGGGAGCACTGGGTGGCGGCGTACGAGGCGGCCAGCGAGTTTTTCGACCGGAAGCTCGCGATTCGCTGATTCAGCGATCCAGCCATCCCCGCATCCTCGCGATCAGCACGATCGCCTCGGGGATGGTGAACTCGTCCTCCGGGCCGAGCTCGTCCTCCCACTGCAGGTCCCAGGCGGCGGCTTCCCTCTCGCTCTCCCGCGCCTCGGTGAAGTTCAGCTCGCACACGTCGCCGAGGTAGTCGGAGCCGTTGCGGAGGGGGAGGCCGAAGGTGCGGCAGACGAGGGGGCGGTGTTCGTAGAGCACGCACTCGCCGCGGTCGTTGAGGTTGGGGCACGGAGTCTGGGAAGTGCGGTCGAAGAACGCTTCTTTCTCAAGCGGCGAGCACTCGCGCAGATTCGGGTGTTGGCTGGAAGCGACGACTTCCACGGCGCGGCGGATGACGGCGCGGCGGCGGGAGGGGTGAGCCGCTTCCAGGCCTTCGGCGAGGAGCGGAATGTCGCCGGAGCCGATCTCGAAGAGGCCGTAACAGCACAGGGAACAGCCACGGCCGCACTGGAGGTTCTGGGGCTGCTCGCGCATGACGCTGGTGAACCAGGCGTCGGCGCGATCGAGCACCTTTTTGTAGCTCTCGTCAGGCATTCGGCAGAGGGTAACGGCGGGGGTGACAGCATTCTTTCGCTTGTGGTATACAGCGGCGGCTTCGGGAAAGGTGTGCCTGCCGGCCCGCCGCTGCCAACCCGGTTCCACTGAAAAAACGCATGAACTTAGCGCCCGATTGGTCTCTCTTCGCGATCGTCGCGATCTTCATCCTGAACTACCTGGTAGTTCGGAAGTTCTTCTTCCAGCCGGTGAACGCCGTCCTGGAGGAGCGTGCCCACGAAACGAAGTCCGCCGAGCAGCTTTACGAAGAGTCGCTGGCCCGCTTCAACGAGGCGACGTCGCGCATGGAAGAGCAGATCCACGCCGCCAAGCGCGAGGCCGGCAGCCGCCGCGACCAGTTCCGCGCCGAGGCGGCGGCCTATCGCACCGACGTCGTCACGCGCACCCAGACCCAGGCCCAGAAGGAAGTCTCGGAAGCGACGGCGCGGCTCGGCGCTGACGTGAAACTGGCCCGCGAGACGATCGTCCGCGACGCCGAGGCGCTGGCGCGCCTGGCTGCCGAGCGCATCCTCGGGAGGACCGTCTGATGCGCAAACGTCTCGTCTTCCTGATCCTGCTGCTTCTCTTCGTCCCGGCGCTCCTGCTGGCGCAGCACGATAGCAATGCGTCCGGGGATGTCTCGCACGGCAGCGAGAAGGCTGCCGTCGAAAAGAGCCAGTCCAACGGCGAGCACGGCGAGGAGAAGGAAGCGGAGAAGACCTACTTCGGCATCCCGGGCTGGATCCTCAAGATCGTCAACATGGTCCTCTTCATCGGCTTTCTGGTGTGGTTTGCCGGCGGCCCTGTAAAGACGGCCCTGGCCAACCGCTCCGAAGAGATCCGCAGGGCCGCCGCTGAGGCGCGCGAGCGGCGGGCCAAAGCCGACTCGCTGGCGGCCGACATCCAGAAGCGGCTGTCGCAGATCGAAGCCGACGTCAAATCCATCCACGACCGCGCCGAACAGGAAGGGGAGCGGCAGAAGCGCGAGCTCATCGCCGCCGCCGAGGCGGAGGCGCAGAAGATCCTCGCGGCGGCCCGCAACGAGGTCGACAACCGCCTCAAGCATGCCCGTCACGAGCTGACGGAGTACGCCGGCGAGCTCGCCTCCAACCGCGCCGAGGCCATCCTGCGCGAGAGCATCACCAACGCGGACCAGCAGAAGCTCTTCAACGACAGCCTGCGTGAGGTGGGAGAGGTGCAGTCATGATGAGATCAGTTCACGCTGAGCGGAGCGAAGCGTCTGGTCCATGGATGCGCAGCGCGATTGCTTTCCAGACCCTTCACTCCGTTCAGGGTGAACTGCGGAGCGAAGCGTCTGGTCCATGGATGCGCAGCGCGATCGATATCCAGACTCCTCGCTGCGCTCGGAGTAAAGGCCTATGATCCGCCGCTTCGCCCGTCCCTACGCCCGCGCCGTCATCGACGTGGTCGGCTCGCCGGCCGCGGCCCAGGGCGTCCGCCAGGAGCTGGAAGCGTTCGAGGCGGCCCGTCGCGGGGCGACCGACCTCCAGGAGCTCTACGCCAACCCGGGGATCGAACACGCAGTAAAGATGAACGTCACCAACGCCATCGCCGCGAAACTGGGCGTGGGCGATCTGGCGGTCAGAGTCCTTGAAGTCCTCATCCGCAATCACCGCATCAACGACCTCGGCGCGATCGTGGAGGCGCTGGCGTCGTACATCCGGGAGGCGACGAACACCGTGGCCGCGGACGTACGGACCGCCCATGCTCTTTCCGAGGCGGAGCGCGCCGAGCTGCAGTCGACCCTGGAGCGAAAGTTCGGCCGGAGGGTCGAGCTGGCGCTGAGCACCGATCCGGCCCTGCTGGGCGGGTTCGTGGCCAGGGTGGGCAGCGAGATCTACGACGCTTCGGTCACCGGCAAGATCGAACGTTTCCGCGAATCGTTGTCGTAACTTAATTCATAGCCAGTTTCGGGAGAAATTATGGCTGTCGATTTGAAGGCAGAAGAAATCACAGAGATTATCCGTCAACAATTGACGGGCATCGGACGCGGCGTCGACGTCGCGGAGGTGGGCACCGTCACCTCCGTGGGCGACGGCATCGCCCGCGTCTACGGCCTGGAGAAGGTCATGGCCGGCGAGCTGGTCCAGTTCCCGCACAACATCGCCGGGCTGGCCCTCAACCTCGAGGAGGACAACGTCGGCTGCGTGCTCCTTGGCGAGGCCTCGGCCATCAAGGAAGGCGACCAGGTCCGCCGCTCGGGCAAGATCATGTCCGTGCCGGTCGGCCCGGGCCTCATCGGCCGCGTGGTCAGCCCGCTGGGCACCCCGCTCGACGGGAAGGGACCCATCCAGGCCGCCGAGTACTACCCGATCGAGCGTCTCGCTCCGGGCGTCATCGACCGTATGCCGGTCAAGATGCCCCTGCAGACCGGTCTCAAGGCCATCGACGCCATGATCCCCATCGGCCGCGGCCAGCGCGAGCTGATCATCGGCGACCGCCAGACCGGCAAGACAGCCGTGGCCATCGACACGATCATCAATCAGAAGGGCAAGGACGTCATCTGCGTCTACGTGGCCGTCGGCCAGAAGAAGTCGACGGTGGCGCAGGTGGTGCGGACGCTCGAGGAGTACGGCGCGATGGAGTACACCATCGTGGTCAACGCCTCGGCC
>CAZYTO010000158.1:0-13246 GCA_964650405.1 uncultured Thermoanaerobaculia bacterium | reverse complement strand
GTCGTGCGTTGCAAGGACCTGCAGTCCGCTCAATCTTCTGGGACGTTACCGAGACGCTGGAGACATTGACGTTCGAATTCCCTGCATATTTCCCTTTTAGCAGGGCAGTGGGGTGAGAAAAACCAGCCCCAGACTCACCGCTCCGCCAGCAAGTCCAGCGCCCCGGTCAAACGGAGCCTGGTTCGACCAAAGCCCCGCCACTGGCGGGGCTTTGTCGTTTCCGTGTTCTCGGCGGTACCGTTGGCCCAAGTTTTTAGGGGTTTGAGGCCGCCACTCTCAGCGCGACAGTACGACGGTACCGTTATGTGGTTTGGGCCCCCGCGCGCTCCTTGCCTCTTCTATAGCCCTCGTGGCTGAACCCACCGGGTTCCCCGGACGGGTACGCACAGGATTGTACGGGTTTCACCCTGGTAGGAACGAAGCGGAAATCCATTCCACACTACCCTTCATCAACCTTCGTGCATCGGTGGCGATCCCATATGCGGTGAATCGGACGTGGCCTTATTCGCTCGCTGACTCGGGTCACGAATACGCCATCAACTGGAATGGCATCGCATCGACCGTGACACCGGCGACCCCGTCTCCCGAAACGCTGCACAGAGCGACGGAGATCGCGGAGACACTCAATGCACCCATCGACTCGATCGCGCGCATCGACATTTGCCCGCATCGCCGCGGCTTCTACAAACCGAACTACACACTTGTCAGCCCGGGAGTCACACCGACCACCGAGGACGAAGTTGCTTCCCTGATCATCAGCGATCCGCGCGCTCCGGCGCGGATATCCCTCGACATCGGGGAAATCTTCGGCCGCGATTTCCGTATTCAGACGCCGCCCGGGACGGCCACCACCTTCTTCCAGACGACGGAGATGAAGGGCGCGCGCGTCCCCGGCCTCCTGGTGAATGACGGCTTCGGAGTCAACCAGGTCATCTACATGCTCGCCAAGATCCATCGCCCGGGAGTCTCCACCGTTCTCATCGAAGAACCTGAAGTTCACCTGCATCCAACGGCGATCCGAAGCTTCGCGCGAGCCCTCGCCCGAATCGTCAAGGAAGACGAGAAACAGGTCATCTTCACAACCCACAGCGAGCAATTCCTACTCTCGCTGCTGGCCTGCGTCAAGGATGGTCACCTGCAACCAGCAGATCTCGTCTGTTATCACGCCACACGCGAGGGGAAGGCCACTCGTTTCGAACAGGAGTTCGTATCGCGGGAAGGGCAGATCCAGGGCGGTCTGTCCTCGTTCATGGAAGCCGAACTGCAGGACATGAAGACGTTCCTGGGAGTTTCGTAGCCGCGTGGCCAGCTATGTTTTCAACGAATGGTTCTGGGCGGACCTGCGCGGCGACAACCGCGAAGTGAAGAAGGCCGAGACGTTCGGTCTCCTCATCCGCTTCGGCTCGTCATCTCATCGGATGGTCATCGCCGTTGGGAGCGCCTTCGACAACAAGGCGTGGAGCCTGTGCAAAGCAGCACCCGACATTGGCAGGATCTTCATGAAGACCATTCGGCTGAATTCCGAACGCTGTCATCTGCTCCATGGGGACTCCTGGGCGCCATTTCCGGAAGAACTGTCATCGAAGGTCAAACCGGCGGATCGTTATCTCGTGCAGACCTGCCTGGCTGTGCCTGAGAGTATCTTGATCACGACGGACCGGCCTCTTCTCGAAGCGGTAACCACTCACGGCATCCCCTGCCTTCACCGAAACGAGTTCCTGCAACTCGTGTAGCAGCGCCGTCAGCCTTCGGGCGCCACTCCGCCCTCTGCCAACTGCCTCCGCTCGCCCGCTGGCCCGCAAGTGACAATCATCACCTCCCCCCGTGACCCCCTTCGCCGCTCGCCCTTTCACCCGACCGTATCGTGCGGAACCGGAGGCGATATGAAGCAATCCATCCGAGGACTCGTGGGGGGGCTGTTCGTACCCGCGATCGTTCTGCTGGCGGCGGGGACGTACTACGGCCTCGGCATCGCACCGCCGGAAGCGCACATGGGGGAGACGCAGCGGATCATGTACATCCATGTGCCCACCGCGTGGGGGGCCATGCTCTCGCTCACCTGGGCCATGATCTGCGCGGCCTTCTTCCTCTTCACCGGCAGCTTCCGGTGGGACAGCCGGCTCGAGGCGGCCATCGAAGTGTCGGTCCTCCTCTGCTTCCTCCTCTCCCTGCAGGGAGCCATCTGGGCCAAGCCGACCTGGGGAGTGTGGTGGGACTGGGATCCGCGGCTGACCACGGTGGCCGTCCTGCTGGCGGCGTTCCTCGGCATCTCGGCGCTGCGGCACTTCGTCGAAGAGCCGGTGCGGCGCGCCACCTGGTCGTCCGTGGCCACGATCATCGGCTACGTTGACGTCCCCATCGTCTACTTCTCCGTGCGGTGGTGGAACTCGCTGCACCAGCAGCAGTCGAACCTCAGCACGGTATCGAAAGACTTCCTCATCCCGCTGCTGACGAACGGCTTCGGCATGCTCTTCTTCATCGCCTTCCTCATGAGCGTGCGCGCCCGCGTGGCCGCCCAGCGGCTGCGCCAGGAGATGGCCGCGCCGCCCGAGGAAGGGTTCGGCGAGGAGAACATCCTCGCCGCGGAGGTCACGGTATGAACGGCAGCATCGCCGGCGGCTGGAGCTTCGTCATCGCCGCCTACGTCATCACCATCGTCGCCCTGACCGTCTACTCGCTGCGGCTCGTCGCGCGTTATCGGAAACATTGACGAAGAAGGAGTGAGGGAATGGCCGAAGCAGCGGAACGGAAGCAAGCCCCGGGTCACGTGAGCCTGATTCGCAACACGATCAGCAGCATCGGCTTCCTGATCACGCTGATCGCGCTGGGGAATCTCGTCTTTCTCATCATCATCGACCAGACCTCCACCCACGCCAATCCGTACCTCGGCATCCTGGCCTGGCTGGTGGCACCGGGAATCCTCTTCTTCGGCATCCTGGTCATCCTCATCGGCATGCTCCGGGAGCGGCGGCGCCGCCGCTCCGTCGCTCCGGGCGAGATCCCGCAGTTCCCGCGCATCGATTTCAACGTGGCCCGCACCCGCACCATCGTCACGGTGGTGTCCGTCGTGGCCATCGTCTTCCTTACCGCCAGCGTCGTCGGCAGCTACCACGTCTACGAGTACACCGACTCCGACGCCTTCTGCGGCACGCTCTGCCACTCGGTGATGGCGCCGGAGTACACGGCCTACAAGGTCTCGCCCCATGCCCGCGTGGGCTGCGTGAACTGTCACGTCGGCACCGGCCCGACCTGGTACGTCAGGTCGAAGCTGAGCGGCGCCTACCAGGTCTACTCGGTCCTCTTCCACAAGTACCCCCGCCCCATCCCCACGCCGGTGCACAACCTCCGCCCGGCCCGGGAGACCTGCGAGCAGTGCCACTGGCCCGAGAAGTTCTGGGGAACGCAGCTCGAGGTCTTCGACCACTACCAGTACGACGAGGCCAACACGCCGAAGCAGGTGCGGATGCTGATCAAGACCGGCGGCGGCACGCTGACCAGCGGCTTCACCGCCGGCATCCACTCGCACATGAACATCGCCAACGAGGTGACGTACTTCGCCACGGACGAGCATCGCCAGACCATCCCCTGGGTGCGTGTGCACGACCGGAAGACGAACCAGGTCACCGAATACCGCCTGGAGGGCAGCAAGGTGACGGACGCACAGGTGGCGGCAGGAGTGAAGCACCTCATGGACTGCGTCGACTGCCACAACCGCCCCACGCACTTCTACCCGTCACCCGACCGCAGCGTGGACCGGGCCATCTCGGCCGGCAAGCTCGATCCCGCACTGCCGTATCTCAAGCAGCAGGCCGTGACCATCCTGGCCAAAGACTACAAGTCGGCCGGCGAGGCGAAGAAGGCCATTGCCAACGACCTCCCCGCGTATTATCAGAAGCAGTACCCCGCGCTTTACGTTCAGAAGCGCGGCTCGGTCGACAACGCCGTGAGCACCTTGCAGGAGATCTTCGCCTCCACGCGCTTCCCGGAGATGCGCGTGGACTGGCGCACCCACCCCAGCAACATCGGGCACATGGAGACGCCGGGCTGCTTCCGCTGCCACGACGACCAGCACGTGTCGAAGGACGGCCGCCGCATCAGCAAGGACTGCAACGTCTGCCACACCCTCCTGGACAACAACCAGACCAACGCCCAGTTCGTCCATCCCGTCGACCTGGGAGACCTGAGGTCCGTGAATTGTGCTGGCTGCCACACGGGCAACAGCATGCAATGATCAGAAGGAGAATGGATTCCGTGATGAGATCAACGATGAAATCAATGCTGAGAAGCCTCGCCACGCTCGCAGTCGTCTCCCTCGTCCTCCTGGCCGCCACCTCCGCCTTCGCCGCCGATGGCGCCGCCATCTTCAAGGCGAAGTGCGCCATGTGCCACGGCCCCGACGGCAAGGGTGAGACCTCCATGGGCAAGAGCCTGAAGCTCCGCGACCTCGGCTCCGCCGACGTGCAGAAGCAGACCGACGCCGATCTGAAGAAGATCATCGAGGACGGGAAGGGCAAGATGCCCGCCTACAAGGCCAAGCTCGCCGCCAGCGAAGCCGACGCGCTGGTGGCCTTCCTCCGGACGCTGAAGAAGTAGCGCGATCAGCCATCAGCGACCAGCGATCAGCGATCAGCGACCAGCGATCACTCGATCTTGATCCAGAACGGCAGGTACTTCTTCGCGTCCGACACATACGAGATAGTCGGCGTGGCCAGAGCCGTCCGGATCCGCACACACATATGTGTACAATCGCTGGCCCGCGTCGGAGTAGGCTGCCTTGGCATGAGTAGCCGGCTCTGAATTCCTTCACCTTGTCGGACCGTACGAGTCTATGATTCGCAACATGTTCGGTGATGCGATATCACGTAGTTGGGCGCTAAGCGACGGCCTGATCAGCCACGCCCATGCGATCAGTTCGTCGCGAGTCGGCGTATCGTCCGTCGTGAGAGCGACGTGTTCTCGGGTAACGTCCATGATCGGTCCAACGGCTTCGCTTACGCCGCCAAACCGTTCGTCGAATCTCTCCAATTCGCCCGCGTCGTTCCAAGCCACGATGTGGGGTAACTCAGAGAGTATCGAGTCAATTGAGGATCTGACGTGCATGCACCCGACCTCGTAAGTCATGTGAACAACGAATCCTTACTCTGGCACGACGAACGTACCTTCGCTCCACGCCTTCAATACCATCGACGCGGAAAACACAAGCAGGCCAGGTGTCGCCTGGGCGATTCGCTCGAGTATCGCGACGGCGGCATCCGGAACGATCGGAAGGGAATGCGTGGCCGCCCATAACTGAACGCCGCGATCCGGCGAATTGAGCGGCGCGATCAGACATGATCGCGCGTCACGGCGCTTCAGTTCGCGATAGATTTGGACGATCCTGTCAAACTGCTCATTCGCTAAGACGCTATTACCGTCCTCCGTACCGCTTGCATGAGCGCGGGCCGCCAGCGCGTACGCCAGGAAGAGGTCGTCCGTTGATTCCGTTCCCACGATCGGGCTGACGGTCATTTGATCACTCCGAACCGCCGCCGGCTCGCGCTTTATGAAATTGCCGGCCCCGAATCTCATTCATCAGGCGCAATGCATCGTCCACCGTGGCAATCGATTCCGGATGATATTCGAGACCGGCCAGCGCTGCGTCATGTGCCAGCTCGGCCGAAAAAGCAGAAAGCGAATCGTCGAGTTCCCAACCACTCATCGGCTTGAGCTCCCGGTCAAAACGATCCGTCGGGCGCAACTCGCCTGCGGGGACGCCTGTAGCGTCCGCGATAAGACTGTAAGCGTGCTCGACATCAGCCGCAGTGATGTCCGTCTCGTGATAGAACAGCGTGACGATCGTGCCGAAATCAAGCAGCTCGCGATGCTGCGGCCACCGTCGCCGTTGAAAGCGTGTCCAAATTGCCGTTGCAACAACCGTTATCGTCAGCATTAGTGTGATGGCTACGATCCTATCGTCCATTCGTGACCTCAACTGCGCCGAGCCCACTAACCGCTGTGACCCACGCCAAATCATCTCTCGCCCTGAGCCGCGATCCACGCTCACTCCGAGCCGATACGTTTCAGCGCCTTACTCACCGCCTTGCGGATATCAGGGTCGCTATCGGATTGAAGACGCGTCAACGCCGGGATCGCGCGACGCTCCTTCAGTTTACCCAACGCGGCCGCAGACTCGGGTACCAGAACCGGCTCTTCGAGAGCTTGGATTAGCGCCAGGATAGCGCCTTCTCGATGCTTCTTAGCCCGAGCAAGCACGCGTGGAAGCGTGAAGCGGCCCTTTCCATGTCGCCGATCTCTCATTAGGTCCAGAACAGCGGGCAGGTGCTCTTCCGGCAGGGACAATCCTGTCCGCCCCTGAGAGTCGACACATGGAAGACGGACAGGATTGTCCGTCCCCCACGCCGGCACTCAGCACTCGGCACTCAGCATTCGGTCCCCCCTTGCCCAACCGCCCCATGGTGTATTAGATTACTAGTACACCATGTCACAACTCGTCGAGTTGCACGGGATCGGGAAGGTCTACGCCGACGGGCACGAGGCGCTCCGTGGGATCGACCTGGCCCTTGGCGAGGGGATGTTCGGGCTCCTCGGGCCGAACGGGGCCGGGAAGACCACCCTGCTGTCGATCCTCGTCCTGGCCTTGGAGCCGTCGCGGGGAGAACTGCGCTTCGACGGCCTCGATCCGCGGCAACGCGGGGCGCGCGGCACGATCCGCAGGATGCTCGGCTTCCTGCCCCAGGACTTTCAGCCTGTCCGGCACCTCTCCGGCCTCGAATACCTGATCCACTGTGCCCGGCTGCGCGAAGTGGCCCTGTCCCGGCGGGAGCTGGAGCGCCGGGCCCGGCGCCTGCTGGATGCCGTGGACCTCACGGACGCGGCCCAACGCACGGCGGGGACGTACTCCGGCGGCATGCGCCGGAGGCTGGGCATCGCCCAGGCCATGATCCATGCGCCGCGGCTGCTGGTCATCGACGAGCCCACGGCCGGCCTCGATCCTGAAGAGCGCATCCGCTTCCGCAACCTCATCGCCGAGGTGGCCGAGTCGGTGGCGGTGGTGCTGTCGACGCACATCTGCGAGGACATCGAGGCCACCTGCGACCGCATCGGCATGCTGGCCGGCGGCACCATCGTCTTCGACGGCCGTCCCAGTGAGCTGATGACACGCGCCGCGGCCACGACCCTCGAGGAAGCCTACGCGCGCGAGCTGGCCCGGCAGACGGAGCGTGCCGCATGACGCTGCTCCGCGCGTTCCTCGCCCACGAAGCGTTGACCCAGTTCCGCTCCACCCGCTTCCGGGCCATCAGCGCCATCTACGTCGTCATCAGCGTCGCGCCGGCCGTGCTGGTCTTCCTGGCCGCGGGACGGGCGCACTACTACATCGGCGGCGCCACGTACGTCCTGCTGCTCGACATCCTGCAGCCTCTGCTGACCATGCTTTTCGCGGCCGTGCTGGCCGTGGATGCGATCACCCGCGAGCGCGAGGAGGGCTCGTTCCCGGTCGTGGCCCTGGCGCCTCTCTCGGCGACCGGCTACCTGCTGCGGCGGTGGCTGGCCCTGGTGATCGTGGCGCTGCCGGTGACGCTGCTGCCACGCCTCCTCACGGCGGCCCTGGTGGCCATGCGCCTGCGGCAGATGCCGGTGCCGGCGGCCTTCGCCGAGGGCTGGCTGCTCTACTCCGTGCTGCTGCTGGCGATCGTAAGCGGGCTCGCGCTGGCGCTCGGCACGATCAACGGCAGCAGCATCGTGGCCCTGATCTTCGGCATGATGCTGCTGACGGCCGGACTGGGTTTCTTCAACAACGTGGCCGCGCACTGGCACCGGGAGTTCGACGGCATCGGTCGCCTCTTCGGATCGAACGTGCGGCTGCTGACGGAGATCCAATGGAGCCTCCGCGGAGCCTGGCAGCCGCAGTTGCCCACCGATGCCGGGTATCCGTTCGCCTTCCACCTGTCCGTTCTCCTCCCGAGCGTGGCCCTGCTCTCCGGGCTGACGGCCCTGCTCCTCGGCGTCGCCACGATCTACCTCCGGCGCACGCGCCGCGACGTGCGGCCCGTGCGCGTAGGGGAGCGCAACCAGCTCCGCAGTTTCGTCCGGCTGTTCAACCGGCTGCGCGACGCGTACACGCCCGACGGCTCGATCGGCGCCACGGAGTGGCTGGCCATCGCCGCGGGCGTGCTGCTCTTCGCCGGGGCCATCGTTTATCTCGCCTGGCGCTTCACCTACTTCGAGGGCCTCGGGGCGCAGCAGTATGCGGCGCACACGGAGCACGAGCCGCTGCCGATGTCCGCGGACGTGGTGCCCCTGAGCGTCCGCGTGCGCGGCGGGCTCGATCGCGACGGACGGCTGCAGTGCCGCTCCACGCTGGCCCTGCGCAACGGCGGCACGGCGCCCGTCACCCACCTCGGTTTCGATCTCAACGCATTGGTCAACATCCGTACTATTCATCCCAGCCGTGGCCGGGCCCGGGCCATCCGGGCCTGGCAGCGCGTTGGCATCGACGTCGATCCTCCCCTGGCCGGCGGGGAGACCCGCACGTTCGACTTCGAGCTGGAAGGCGCGCCGGGCGAGGTGCACTTCTCCATCCCCTGGAGCGGCGACTTCCGCGCGAAGTGGCGGCGCTATCGCGATGCCAGGGAGGCGGTCGACCTCTCCGATCTCTCCCGTTCCTTCATCACCGCGGCCATCGACGAGGCGCACGTCTACCTGCGGGCCCGTGACGTGATCCCCGTGCCGCGCTACACGGAGTGGCGCATCGAGACGAACAACGACCGCTTCCTCCCGGAGGCCGTGGAGCCGCCGACGGCCATCGACCTCCTCCTGACCCAGCCGTTCGGTGCGGTGGCGGACAGTTGCGGCCATCTCGCCGCGCACGGGCAACCGCTGGAGAGCCGTTGCACGATGGCCCTGGCGTCGTACGCCCTGGCGGGCGGCCCGCTCGTCACGCGCTCCATCGCCCCCGGGATCACGCTGTCGTACATCCCCGTGCATGAAGCGCTGGCCCGCGTCCAGGGGCCGGCCCTGGCGGCCGCCGTGACTCGCGCCGAGAGCGCGTGGAGCGGCCTGACCCTTCCGCGGCCCATCGTGTACGTGGAGCGGCCGGCCGGCTCGATCGAGGAGCGCTGGGAGAACGTCTTCGCCTGGCGCGAACAGCACGAGATCAGCGGCAGCGGAACGCTGCAGCTCATCCCGGAGAGCGCCTTCACCCGCTACACCGCCATCGACGAGGGAACCGCGGCGTCGGCCATGATCGTGAACGCGCTACGGACGCGCCGGCCCGTCGATCCGGCCCAGGCTCCGTTCTTCGTCACGTTCTACCGCATCCTGGCCAATCGCCATTTGGGCACCTGGTCGCGAAACACGGCCGTCGTTCCCGCCACGAACCGGCCGGCAACCGCTTCCGGCCTGTCGATCAACGGGCTGGTGCGCCTTTACTACATCGCCCATATGCTCGAGGCACGGGCTGGCGCCAGCCATGTCGTGGAGGGCATCGACGATTTCGTCGCCGCCGGCCCGGGCACTGGAACGTCGCGGGAGCTCTTCGCCGCCATCGGCCGCCGGGCCGGCATCGACCTCGGCCCGATGCATGACGACTTCATCGCCGGCGACCGCGCGCCGCGCATGACCATGGAAGACGTCACCTTCCGCCGCAGCGGCGCGTCGTGGGATGTGCGCGGCGTGCTGCACAACGACGGCACGGGCGAGGCCTGGTGCCCGCTGGCCCTGCGCACGGCGAACGGCTCCCTGTGGCAGACGCTCCGCGCAGGCGGCGGCGCGCGGGTGCCGTTCGCCTTTCACACCGACGCCGAGCCGCATACGCTGCAGCTCGACCCCGACCGCATCTGCTACCGCGAAGCATTCGTCGGCGCCATCGAGAGCGTGGACTATCGTGGTGAGCCGTGAACGTGAGAGCGTCCCTGGTCCGGCTGCGCCACTCGATCACGCTGCTCACGGAGCGGCGGGCCCTGCTCTTCATCGCCCTCGACCTGCTGTTCCTCTACGCCGGAGTCATGATCGGGCTGTACGGGGAGCGCGGCAGCGCCTCCGACCTGTGGCTGCCGCTGATCGTCTTTCCCGCCCTCGTCGTCTGCGTGCCGATGCTGGCCGACACCGTGGCCGTGGAGCGCCGCTCCGGCACGCTCGACCTCGCCCTGACCTCGCCGGCCGCCGCGTTCTACTTCGAGCGCCGCGTGCTGGCGGTCTGCGCGCTGCTGGTGGCCCAGGGGTGGCTGGCCATGACCGTGGCCCGCCTGTTCATGGACCGCTTCCCGCTCTCCGGCCCGTTCGCGCAGGTCGTGGTCATCGCCCTCTTCATCGGCGCGGTGACGCTGAACTGGGCCGTGCGCCTGCGCAGCGCCGGCGCGGTGATGTTCGCCACCTACCTCACGGCGCTCGTCTTCTCCCCCTGGCTCGCTTCGAATCCCGTCCACCCGCCCGACTCGATGAACGGCCCCATGACCCTTCCCGACCTCTGGCACTGGACGCAGAACAACCTCGTGCTCCTCAGCAGCGCCGCCGTCTTCTATGCGTACGCGCGGCAGCGGCTGATGCGGCCCGAGCTGATCATTACCTGAGGAGACTATGAACGACTCGATGAAATCCGGGTTGCGGGGTTACGAGGTTGCAGGGTTGCGGGGGCGCTGGGGTTCTCAGATGCGAGGTTGCGTTGAGCGGTTGCGAGGTTGCGGGGTTGCGGGGTTGCTCGGTGCACTTCTCCTCGCGGCGTGCCAGGGCGACGTCCCTCCCGAGGTCAAGGGCATCCCGGTCCGGATGGAGACGGCGGCCCGCGGCGAGTTCGCCCCTTCCCTGCCGCTCCTCGGCGTGATCCGCGCAGCGCAGTCGGTGCCGGTCACGGCGCGGCAGCGCGGCGTGGTCACGTATCCGGCGCGCTTCGCCGGCGGGCTGCGCACGGGCGAGCGCGTCATGCACGGCGAGACGATCGCCCTCATCCGCAATGACGACGTTCTCTCGGCGCAGACCCAGGCCAGGCTGCAGATGGACGCAGCAGCGGCGGAGTACGAGCGCAAGAAGCGCAGCCATGAAGCCGGCATCGTCTCCGCGGCCGAATTCTCTGCCGCGCAGGTGGCCGCCGCGCTGGCGCGGGAGCAATACGCGAACGCCAGCCGGACCGCGGCGGAGCTGCGGCTCACCGCGCCCGCGGACGGCACGCTGGTGGTGGCGAAGCAGGTCGCGCCGGGGACGATGGTCGATCCGTCCGTGATCCTGGCCGAGATCGCCGGCGGCAGCGAGGTCGTCGTGGAGAGCAACGTGGCCGCGGCCGACCGCGCTCTGCTCCGCCCTTCCCAAGCCGTTCACTTCGTCGCGCACACCGCGCCGCCGTGGAGCGGCAGCGGCCGCGTCGCCGAAGTGGCCACCGTCGTCGACGCCGCCACGGGCACGGCGCGCGTCGTCTCCACCATAGAGCACACCGCCGAGCGCGCCGCGAACGTGCCGCCGCCCGGAACCGGCGTCGAGCTAAAGGTCGAGCTCGACCACCGGCGCGACGTCCTCACGGCACCGGAAGAGGCCATCGTGGCAGGCGGCGACGGACCGGCCCTCTTCATCGTCGGCGTCTCCGAGGGCGCCGCCGGATTCCGCGTGAAACGAGTCCGCGTCGAGACGGGCGGAAAGGCCAACGGCCGCATCGAGATCACTTCCGGTCTGCGCGACGGCGATCGCGTCATCGTCACCGGCGCCGACGGCCTGACCGACGATGCACTGGTGCTGGAGACGAAGGAGTGATTGTTCACGTTCTGAAACGCCCGACCTCGGTGATCGTGGCGACACTGGCCATCGCGGCCCTCGGCGTCTTTTCTGAGTTGAAGCTGCCGCTGGCGTTGCTGCCGGCGATCGAGCGGCCGTCGCTGACGATCGTGGCCAAGGCGGCGGCGAGCTCGCGGGACGAGCTGGTCCACGACGTCACGGCGCCGATCGAGCAGCGCCTGGCCTCGGTTCCGGGCATCACGGCCATCACCAGCGAGACGCGCGACGGCGAGGCGCGGATTCGCGTCGAGTCAGCCTGGCAGACCGACGCCGATCGCCTGCGCATCGACGTGGCCCGCCGCATCGAAGGCGCCTCCGCGACGTCGCTCGACGAGCTGTCCGTCGAGACCTCGACCGACGTGGCGCCCGTGATCGACGTCGCGGTGACCGGCGCCTCGGGCGCGGTACGGACGCGGGTGGCGCAGCGCATCCTCCTTCCCGAGCTGGCGCGCGTCGAAGGGGCCGGCCGCATCGACCTCCTCGGCGCCGCACCGCTGCGCGTCACCGTCCGGCCGCGCGCCAGCGACCTGTCGGCACGCAACCTCACCGCCGTGGATGTCGAGGATCGGCTCCGCGCCGCGGGGCGCTCCCTCCCGGCCGGCCGCGTCCGCGAAGGCGCGACCATCCGTCCCCTCGTCGTGGCCGAGCCGCTGCGCAGCCTCGAAGAGGTCAAGCAGTTGACCATCGGCAGCGTACCTCTGGCCGAGGTGGCGGACGTGGCGCTGGCAGAGGTGCCGGACGACACGGCGTTTGTGATGATGGCGAGCGGGGGGCGGCGAGCGGCGAGCGGGATGGCGACAGGCGAGCAGCGATCAGCGATCGGCGAGCCGCGATCCGCGAGCGTGAAGGGACAGGGTGACGATCCCCGCTCGCCGCTCGCCGCCTCCCGCTCGCCGGAAACAGCCCTCCTCGTCCGCGTCTACCGGGCTCCCAACGCCAACGCCGTGGCGCTGGCCCGCGCCGTCCGCGAGCGCGTGGCGGACCTCGGCGGACGGCTGCACGACGCGCAGCTCCGCGTGGTGAGCGATCGCAGTGACGAGGTGACCCGCGCCCTTGGCGAGCTGGGCTTCGCCGCCATCGCCGGCATCCTCCTGGCCACGGTCGTCCTGCGCTGGATGATCGGTCACTGGCGGCCCACGCTGGCACTGGCCGTCGTCATTCCGGCCGCGCTGCTGGCCACCTTCACTGTCTTCTTCGCCGCGGGCATCCCCCTCGACGTGATCTCTCTGGCCGGCCTGGCGCTGGCCACCGGTCTGCTCGTCGACAACTCGATTGTCGTGCTGGAAGCCATCGACAGCGCCGGAGACGTCGTGCGCGGGACGAGGCAGATCGTGGTGGCGGTCGTGGCCAGCTCGTTCACGCTGATGGTCGTCTTCGCGCCGCTGCTCTACCTGCGCGGCCTGGCGCGGGCCATCTTCGGCGAGCAGGCCCTGGCCGTGGTGGCCTCGGTGGCCGCGTCGCTCCTGCTTTCGCTGACCCTGACTCCCGT
>CAZYTO010000157.1:5024-13514 GCA_964650405.1 uncultured Thermoanaerobaculia bacterium | reverse complement strand
CGGCCAGGCGGCGGATCTCCTCGGTCTTTTCCTTGGGCAGCCTGGCAGGGATGACGAGCTGCGTCTTGTCGTCGATGTACTTGTCCTCGTAGTCGTAGAACTCGCGGCCGGCCACGACCTCGCCCGGCAGGCTCGCCTCGGGTACCTCGTTGCCGAGGACGGAGACTTCGATCTCGCGGGCATCGAGGCCGCGCTCGACGAGGACCTTGTCGTCGAAACGGAGGGCCTTCTCTACGGCGGCGCCGAGGTCGTCGTCGTTCTTCACCTTCGTCACGCCCACGGACGAGCCGCTGTTGGCCGGCTTGACGAAGTACGGGAGGCGCAGGGCGTTGTTGACCGCGCGCACGATCGGCGAGCGCTCGTTCTGCCAGTCGCGCTCGAGGATCTGTACGTGGTCGACGATGGGCAGTTTGGCGGCCAGGAAAGCGTGCTTCATCAGCCCCTTGTCCATGCCCACCGCCGAGGCCATCACGCCGCTGCCCACGTACGGCAGCCCCAGGGTTTCCAGGTAGCCCTGCAGCGTGCCGTCCTCGCCGCCCGTGCCGTGAACGAGCGGAAAGACGACGTCGGGACGGCTGGTGCGCGTCCAGACCTCGAAGAAGAAGCCGTCGTCTCCGTGCTTCGCTCCCTCTTCACCGGCCAGGACGCGCGCGCTCCGCTCCGGTCCGATGAAGCGGCCGTCGCGGGCGATGCAGATGGGCGTGATCTCGATCCGCGCCGGCGCCGCGGCCGCCACCGAGCGTGCGGAGAGGAGGGATACTTCGTGTTCGGCGGAGCGGCCGCCGAAGATCAGGATGGTGCGAATGGTTTCGGTCATCTGCCCAGCGGCACGTTTCCCAGCAGGTACTTCAGATCGTCGTCACGCCAGCGGATGCCGCCGCCGAACGTGAACGCGGCATGGTTGAAGACGTTGTCCACTCCGCTGCGGACGAAGATCAGCGGGGTGTTCTTCTTCTCCCGCCGGAAGGTGTATTCGGCGAAGGCCCGCAGGTGCGGATTCGGGTCACGCTTCTTGCTGAAGTCGAACAGCTCGCTCGTGATCTGCAGGCGGTCGTTCCAGGTGTAGTCGCCGCCGAACCCGCCGCTGTTGTCGAAGATGCCGATGCGGACGGAGAAGGGATTGAGCCGCCATCCCGCCTGTGCCGAGATCAGGTAGTTCCGGTCGATCCTCGTCTCGTGGGTCGTGGTGGTGGAAGTGATGCCGCTCGGATCGGTGACGCTGGTCTGGAAGATCTTCTCCACCTGGTGGCCGCGGGGATCGTCGGCGAACTCGATATTGTAGAAGCGATTGCGCTCGGGATTCGGGTTGAGCCGGAGAAAGACCGTGGAGCGGGTGTTGCCGGCGAAGTCCTTCATGTCGCCGGTCTGCTTGGGGAGACCGGCGTAGTAGTCGGTGCCGATGCCGACGTCGAGGCCGATGCGGTTGGCGCGGCCGAGGGTCGTCTTCAGCTCGTTGACGCCGGATTCGACGGAGGTGAGGGCGGAGGTGAGGCGGTCGTGCGCTTCGTTGCTGTAAATCAGCTTGCCCACCGTTCCCTCGCCCGTGCGTACCTGGCCGGTAATGGCGCCGAGGTTGTCCGAGGTGGTCTTGAGGTCGGCCGAGAGCGTGCGCAGGTTCTCCACGATCTGCCGGACGTCCTGGCGGTTCGGGCGCAGGGGGTGGGGGGGTGGGGGGGCCACGTGGTGGATCGAGTTGGGGGGCTGGGGGGTCTCGGTGGGCAGGGAGTCGGTGTTGGCCCTGGCGTTTGCTATCGTGGCGTCGACGTTCGAGCGGTTGGTGGCGATGAGGTCGCGGACCTGCGTCGTAATCGTACGGACGTTCTCCACGATGTCTTCGAGGCGCTGCTGGCCGGCCGGCCCGGCCATGACGTTGCGCAGCGAGGCGGTGATGGCCTTGACGTCGGTGGCGATGGCGGAGATCTGGTTGGTCACGTCGTCGATCGACGCGGGTTGGGAACCGCGCAGGACCACGGCCTGCTGCTCCTGCGGAAGGAGCGGCTCGTTGGCCGTGCCCGGATCGAGCTCGACGTATTTCTCACCGAGCAATCCGAGGTTGGCCACCTTGGCCGAGGAGTTGCCGTGGAGCCGGACGTCCCTGTCGATCTCCAGCGTCACCTCGGCCTTCCCATCCGGGCGGAGCCGGATGTCGGAGACCTTGCCGACGCGCACGCCGGCCACGCGCACGGCCGACTTGTTGTCGAGACCGGCCACGGAGTCGAACACGGCCTTCACCGTCCTCGCCTCGTGACCCCGACCGATGGGAATGTCCTCGATCTTCAGAATGAACCAGCCGAGGATCGCCAGGACGATCAGCATGAACACGCCGACTTTGGCTGCGGAACTCATCGTTATCGAACTCCAGCGCTGGATTCTATGACGAACCTTGGTGCCGAGTGCTGAGTGTTGAGTGCTGAGAGTTTGAGGAATGAGGTATGAGGAATGAGTAACGGCGCGTGAATGACTGCGGCGTTCTCGTCGTCATGCCTCAGCCTCTCTTGGCACTCGGCACTCATCTCTCGGCACTAATGAAGCGGATCGATCCCCGCCCGGCGAAGCATCTGGAACAGCAGAGCGAGAGGGAGGCCGACGACGTTGGTGTAGCTGCCGTGGATGGAGTCGACGAACATCCCCCCCAGACCCTGCGCGGCGTACGCCCCGGCCTTGTCCAGTGGCTCTCCAGTGCGGACGTACCATGCAATGTCGTCTACGGTCAGCGGCAGGATGCGGACTTCTGACTCCGCAACGCGGGTGTCCCGGTGATGCCCGTCGAGGTTCATGACCGTCACTCCGGTGTAGACGATGTGGGTGTTCCCGGCAATGGTGGCCAGCATGCGTTTCGCGTCCTCGCCGTGGCGCGGCTTCTCCAGGACCTGATCGCCGAGGAGGACCGTCGTGTCAGCCGCGATCACCCACCGCGCCGGATGTTCCTCCGCGATGGCACTGGCCTTCTCCCGCGACAGCCGCGCAACGTACTCCTCGGGCGCCTCGCCTTCCCCGCGGACTTCAGGGATGTCGGAGGGCATGACGTCGAATTCGAGCCCGATCGAAGCGAGCAGCTCGCGGCGGCGGGGGGAGGAGGAAGCGAGGATGAAGCGCACCGGCGGAGTCTATCCGTTCGCGGGAAAGAGACTGCGGGCCCTCCAACTATCGGTTCAAGGCGGCGGCGCGCCCTTGACCGATATGAGCGTGGGACACTCAACAGGAACTATAGTCCGGTGTTGCGCACCGGTGGTGCGACTGAGCGCACCATGTGATCCACTTCTGCTCTCGATCGTCGGCACGTCAAAATCTCTTGACAGGAACCGCGCGTCCATCGAATGCGCAAATTACTGATTTAAAGCGATTTGCTGGCACCAGAGCCATGGCGCGGCGGCCGCTTCAGCCTTGCGGCATGACGTGCGAATTCATCGTCGACGACGAGGAGTGGGACGAAGGCGAGGTCATGCCCTCTCCCTTCCTGACCGGCTGGGAGAGGGTCATTTTCGCGCTGGCGGACGATACGGAGGATTTGTTGGCCGAGGAGCTGGAGCAGGAGATGGTGACGCGGTATTTCTGACCGTGTAATGCGGTGACACAGTGGACCTATCCGATTCCTGATCTCGAAGTTTGAGAGATTCTATGGCTTACGCGGAGGCGCGGAGAACACGGAGAGGAAAACCGGACCGCCGCGATCTCCGCCCCTCCGCGTGAACCCTCTGCCCCCTGTGCGACAACAACGCCGGGCAGACTCGGACTCGGACCCGCGCGTCGTGGCTCCCTACTTCTGTTCCTCCGCCTTTTGCACGGCGGCGATGGCGCCCTGGAAGCCGATCTTCGAGTGCGTGCCGTCGCAGAACGGTTTGGTAGTAGAGCCGCCGCAGCGGCAGAGCGCCTTCTTGACGATGGGAACTTCATTGCCCTGGGCGTCGACGAGGCGGAACTCGCCGTCCACGACCAGCGGGCCGTTATCGCGAATGGTGATGGTGATGGCCATGAGTCCTCAGAAGATGGGATTGGACACGTGGTGCTCGATGTGCCACTGGTAAACGTAGCCGGGGAAGTTGATGGGCATGGTGTATTCGACGTCGACGTGGATCTCGTTGCTGCTACGCGAGATCTTGATGTCTTCGGCCGTCACCGGAAGCTCGTCCTCCCGCGCCTTGGCCAGGATGAACTGGCGGATCTTCTCGTCGCTGTGGGTGCCGGCGGACTTCGACTCGTCGTTGATGATGCCGCGCAGCTCGGCATTCTTGACCTTGACGGGGATGACCTTGTAGGCGACGAAGGCAGCGAGCACCAGGATGATGAGACCGACCAGGCAACCCATGTTCCCTTCGCCACGTTCGCGGCGGTGGTTGATGCGCATGAAGACCTCCCGTTGGCGGGAAAGTATAGCGATCAATGGATCAACTTGAACAACCGTTCGGTCCGGATCGCGGGGCCCGGCGGGGATGAGACGAGAGTCATCGCATTCGCCGGCGTCTCCGAGGCTGCGCCTCCCGACGACCAGAGGACCATCACCGCCCGGCCGACGACCAGCTCGCGGGGAAGCACTCCCCAATGCCGGGAGTCGCAGGAGTTCGTGCGGTTGTCGCCCATGACGAAGAAGCAGCCGGCCGGGACGATCTGCGGGAGGATCGGACCGCTGCCGGACGCCTGGGCCGCGTACGGCTCGGGCAGGGCGTGACTGCCGATCGTGACGCGGCCGTGGTCGGTGGCGATCAGGTCGCCCGGACTGGCGATGATGCGCTTGACCACGAGCTCGTCCGGAGATTGCGGCGAGCGGAAGACGACGACGTCACCGCGGGAGGGCCGGGTGTCGCGGACGACGACGATGTGGTCGCCTGCTGCCAGCGTCGGCTGCATCGACGCCGAGGGGATGGCGTAGATGTGCACCAGCGAGCGCACCGCGACCGCGAGAGGCAGCGCGATGAGCAACGGCTGGAGGATGGTGCGGAGGTGACGCATCGGGCTTAGGCGGTAACGCGGAGTGGCAGAGGGTAATTCTTCGAGCGGGTTACGGGTGGTTTTCAGCGGCTCGCCGGGCCCGCTCGGCCACGTTCCCCGTTCCGTCTCTTAGACGCGCGACTCGGACAAAGTATGCGGAGACTTGGTCGTGGTCTCGGAGGGGAGCGGCGCGTTGCTGAGAACGGCGAAGACCGGCATCTTCTGCTGCAGGCCCTTGAGGGCGAACTCGCCCAGCGGCTCCGTCTGGAAGCTGCCCACGATCCGCTCCAGCGTGTTGTTCGACACGACGACCTGCCCCGGCTTGGCCACGCCGCTCTCCAGCCGGGAGGCGATGTTCACGGCGCTCCCGAGCACGGTGTAATCGACGCGCTTCTCCGTGCCCACGTTTCCGACGACGGCGGGACCGCTGTTGATCCCGACGCGGATCTGCACGGGAGGCAGGCTCCCCTTCTCCCGCTCCGCGTTCCACTCGGAGACGAGCCGCTGCATCATGAGGCCGGACAGTACGGCGCGATCGGCGTGATCGTCCTGCGGGATGGGAGCGCCGAAGAAGGCCATGACCGCGTCGCCGATGAATTTGTCGAGCGTGCCGCCGTAGGCGAAGATCGATTCCACGGCGCAGGAGAAGAAGTGCGAGAGGAACTCCGCCACTTCCTCCGGCGCCTTCGTTTCCGACACGGTGGTGAAGCCGCTGATGTCGGCGAAGAGGATGGAGACTTCGGCGGCACGGATCTCCGACTCGTCGGTGGAGACGACGCCCTTGACGATCTCGTCGATGACCGCAGGCGAGTGGTAGCGCTCCATCTTGGAGCGGATCTTCCGCTCCTGCTCGATCTTCTCGGCGAGCTGGGCGCGCTCGATGGCCACGGCGGCGAAGTTGGCCAGGGCCGTCAGCAGGTCGAGGTCTTCCTCGGTGAAGCGGCCGATGTGGATGGGCGAGTCGACCTGCACCGCGCCGATGACGCGGTTGCGGTTCCAGAGCGGGACGCACATGGCCGAGCGGATGCCGTGAATGGCGATGGACCTGCCGCCCAGGAGGCGTGCATCCTCCAGGGCATTCGAGGTCATGAGAGCGACCTGCTGCTGTGCCACCATCTTCAGGATCGTGCGCGAGATGGGGATGTCCTGCTGCTCCGCGCCTTCGATGAACTTGGTCAGCTTCGGCTGCGGCTCGCCGTCATCGTCGAAGAGGATGATCAGGCCGCGCTCCACCGGCAGGTACTTGAAGATCATGTCCATGACGGTGTTGAGCAGCGTGCCGAGGTCGTCGCTCTGTAAGAGCGCCTTGGCCACCTGCACCAGCACCTGGAAGATCTTTTCCCGGGTAACGGACGGCTCGACTTTCAGGCCCGGACCGGAGGGATCGCGGGGCCCGGGCGGCTTGTCCATCAGCTCGGCCACGTCGAGGCCGAACTCGGAGTTGAAATCGGAGATGCGGCGGATGACCGTGCCCGACGGGTTGTCGAACATCGAGTCGCCGGTGAAGTTGACGGACGGGAGGGCCTTCAGCTCGAGCTGAACGGAGCCGATGAGGATCTTGTCGCCGGCGTTGACGTGCCCCTCGGTGACGAGATTGCCGTTGACCTTCACTCCGTTGGTGGACTTGAGGTCGACGATCCACCAGCCGCCGTCGCGCGATTCGAAGCGGGCGTGCTTGCGCGACACGGAAGGGTGGTTGAGCACGAGGTCGTTTCCCTCGGTCCTCCCCACAGACAGCTCACTCTTCAGATCGGCGACGCGTGGAACGCCGAGATCGACGTAGTGGATTTGGAGCTGTTCCATGCTTCCAGCAGGCAATTATAGCGGTTCGGTGAACGCGCGTTCGGTTATTGAGGGGCGCTATAATCCCCTGACTTTCCGAGCATGAGCGAACAGTCCCCGGCAGAGTCGTCGGCCGTAACCCACGGGGGTCTCGTGGTGCAGGCCGTCCTGCGCACGGACGTGGGCTTGGTGCGCTCGGAGAACCAGGACTTCGGCATCTACACAACGCCGTCCGAGGAGCGCGAAGCGCATCCCGGCGGCCGGCTGCTCGTGGTGGCCGACGGCATGGGCGGTCACCGCGGCGGCGCCACGGCTTCCCGTCTGGCCGGCGAGACGGTCAAGGCGCAATACCTCGGCAGTGAAGGGACGGACATCGAAGCGGCCCTGCGCGAATCGCTGGCTCGCGCCAATTCGCGCGTCTATCACGAGGCCCAGGCCAACCCCGACTTGAAAGGCATGGGGACGACGACCTCGGCGCTCGTCGTCCGCGAAGGCAACGCCTGGTTCGGGCACGTCGGCGACTCGCGCATCTACCTCGTGCGCGGTGACGAGATCCGCCAGCTCACTGAGGACCACTCGCTCGTGGCCACGATGGTGCGGGAAGGGCTGCTGACCAAGTCGGAAGCGGAGAACCACCCGCGCCGCAACGTGCTCCAGCGCTCGATCGGAGTCTCCGAGCAGGTCGAGATCGACGTGCGCGGACCGCTGCCCATTGAAGAAGGCGACGTCTTCATCCTTTGCAGCGACGGTCTGCACGGCGTGGTGAAGGAAGACGAGATGCGCGACATCACGCGCAAGCCGCTGCGCGACGCCGCCGACGAATTCATCAAGATGGCCATCGAGCGCGGCGCGCCGGACAACGTGACGGTGATCGTGGCCCGGGTGGTGCGGGCCAGTGAAGTCGGAGAGGACACCCTGGTCGAGGGCGAGATGCGCCTCGAAGAGACGCAGCGCTCCGATGCCATTACGGCGCCCATTCCGGCCGTCCCCTCGGACGAATTGCCGCCTGAGCCTCCCGCCGCGACGCCGGCTCCGGAACATGCGATGCCGGTTTCGGAGGAGGCAGCGGCGGTGGTACCTCCCGCGCCGGAGCCCCCCGAAGCGGAGATGCGCAGTCCGCAGGAGGAGCGCACGGCCGCCAGCACGGCGAAGACTCTCGAAACGGCCCGGCCCGCCTCGGGCGCCTGGAAGTGGATTCTCCTGGTGATCGTTGTCCTCGGCGCTGCCGGTGCGTGGCTGGTCTGGAACACCGCGCACCACTAGGTCCGGCCATGCCCTCGCGTTCCCGTGCCCTTCTCGTCGTCGCGTTTCTCGCGGCAGCCTGCCGGCGCGACGAATTGCGGCTCGACGACGTGCAGAAGATGGCCTACGAGGTGAAGCCGGGCGTCGTGCGGATCAGCGCCTTCGCCACGGCCCACTTCCGCTATGACGCGGAGGGCGTGCGCGCGCTCGAGCCGCTGGTGAAGCAGCGCGGCGACGAAGTCGGGGCCCAAAAGCCCGAAGAGGGGCAGCCCCACGGCGACACCCGCGCCGGGGGGCCCGGGAGCGAGAACCTGGCAGAGGAAACCGGACGAAGGGAAGTACGGCGGCGCCCCGACGTGGCGGTCCGGCGCGTACGATCCGCAGCTCGACCTCGTCTACTGGGGCGTCGGCAACGCCGAGCCGTACGATCCGCGGCCGCGCGAAGCGCTCGACAGCCTGTACACGTCGAGCGTGCTCGCGATCCGTCCGAAGACCGGCGAGATCCACTGCTACTTCCAGTACACGCCGAACGATGTGTAC
>CAZYTO010000157.1:0-5014 GCA_964650405.1 uncultured Thermoanaerobaculia bacterium | reverse complement strand
GGCGGGGCCGGAAGGCTCGGGGAGGAGCAGCTCTCCGTCGACACCGGGGCCGGCGGCTCCGGAGGCGGATTCATCATCCATCCCGACGGATACATCCTCACCAGCGGCCACGTCGTCGCGCCCACGCGCGAGCCGGACGCGATGTCGCAGGAGCTGCGCCGCAACGGCGCCATCGCGGCACTGATGAAGCACTTTCCGGTCGACCAGTTGCGCCGCCTCCATCGCGGCGACGCGCTGGAGGGCTACGTCTCGGCACTGGCACAGACGGGCCGCATCGACGACGTCACGGTGGTCAACGAGGTCGACCTTTCGAACGGCGAGAAGTTGCCGTTCCATATCGTCCAGTTCTCTCCCGCCCTCAACCAGCGCGGTACCGACCTGGCCCTTCTGCGCGTGAACCGCCGGAACCTCCCTGTGCTCGCTCTCGGCGACAGCGAGACGACGCGCGTCGGCGACTCGATCTGGGCCATCGGCTACCCGGCCGTGGCCAGCAGCACCGACGAGGTCATCGGCGGATGGCTGTCGCGGGACAGCGATCTCGAGCCGACCTTCAATCCCGGCATCATCACCGCCCTCAAGACCAACGTCTTGAACACGCCGGTCTTCCAGTCCAACGTGGCCATCTATCGCGGCAACTCGGGCGGCCCGGCCGTGAACCGCGACGGAGACGTCGTGGGCATCTCCACCTGGGGACACGCGGAAGCGGAGCAGATCAAGTTCCTCGTCCCGATCAACGTGGCCAAGGCGTTCGTGGCCGGCGCGAAGGTGCCCATCAACGTGGAAGGCGATTTCGCCCGGCACTACCGGGAGGCCCTCGACGCGGCGGCCGACGGCAACTGGGGCGTGACCGACCGCGAGCTCACCCGGGCCAACGCCATGTTCCGGAACTCGCCGGATCTGCTGCACCTCCGCCGCGACACCACGCGTGCCCTGCAATCGATGCCGCTGTGGCGGCAGCATCCGGTGGCGACGTCGTCCGCGGCCATCGCCCTCACGGCGGCGCTGCTGGTGGTCCTCGTGCCGGCCATGACCCGGCGCCGCCTGCCGAAGGAGCTCCAGATCGACATGCAGAAGGCGGCCACGCAGGAGACGGTGGTCTCGCCGGGGCAGGGCCGCGGCCCGGCCGGCTCCATTCTCGGCCGGTTCACCATTCTCAACGGCAACCGGGCCGGCCAGCGCCTCGGCCTGGGCGGCTCGGGCATCCGGATCGGACGCGAATCGGCGATTTGTGAGATCGTATTAGAGAATCCCAAGGTTTCCCGCTTGCATGCGGAAGTCGTCTCGATCGACGGCAAGGTACTGCTGATCGATCGCAATTCGTCCAACGGCACGTACGTGAACGATCAGAAGATCGACAAGCGATTCCTCAAGGACGGCGACATCATCTATTTCGGCGGTCGCAATGCGATCGCAGTGGCGTTTCACGTGTGAGGGGGGAGTCTCGTGGCGGACAAACGATGTGAGAACGGACACTTCATCGACGAATCGTGGGACCTCTGTCCGTACTGCCCGGCGGACAGCTCCGAGGCCGAGATTCCGATCGTGCGGCCGTCGCGGTTCGGCCCCAACGACTCGATGAGCGGCTCGCGCGGCTCCGCCTCCGCGGCGGCGGCGCAGCCCTCGGGCGTCCGGCGCATCAGCGATACGAACCTCGCCGAAGCCGCACCGCCGGTGGAACGAACCATCGCCGTGGCCCGGCCCCTCGACCCGAACGTCCAGCCGAAACGCTACGTCGTCGGCTGGCTGATCGGCATCAACGGCAACTGCCGCGGCGAGTCCTACGCCGTGCGCATGGGCCGCAACGTGCTGGGGCGCGACCGCCGCTCGGACGTCGTCATCAACGACGACCAGGCCTCCTCCCATCACGCCGACCTCGTCTTCCGTCCCGAGGAGCGGCGCTTCATCCTCATGGACCACAACTCCACCAACGGCACTTACGTGAACGAGGACGAGATCGAGCCCCGCCGCGACCTGGCCACGAACGACATCATCCGCATCGGTTCGCACAAGTACCTCTTCCTGCCGCTCTGCCGGGAAGGGTTCTACTGGGATGACGAGGGCGCTCTGAAATGATCGGAAACGTCGTCGGCAACTATCGCATCGAGCGCGAGATCGGCGAAGGCGGCATGAGCCACGTCTTCGTCGGCCGCACGATCGCGCCGACGGAGTATCTGCCGGAGTCGTATCCGGTGGTGCTCAAGGTCATGTCCGAGGAACTGGCCGGCGAAGTCACGGCCCGCAAGCGCTTCGTCAAGGAAGCCCAGATCCTCTCCAAGCTGCGCCACCGCTACATCACCCGCTTCTTCGAGTTCATCAACGACGCGACCAACGCCGTGCTGGTGATGGAGTTCGTCGAGGGAACGGCCGTAGACGTCCTGCTGGCCGAGCGCGGCGCGCTCCCCGTCAACGACGCCGTGGCCATCTGCCAGTGCATGCTCGAAGCACTGGTCTACGCGCACGGCAAGGGCATCGTCCACCGCGACATCAAGCCGGCAAACCTCATCCGCGAGCGGTCGGGCGTCGTCAAGGTGACCGACTTCGGGATCGCCAAGATCAAGGAAGGCGGCGCGCCCGGACAGACCGTCCTGACGAAGTCGGGCTTCCTCCTCGGCACGCCGCACTACATGTCGCCGGAACAGATCCGCGAGCCGAAGGACGCCGGGGCGAAGAGCGACGTCTACTCCGCCGGCGTCGTGCTCTACGAGATGCTCACCGGGTCGCTGCCCTTCAACAGCCGCTCGCTGCCGAAGCTCATCGACGCCATCTACCGCGGCGAGAAGCAGCTCCCCTCGGCCCTCCGGCCGGAGATCGACAAGGAGCTGGAAGCCATCGTCCTCAAGGCCATGCAGCCGCGCCAGGACCAGCGCTACGAGAACGCGCGCGAGTTCTACGACGCGCTCGAGGAGTACTCGCTGCGGCCGGGCCGGATCGCGCCGCCCCCCCAACCGAGCGCCTCCTCGCCGAACCTCAACGTCACCGTGGCCGCCAACGCCGCCCCCGTCCCGGTACCGAGCAGCCCCCCGAGCTGGCAGCTCGTGAACGTGAAGGCGGAGACCAACGAGCGCCATGCCATCCAGGGCGACAGCATCATGGTCGGCCGCGACCGCACATGCGCCATCGTGCTTTCGCATCCTGCCGTCTCCCGCCGACACGCCCGCATCACGCTCTCCGGCACGCAGGTCCTGCTCGAAGATCTGAAGTCGGCCAACGGCACGTACGTGAACAACACCCGCGTCGAGCGGGCCAAACTGAAATTGGGTGACGTCGTCCGCTTCGGAGCGGACCCGTCGTGCAGTTTTGTAGTGAGGGATCATTGAAGCGATGAGTGGTTAGTGGTTAGTGGTCAGGGGGTCAGGGGCGTAGCGAAACGCGGTGCCGTTTCTAACCACTAACCACTAGCAACTAACCACTAGCCACTCATCACCCCGCCACGCGAACTCGGAGAGACTCATGTCCCAGCTCAATTGCCTCAAGTGCAAGCAGCCCATCGACGCATCGTTCGATCAGTGCCCCCACTGCGGGGAGCGGGTGACGATGTTCCAGAGGACGTACTCGAGCCGCCTGCTGGACGGCAAGTACCAGATCCTCGACCGGCTCGGCATCGGCGGCATGGGAGAGATCTTCAAGGTCCGCCACATCCACCTCAACGAGCTCCGGGTGATCAAGATCATGCGTCCGAACGTGGCCTCGGACGACCAGGGCTTGCAGCGCTTCCTCCAGGAGGCGCGCACGTCCACGATGATCAAGCACAAGAACCTGGCCATGCTCTATGACTTCGCCCAGCTCGAGGACGGGTCGTACTACATGGTCTGGGAGTTCATCGACGGGACGAACATCCAGCGCTGGATCACGCAGAACGGAGCGATGCCGGCGCGCCTGACGATCGAGATCTCCATCCAGGCTCTGAACGGCCTCGATCACCTCCACTCCATGGGCCTCATTCACCGCGACATCTCGCCCGAGAACATCATGCTGTCGCAGGACCACCACGGGAAGCTTCTGGTGAAGGTCATCGACTTCGGCATCGCCAAGTCGCTGGCCGACGGCGACCAGGGCCACGGCCTGACGCAGACGGGCATGTTCCTCGGCAAATTAAAGTACGCATCGCCGGAACAGGCCGGATTCCTGAAAGAAGGCGAGCACCTCGATCCGCGCTCGGACCTCTACTCATTCGGCATCGTGATGTACGAGATGCTGGCCGGCCGCGCGCCGTTCCTAGCCACGAACCCGAACGGCTACATCCTCAAACACGTCACCGAGAAGCCCGCGCCGATCGCGCAGACGAACCCCGAGGCGAAGGTTCCGGCGCAGCTCGAAGCGATCATCATGAAATCGCTGGAGAAGAGCCGCGACGCGCGCTTCGCGACCGCGGCGGACTTCGCCGAGGCGCTGGAATCGATCCGCAGCTCCGTGCAGCCCGACCAGAAGTACGGCCTCGGCGAGAAGATGATCACGCTCAGCGGCGCGCAGACGCTGGCCGACCTGCCGAAGATCACCACCGGCAGCTCCGGCACGTACAGCGGCGCCGCGGCCACGCAGCAGACTTCGTCCGTCGCGCCGCCACCGACGCCCGCGGGGCGCTTCGGCCCGACCGGCACGCGCGCGGCCGAGGATGAAGCGACGCGCATCGAGCGCGCTGTGGCCTCGCCGAAGACGATCGGCAGCGACGAAGCGACGGTGATGGAGCGCCTCACCCAGGCCGCGCCGACGCAGCTCGAGCCGAAGGTGCTCACCGCCGAGCCGACGGTCATCGAGCGGCAGATTACGATGCCGCCGCCGAAGAAGTCGAACGCCATGACGATCGGCGCCATCGCCGCGGCCATCGTCGTCCTCCTCGGCGCCGGCTACTTCATGATGCGCAAGCCCGCGACGCAGCCCGCGACGCCAACCGCGCCGGTGGCCACGACCGCCGTGACGACGACCGCGCCGGCGCCGGCGAACATCCCCGCCGGCCAGGGCGCGCTGCTGCTCTCCGCGACGCCGTGGGGCGACATCGACAAGATCGTCGATCAGG
>CAZYTO010000156.1:0-13538 GCA_964650405.1 uncultured Thermoanaerobaculia bacterium | reverse complement strand
GGTGAGGCCGGGCGGGAGAACCTCGGGCAGCGTGTACGGTGCGGGCGAGACAGGCCGCGTGCCGACCGACCTGCCGCCCGGCTTCGCAGGCATCCTGCACTCGTATTCCGACAGACCGCAGTGGTTCTTCCGGGTCAGGAACTCGTCGTCGGTAAAGTACTGAAAGACTGCTTCCTCGGAACGGAGGACGTCGTCCGCTTCGTTCGTCTGGAGCCAGGACGTGTAGCGCGGGTCGCCTTTGCGCTCGCCGCCGAGCATGCGCCGGAGGAGCTCGCGGCCGAACGCCTCGCGGAGACTGGGCTCCTCCCGCGGAGTCGCGAGCGTATCGCGGAGGATCGAATCGATCTTCGATGGATCCGGAGCGAATGAGTGAACGAGATACCAGACCGAGCGTGTCCGCATCTCCTCCGAGGTGGCGTTGAGCGACGCCGCGACGATGCCGGGAATCATGAGCGCTTTGCCGTTGTGAACGGCGGCCAGCAGGTCTCCCCAGGCGGCACCGTCGCTGCGTCCCACGAAGCGGGAGCCGGTCACGCCCAGGAGTCCCGCCCGCTGCCAGAGCGTCTGCTTGAGGAACCACTCCGACAGGTTCACGCCCGCCGGGTGCAGCTTGTGGTCGAAAAGGTCCAGGGCATCGTCGCGCCGGGCCACGGCGTCGGTGAGGGCGACCATCAGCGAACGATCGTTCTTCGCGGCGGCCAGCGCGCGGTCGACGTCGGACTCGTCGCCAAGCAGCACGAGCGCGCGGAGCTCCTCGCGCCGCGCGACCGGATCGCTTTCCCCGTCGAACGCCGCACGCAACGCAGGAAGGGAGGCTTTGACGTCGCGCACCGCCGCCACGCGGGCCGCAGCCGCGCGCGCCAGCGCATCCGAGGACTGCAATGCCGGCGACGGATCGTCAGCGGTCAGCACCATGCGCGCCACCGCACCCGACGTGAGCGTCGGTTTGGCCGGAGCATCCGCCAGAAGGAGCGCTGCGAGGATCAGAGAGTGCATGCGCCGGCATCTTAATCGCTTAATCGCTTAGTCGCTGTTCGCTTATTCGTCGAGCCGATTCACGGCATCCTGAACCTGATCGTCAGGTTGTATTCGGCGGCGACGGGAACGCCGTCTTCGGTGGCGGGGCGGAATTTCCACTCGGCGAGGGCGGTGAGTGCGGAGGCGTTGACGGCGGCGATGGGCGACTGGCGGACGAGCTGGACGCCACGAAGGCAGCCGGCCGGGGCTACGACGGAGTCGACGACGATGTAGAACTCGTGCGGGTCGTCGCGCTTGAGCGACTGGCGCACTTCGTTGGAGACGACCGGGTCGGTGCGGCGGGCGACGGACGGCGAGGTGAAGGCGTCGCCGGCGCGGCGGGGGCGGGCCATGGCCTCGGACGCGAGCGAGGTGGCGTCGAAGCACGGCGTCTGGTGCTGGGCCTTGAGGATGACGAACTGCCCGTCCGTGGGCGCGCTGGAGACGCTCTCCGGATCGAAGAAGGAGAGGGCGATCATGGAGGCGATGGCGTTGAGGCAGCGCGACGGTGTGACGATGCGCGAGGTCTCCAGGCGCTGCACGCGGCCGGCGCGGTCGACGGTGACGGAGGCCAGGCCGATGGCCGACTCGTTGCAGCCGGCTTCGCGGATCAAGGCATCGGAGAGACCGGGGGGAGGTAGCCGCTGATGGCCACCTGGGCCGGCAGGACCGGGGCGGAGACGCGCGGATCGTTCGGCAGGACGTCGAGGTCACAGTGCGCGGCGGCGAGCTCGTTCGCGGTGAAGAGCGTCCGGTACGTGCAGTGGTCATGCAGCAGCGGCGCGACGTCGTTCTCCTGCGGCGCGCTGCCGGCGGCTCGCCGCAGCAGCTCACGCCCGAACGTCTCCTCAGGCGAGGCGCCGTCGGGCAGCGCCGCGTTGACGACGTCATGCAGCGCCTCCGGGAAATGCACCCGGTCGGCGGCATAACGACGCAGCAGGCAGTGCACCGTGGTGGCGCGGATGCCCGGCGCTTCCGAGCCGAGGGCCGTGGCGAAGGCGGAGGGAGCGATGGAGCTCGCGTCACCCGCGCCGTCGATCAGCTCGCACCAGCCGCGCTCGTCATTTCCGGCGAGCAGGCTCGCGGCCACATCCGTGGCGTCGTCCTGCGACTGCCAGAGGGCCACGCGGAAGAAGTTCGACTCGTCTCCGATGCGCCGCAGGGGCCGGACCACTTTCGGATAGAGCGAGATCCCGCGCGCCCCGAGGCGGGCCACGGCATCGGCGAGAACGCCGTCCATCCGCGCCGGGAATCGCGACGCGACATGGGCGGCAGCGTCGATGTCGTCATCGGAACCGGTGAGAACGAGAGCCCGGATCTCCTCGCGCGCCGCATCGGCGTTCGGTTCATTGGCCAGGACGTCGCGCAGCGTTGGAACGAGAGCCTTCTCCCCGCGAATGGCTACGACGCGCGCAGCCGTGGCGCGGCTGAGCACGTCGGACGACTGGAGCCCGGCGGTGAGCGGCGCGAGGACGTCACCGGTGGAAGGGGCGAGGCGGGCCAGGGCGACGGGAGTGAGGGTGGCGGCGTGGACCGTGGGTCCGAGGAGCAGGAGCACGAGGGGAGCGAGGGGTCTCATACCCATTGCGAAGCATGGGCCACGCCGGAACGCGAAACGCGGGCCATCCCGAGCGTACGCGGGTGCCACACAGTGCCGCCTGTTTGCGGAACCCGGCCTACCAGGTCGCTCGCGTACGCTTCCAGGAAACTCCCGGTGCTTATGCGGGTCTTACGAGTCCGAAAAGCGTCACGCGGAGGCGCGGAGACGCGGAGGGGAACCCGAACACTCTGTGATCTCCGCGATCTCCGCGTGACCGGTCCTCCACCTCGTTTCCTCTCTCAGGTGCAGCGCGGCGCGGAGACGCGGAGGGGACCCGAACATCTCCGCGGTCTCCGCGATCTCCGCGTGACCCGTCCTCTCCCTCGTTTCTTCTCTCAGGTGCAGCGCCCGAGCGCTGTGAAAAGGCTCGGGATGACCGCCTTTTTCGTGCCTCAAAACACTGAGGGCCGCGGATGACCGCGGCCCTCGGCTACGTTCGATAGAGAAGGTGTGGATCAGGCCCGGCGAACGAGCGCGACCATGGCCAGGCTGAGGGCCAGCAGGGCCAGCACCCACGGGTTCATGGTCGGGAGGGCGCCGAGGTTGACGGCGAAGTTCACCACTTCGCTCAGCTCGGTGGCCGACATGCACTGCTGGGCGTTCGCGCCGAAGTTGTCGAGCGTGGCCGCCTGCGTGGCCGCGAGGGCCTTCGTCTCCATGCCGCCGCCGAAGTTGACGATCATCTTCGTCTGGCCGGGAGCGAGCGTGATCGTGTAATCCCAGTACGGGTTGTCGTCGCCGTCGACGAAGTTGATGAACGAGATCGGCGTGGGGGCGCCCGGGCCCCACATGACGTGGAAGAGGCGCGGATCGCTGGAGGTGTTACCGGAGAAGTTCTGGAAGCTCGTGACCCACTTGTCGGCGACAGTGGCAACGTTATCGCCGCTCGAGCTCGTGACGACTCTGGTGTTGCTGTCCGAACCGAGGTTGTTCGACGTGATCATGTTGAAGGTGATCGGGGAGCCGCTCGTGTTGGTGAAGATGTTCATCCAGCGGGCGAAGCGGTCGTTGTTGGGGACGAAGACCTTGCGCTGCACGTGCAGGCCGCCGACGGTCTGGACGGGGAAAACGTACTGGCGGCCGGTGCAGGCCGCCGATGCCGGGACCGTGGCATCGACCGTAGCCGGGCCGAGCTTGTTGTAGATCGTGTAGGACGCGCTCCCCGTCTGGCACGGGCCGGTGGCGCCGGTGAGACTGACGCAGATGGACTGATACCCGTCATACGCATCGTTCAGCGTCGACATCGACACTCCGCCTGCGCTCGTGGAGGCCGGAACCGCGTGCGTGTACGACGCTTCCGACATGCCGGCCGATGCCGACGAGCTCGTGCTGAACGTGATGTTGGTGTTGATGAAGTACTTCAGCCCGCCCTGGTCGATCAGTGCAATGGAACCGGTCGCAGTCGGGTTCAGGCGGAACTCCTGGGACACGACCTGGGAGTGCCCGTGTTGGCGGGCACGCTTGGCGGCCCGCTTGGCGTTGTTCGCCGCGACCGCCGCCGCATGGACGCCGGCGTTGTTGCTGATGACGCGAAGGGTGGAGGCCTTATCCGTCAGCGAAACGTCTGCGAATGCGGCCTGTGCGAAGAGAAACGCTGCTAGAAGGACGTAACAATGCTTTCTCACCAAAGCTCTCCCTCACCATTGGCATTGTCCTGGGGGTGGATACGGGCTGACTACGGACAGTTTACGATCCCCCGGAAAAAGTTGCCAGCACAAATTTGAATCCAAACATCCCGTCCCTCAGCCACCGGCCGCGACGCGCGGGCGGAGACTGTCGCCAAGTATCGGAGACGCTTCAAGAACCGCTCCTCACAGGACGATGAATGGGACCCACAGACCGAGCGCAGTTTACGTTGCGCGCGGGATCATTGCCACTAGAATGTTACGAATTCCATGCATTCCCGCCGCTGGCTCTTCCTCTCTCTTTTCATCGTCGTTCTGGCCGCACTGGCGTTCTTCGGATACCGCCGGTGGTGGCAACCGCGCCGCCCGAACGTGCTCGTCATCACGATCGATACGACCCGCGCCGACCGGATCGGATGCTACGGGTACCACCTCGCCCACACGGCGGCCATCGACAGCCTGGCCAGCGAAGGGGTGCGCTGCGCGAACGCCGTCTCCTCCGCGCCGATCACGATGCCGTCGCACACGTCGATTTTCACGGGCCTGTTCCCTCCGGCCCACGGCGTACGCGACAACGGCGCCTATGCTCTCGGCGAAGAGGCCGTGACGCTCGCGGAACGGCTCCGGGACGCCGGCTACACGACGCACGCCTTCGTCTCGGCCCTCGTGCTCAACCGCCGCTACAACCTCAACCAGGGATTCGAGACCTACGACGACGATCTGTGGGCCGAGGAGGATCCGAAGCTCTTCATGATCCGCGAGCGCCAGGCGCCGAAGACGGCCGAGCTGTTCCTGAGCTGGCTGCAGAGCTGGAACGCGAAGAAGACGAAGCCCTTCTTCACCTGGATTCACTTCTTCGATCCGCACCAGCCCTACCACCCCTCCGCTGCGGACCTGGCCATCTGCCCGACCCCCTACGACGCGGAGATCGCCGGCGTCGACCGCCAGATCGGCCGGATCATCGACACGCTGCGGGCCGACGGCGTGCTCGACGATACGCTGGTGATCTTTACCGCCGACCATGGAGAGAGCCTCGGCGAGCACGGCGAACAGACCCACGCCATCTTCGTCTACGACGCGACCGTCCGCGTGCCGCTCATCGTTCACTATCCCCGCCTCTTCAAGCCCGGTGTGTACGAAGGACCGATCCGCTCGGTCGACATCACGCCCACCGTCCTCGACGTCGTCGGGCTGAAGGCCACGAACGCGATGGACGGCCGCAGCATGCTGGCCCCCCTGCGCGGAAAGGAAACGCCGCCCCCACTGCCCCAGTACTCGGAATCGCTGCTCTCGGAAGTCGGCTTCGGCATGGCGCCGCTCTATGCCGTCCGGGACGGCGGCTACAAGTACATCCGCGCGCCGCGCCCGGAGCTGTACGACCTGCGCAAGGACCCGGGGGAGTTGACGAACATCCTGGCCCAGGAGCCGCGCGTGGGGGCCCGCCTCGACGCCGAGCTGACCAGCCTGCTGGAGGCCAGCGGCAAGCATGCCGTGAAGGCGGCCGCCAATCCCATGACCCGGGAGACGGAGGAGTCGCTGCAGGCCCTCGGCTACCTCGCGCCGCACGGCGAGCGCAATGCGATGCAGGGCATGGACCCGAAGGACGGCCTGCCGCTGCACAACAAGCTCGAGGATGCCCGTCACTTCGCGCAGCGGAAGAAGTGGCCGGAAGCGGAGAAGATGCTCCTGGAGCTGGTGGCAGTCACCCCCCGGAACGTCTCGGCTTTAAACGTCCTCGGCCTCATCGGCGTCAAGACGGGAGACGTGGCGAAGGCGCGGAAGTATTACCAACAGTCGCTGGCCGTCGACTCCGAGCAGTTCCGCGTGCAGGGCGTCCTCGGGGCCCTGTCGCTGACGCACGGCGACCTGGAGGATGCGACGAAGCGTTTCCAGAAGTCGCTGTCGATCAATCCCCACTTCGCGGAAGCGCTGGCCAATCTCGGCTTCATCGAATCGCTCCAGGGGCACGAAGCGGCGGCCGAGCAGTACTACCGGAAAGGCGTCGCCGCCGATCCCACCTTCCCTCGCGTCTACCGCCGCCTCGGTGACCTCCACTACGAAAAGGGCGAGTACCAGGCCGCCTACGACTACTACAAGAAGACCGTGCAGATTCTCCCCAGCGACGTCCGGGCCATGCTGCAGGAGGGCACCTGCGCACGACGCATCGGCAAGCCCTCCGAAGCCGACGCGCTCTTCCGGCGCGCCGAAACGCTCCGGCCCAAGGGATGGATCCCCACCTACAACCGCGCATGCCTCCTGGCCACGACCGGCAAAGCGGAAGACGCCCTGCAGGTTCTGACCAACCTCGCGGAGCGCCACCCTCTCTCCCTCGAGCTCATCGAGACCGACAAGGACCTGGAGGCCGTCCGCGCGCTTCCCGGCTACGGCAAGTTCCGCAAGCAGTTGACGGACGCGCTGGAGGACGAGGACGAAGAGGACGCCGGCTGAAACGGGTTACGGGGTTACGGGGTTACGGGGTTGCGGGGTTACGGGGTTGCGGGGTTACGGGTTGCGGGGTTACGGGGTTACGGGGTTACGGGTACTGCCCGTTGCTAACCCCACGCAACCTCGTAACCCCGTAACCCCGTAACCCTACGCAACCCCGCAACCGTTCACACGTGCCGCACCGTCGGAACCGGCGTCGAAAACCCCACGCTCGGGGCAAACGACTCGGGCCAGCCGTCGGGGGCGTCGATGGCCTCCAGCAGTTGCGAGACCTCGGCGGCCCACTGTTCGAGCGACGGAGGCCGCTCGTCGCGAACCTTGGCCAGGGCGCTGTCGAAGAGCCGGTCGATCTCCGGCGAGGCTTCCGGCACGAGCGAAGAGACCGGTGGCGGCATGACGTGCACGATCTCGCGGAAGACCTTGGCCACGTCGCGCTCGGTGGTCACGCGGCGGCCGGTGAGGGCTTCGTAGGCCACGGCGGCGAAGGAGTAGAGGTCCGTGCGCGCATCGGCCTCCGACTCCTCCACCTGTTCCGGCGCCATGTAGGCCGGCGTGCCGATGAAGGTGCCGGACTGGGTGAGGTTGGCGTCGCTGCCGAGGCGCTTGGCGATGCCGAAGTCCAGCAGCTTGACCTTGAAGCTTTCCCGTTCTTCGAGGAGGAAGACGTTCTCGGGCTTCACGTCGCGGTGGATGAAGCCGGCCCGGTGGACGGCGGCCAGGGCGGCACCGGCCTGGCGGACGAGGGAGGCCACCTGCTTCGGTGAGCCCCTGCCGTAGACGTGGAGCATCTGGGCGAGGTTGAGTCCGCGGAGGAGCTCCATGACGAAGAAGAGCGAGCCGTCCTCCAGCTCGCCGCTGTCGTAGGCGGTGGAGACGCCGGCGTGCTCGATGCGGGCCACGGCTCGCGCTTCCTGCTCGAAGCGGACGCGCAGCTCGTCGTCGTGGAAGTGCTCGGCCTTGATGATCTTCACGGCCACGGCGCGGTCGAGCTTCTCGTCGACGGCGGCGAAGAGCCGGGCCATGCCGCCGGTGGCCAGGCGCTGGGTGAGGCGGTAGCGCTGGTTGACGCGGTAGGGAAGGATCTGCGGCGACTCCAGCGGGGCGTCGTCGATGGGGCAGGCGGGAACGGTGTGGTCGTAGCAGCGGCCGCAGGTGGTGCAGATCTGCAGCAGGGGAATGCCGCGGTCGAGCAGCTCCTGGCGGCGGGTGACGACGCGGGTCTGTGCCACGGTCAGCTCCGTGCGCAGGCGGCGCATCTCCAGCGCGGCGGCGAGCTGCCGGGCGAAGGCCTCCAGCAGCATGCGCTCCCGGTCGCTCCAGTCGGTCCGGGCCACGACCAGCTCGCCGAAACGGGAGGCGCCTGCGCCGATGGAGATGGTCCGCGTCTGCTCGGCGGCGTCGATGCGCGCGCCGGCCGGCGCCACCTGGGTGCGGGTGCTGCCGGAGGAGATGGTCTGGCCGCTGCTGAGGACGACTGCCACGCGGGCGCTCATGAGCTGGGAGAGATCGCGGGCCAGCGAGGCCGCCCATCCCTCCACGTCGCCGACGGCACCGCCGCCGGTGGTGAGCTGGAGGATCGTGCGCTGGGCCTCTTCGAGCTGCCGGTTGGCCTTCGCGGCCGCGTCGTTGGCGTCCTTCAGCGCGATCTGGGTGCGGATGCGGGCCATCAGCACGAGCAGGTCGATGGGCTTGGTGACGTAGTCGTTGGCGCCGGCATCCAGGGCATCGACGACGGACGAGCGCGTGTCGCGCGCGGTGGTCATGATCACCGGGAGCTCCGCCACCGACTTGGTCCTGCGCACCTCGCGCAGCACGGCCAGGCCGTCGACGCCGGGCATCATGATGTCGAGCAGCACGACGTCGAAATCCTGCTTGCCGACCTGCTCCAGGGCATCCCGCCCGCCGGCCGCAGTCACCACGTCCATTCCGCGGAACGTGAGCTCCTCGAAGAGCAAATCGCGGTTCAACGCGTTGTCGTCGACAACGAGGACCGTACGAGCCATGACGTTTGAACGTCAGTGTACGCCGATGGTTTCCGGAAGGGGGGCGGCGGGGCTTTGCAGAGGCGGGGCTTTGCACCTAGAGTCAGAATCATCGGTATCGGCGCAAGGCTGAAAGGCTGAAAGGCTGAAAGGCTGGAAGGAAACCCGGCGCCGCCTCTGACCCTTTCAGCCTTTCAGCCTTGGAGATCAGGGCTCCGAGCCGACTTTAGGTGCAAAGCCGGGCCGCGGCTCTCAACGTCCCGCGCGAACGCTTTCGTAAAAGGCGATGACCTTCGGAGAAAACGCCGCGGGGTCGAGGCGCAGGGCCGGGTTGAGCTTGAGGGCGGCGCGGAAGTCGTTGGCGGCGGCGGTGACGTCGCCTTTGCGGCTGAGTGACGCGCGGGTCCAGCGGGTGATGCCGCGCAGGAGGTAGGCGTCGGCGGTGGCATTCGCGCTGACGAGAGTGCTGAGCAGCGCGTCGGCCCGGGCGAAGTCGCCGGAGGCGTAGGCGTGCCATGCCGGCTCCAGCGGGTTGGCGGCCGGCGCCGGACCCGCCGGCAGCGGAACGGGTTGTGGCACCGGTTGCGGCGGCGGATGGAGTTTCGCCAGGCGCTCGGCCAGCGACTTCTCCCCTCGCTCCACATCGGCGCTCACCCGCTGGAGGACGGCATCGGTGGGATGCGACTCGAGCTGGGCCTCGAGCAGTTGCGCGTCCTTCGGCGAGAGTTTCGCGTCCAGCAGATGACGCTTGTAGGTCTGCACCGCTACGCGCGCGGCGACGAGCGCTTCGCTCTCCGGCGCGGGCGGAGCAGGCACCGCGGTCTGCGTCTGCGGCGCGGGTTGCGGCAGCACTTGCACGACCTTCGGGGCGCTGGTCTGCGTCGCCGGCACCGTCTGTGTTCGCGGCGGCGTGTCGTCCGCAGGGAAGGGGATGACGATCTCGCGAGGCTGCGGCTTCGGCCCGGGGGCGGGCGGGCGGGCCGCGCGCTCCTTGCGTGCCGCCTCGGCGGCGCCGTTGAAGAGGTCGCGGGCCTGGTTGGCCACGTCTGCCACGCGGCGATAGGCAGCCACGTCCGTCCCGGCCCGATTAAAGCCGTCCACCGCCTCCTGCAGCTTGCGCAGGGCGTTACGGTAGGCGTCGCTTCGATCGGCACCGGAGCGAAGGGCGTCCGTCTGTCCTGCCAGCGCGCGGCCGATGGCGGCGTCGGCAGCCTTGCGGCTCTCCGCGGCGCCGCTCTCCGCGTTGCGCACCTTCTGCGAGCTGGCCCGGGCCTCCCAGTCGCGGAGCGAGCCGAGGTACTGCGTGTTCTGCACGGCGCCCTGTTCCTCGGACGTCTTCCACTCTCTGAGGGCCGCGTCTGCCTCTCCGAGGTTGAAGCGTGCGATGCCCAGCCAGAAGTGGGGAACATAGGTGATGATCACGTTCCCGGCCCGGGCCGACGTGGTCTCGGTCGGCATTTCGGCGATCGCGCGCTGCAGCGCGTCCGCGCCTTCCTTGTACTGCCCGTTCCGCACCGCGGCCACACCTTTGTTGTACCAGTCGTACCACTTGTCCGCCGCGGCGAGCGGCGTGGCCAGGAACAGCGCCAGCAGCAGCGCCGCGGCAACCCTGACCCTAAAAGGCGAGAGAGTATGTTGGGAAGCAAGGCTGGAAGGCTGAAAGGCTGAAAGGGCCGGAGGCCGGCGCTCGACTTTCCTTTCTGCCTTCGAGCCCTTTGGCCTTCGGATCAGGCTTGGAAGCGTCACTCGGAGCAACGATGCGGCGGCACGCATCACGGCTGGCCCTCGAAGCGGGGGAGCGCGGCGGCGGCCGGATCGGTGAACCGGGCGTTGACTACCGCCTCTTCATTCGGGCGCACCTCGACGTGCTCGGTCAGCGTGTTCCGGAAAGCGGGATTCGACAGCGTGATCTCGTAGCGGCCGGGGGCGAGATCGATCGGGGCCGGCGTCACCAGCGGTCCACGCAGGTCGACCGACGCACCGTTGTCCAGATTCCGGATGCTGGTGACGTTCGCCCACGGAAAGGCATTGATCCCGAGGTGTCCCTGCGCGAGCGGGATGGTCGAAGCCGCCGTCACGCGCGGCTTCTCCACATTCACCGTCGCATTCGCGGCCGGCACGGCGGGCTGGCTGGACTGCGTCGCCGGAGTTGCCGGCGGTTGCTGGCCGGCGCGCCACACCGCCGCTGCGCCGGCACCGAGGATCACGGCGACGGCCGCGGCGATCAGCCCTGCGGACCGTCGTTTCGCCGCCGGCGGGGCGGCCGGCTTCTCGACCTCGACCCGCTCCAGCGTGGCCTGCGCAAAATCCCGCGGCGTTACTGTGTCCACCGTCTGGATGGTCGTGGCTCCGGTCACGTCCCGCAGCGTAGGTGCGTGCGCATCGACGGACGGTCCGGAGGCCCGGGTCGGCTCTTCCGTCAGCTCGCTCATGACCGGCAGGGGTGGCGGAGCGCCCGGCGTCTCGTCGAGCGACGGCAGGAGGGTCTCCAGGGCCCGGGCGAACTCGCGGGCCGTGGCGAAGCGTTTCCCGCGATCCTTTTCCAGCGACTTGAAGATGACCGCCTCCAGCTCCGGCGACGCCTTGACACTCGGGTTGACGAGACGCAGCGGGCGGGGAGGCTGCGAAGCGTGGAGCATGACGAAGCGATGGGGCGTGTCGGCCTGGAAGGGCGGAACGCCGGTCAGCATCTCGTACAGGACGATGCCGAACGAATAGAGGTCGGCGCGGCCGTCGATGCGCTCCCCCTCCGGAAGCATGCCGAGGTGCTCGGGCGAGCAGTATTTCCACTTCCCGACGAACATCCCCGTCTTTGTCTTCGAATCGGCTTCGTCGGCCCACCTCTTGGCGATGCCGAGGTCGATGATCTTGACGTGCTCCTCCCCCTCCTCGTCGCGGGTGATCATGAGGTTCTCGGGGCTGATGTCGCGGTGAACGATGCCGGCGCGGTGGATGGCGTCGAGGCCCTGAAGCGCCTGGATGCCGAGGCGCGCGGCGTAGCGGGGCGAGAGCGGCCCTTTCTCCACCAGCAGCTCATGGAGATTGATGCCCTCGATGTACTCCCAGACCATGTAGAACGCGCCTTCGTCGAGCGAGTCGAAATCGAAGAGGGCGGCCACGCTGGGGTGGTGGATCTTGGTGGCCAGGCGCGCTTCGCGAAGGAACCGGTCGTGCGCGCCAGGATCGTTGGCGATATTGGCGCGCATGAGCTTGATCACCCGCAGGGCGTTCAGGTGGATGTGCAGCGCCTTGTACACGTCTCCCATCCCGCCCGCCCCGAGCTTGCCGAGGATCTGGTACTTCCCGTCCAGGGGCGTCTCCAGGTACTTGCGGAGAAAGTCGGTGATCGGCTCCCCGCAGTGCGGACAGGCTTTGAACTTGGAGTCGATCTCCGATCTGCAGTGGATGCAGTGGAACATAGACGAGTGCTGAGTGCTGAGTGCCGAGTGCTGAGTCGGAACCCCCCGCAGCACTCAGGACTCAGGACTCGGCACTCTCCTGCGTTTTCAAGGGATTATAAGCGCCATGCGCGAATCCACATTCTCGGTACGGACAAGCGAGCGGGAGCAGATCGTGCTCATCACCGCCGAGGTGGATCGGGCCCTCGGCGCGCTCACGCAGGGCGACGGCATCTGCACGATCCTCGTCCCGCATACGACCTGCGCCATCTCGGTCAATGAGAACGCCGACCCGGACGTCCCCGCCGACCTGACTAGAGCGCTCCGCGCCCTCGTGCCGAACGTGCCGTTCCGCCATGGCGAGGGCAATTCCGACGCCCACTTCCTCTCCATGCTCATCGGGACGTCGCTCTCCTGGCCGTACCGCGGAGGCAAGCTCGTGCTCGGCACCTGGCAGGGCGTCTACTTCGTCGAGCTCGACGGCCCGAGGACACGGAAGGTGACGGTGTACGTTCCTTAGAGTTAGTGCTGAGTGATGAGTGCCGAGTGCCGAGAAACTTCCCCTCGGCACTCAGCACTCGGCACTCGGCACTACAATCCCCCCGATGTCCGAGCACTTCGACGTTGTGGTCATCGGAGGGGGAACGGGGGGACTGGTGACGGCGTCCTTCTCCAGCCGCCTGGGACGCCGCACGGCGCTCATCGAGCGTGAGGCGCTGGGGGGCGACTGTCTGTGGACGGGCTGTGTTCCGACCAAGGCGTTGATCGCGTCGGCCAAGCTCGTGCATCAGATGCGGAACGCGAACGAGTACGGCCTCCCTCCGGTCGACATTCGCGTCACACCGAAAGTGGTCATGGAGTCGATGCGGGAGCAGCGGCGCCGGGTAGCCCCGCACGACGATCCCGACAAGTTCCGCAAGCTGGGCATCGACGTCATCGAGGGCAGCGCCAGGCTCGCCGCGCGCAACGAAGTGGAGGTGAACGGCCGGCGCCTGACCGCGAAGGACATCGTCATCGCCACCGGCGCGCGCACGGCCGTGCCGCCGGTCGAAGGGCTGGCGGAGCATGGCTTTCTCGATCACCGCACGTTCCTCGAGCAGGACGAGTTTCCCCGGCGGTTGCTGATGCTCGGCGGCGGCTACATCGGCATCGAATTCGCGCAGATGTTCCGGCGCTTCGGCAGTGAGGTGGTGGTCGTGGAGATGCTCGACGAGATCATCAATAAGGAAGACGCCGAGGTCATCGCGCGCATCCGCGGGATCCTCGCCGCCGAGGGGATCGTCGTGCGCACGGGATGGGCGGCGAAGCGCGTGACGGCCGGCGACGGAGGGAAGATCATCACTATCGAAGACCGCAACGGCCGCCGCGAGGAGATCCCCGTCGACGAAGTCTTCGTCGCCTCCGGCCGCCGCGCCAACACCGAGAACCTCGGCCTGGAAGAGGCGGGGGTCAAGCTCAATCATTCGTTCAT
>CAZYTO010000155.1:1693-13710 GCA_964650405.1 uncultured Thermoanaerobaculia bacterium | reverse complement strand
TTCTCCTGGGGCCGTTGCTGGCAACGTCAGCGCCACGGCATTGTGCACCAGGGCCTCTTTCACGGTCGCTGCGGCGCAAGCGGCGGCAACGGCGGCGAAGGCGGCCATGCTGGCCGACGTGAGCGCGATCGTCTTGAGCAGACGGCCGCCCTCGCGCTCCAGCTCTTCGTGAACGGCTTCCTGAAGCTTCTCGGTCTCGATCTCCGACTCTGGCATCGGGTCATTGTACGGCGAGGCGATGAGCGACGCTGCGCCGAGACGGGTGGGTAGTGGTCTACCGGGAGTAAGATTCTGCAGATGGCCAACCCTGAAGAGTTACTAAGACGGATAACGTTTAACCCTGAGATCTTCGGTGGAAAGCCGATCATCCGCGGACAACGCTTGGCGGTTGAGCACATTCTCGGGATGCTCGCAGGTGGAGCCTCGATCGAGGAGTTGTTGAAGTACTACCCGGAACTCGAGCCTGAAGATATGCAAGCCTGCTTCGTCTATGCCTCGCGCGTCGTTGGTCATGAACGGATCGAGCTCGCTTTGACCGGCAGTGAAGATACTGCTCGATAGTTGCGTGTCGTTCCTCGTGCGCGATGAATTGCGCGCACGAGGACACGACGTTGTTTGGGTGCGAGATTGGGCTCGTGATCCAGGCGATTCAGCGATTCTCGAAGCCGCCCACAGTGAAGAGCGCGTACTGGTAACGCTCGACAAAGACTTTGGCGAGCTGGCAGTCGTTCATCATCAAGCCCACTCCGGAATCATTCGGCTGGTTGATCGGCCACCGTCCAAACATGCGGAAGAGTGCGATGAGATCGTCCGAGAGTATGGCCACGAGCTCGCCGCGGGCGCGATCGTAACAGTTGAAATCGGCCGCCGGCGTATTCGACCGTACCGGGAAAACTGAGCGCTACAATTCACCGCCAATTCGCGGACAAGGAGACTTGATGCGTCGTATCGCAATCCTCGGTACCCTTCTCCTCCTCACCACCCTCACGCTGGCCCAGCCTGCCAACGCACCGGCGCCGATCCTCGGCTTCCCAACCGACGGCGCGGCGAAGGAGCACGCCCTCGAGGCGCAGTTCGACGCGAAGCTCAACCGCGATCACCTCCGGGAGTGGATGAAGCGGCTCTCGGCCCGGCCCCATCACATTGGCTCGCCCTACGACAAGGACAACGCCGAGTTCCTGGCGTCGCTCTTCAAGTCGTGGGGCTACGACACGCGTATCGAGGAGTTCGACGTCCTCTTCCCCACCCCGAAGACGCGGGTGGTGGAGATGGTCGCGCCGGAGACGTACAAGCTCAAGCTGGCCGAGCCGCCGCTGGCGGAGGATGCGACTTCCGGGCAGACCGGCGAGCAACTGCCGACCTACAACGCCTACTCCATCGACGGCGACGTCACCGGAGAGCTCGTCTACGTCAACTACGGAGTGCCGGCCGACTATGAAGAGCTGGCCAAACACGGCATCGACGTCAAGGGAAAGATCGCCATCGCCCGTTACGGCGGGTCGTGGCGCGGGATCAAGCCGAAAGTGGCCGCCGAGCATGGCGCGGTCGGCTGCATCATCTACTCCGATCCGCACGACGACGGCTACTTCCAGGGCGACGTCTATCCGAAGGGCGGCTACCGCAACGAGAACGGCGCGCAGCGCGGCTCGGTGATGGACATGCCCACCCGCTCTGGCGATCCGCTCACTCCCGGCTACGGCGCGACCAAGGACGCCAAGCGCATCGACCGCAAGGACGCCGACGTCCTCACGAAGATCCCCGTGCTTCCCATCTCCTACGGCGACGCCCTGCCGCTGCTGCGGGCCATGGGCGGGCCGATGGCGCCGGCCGAGTGGCGCGGTGCGCTTCCCATTCCCTACCACCTCGGCGCGGGGCCGGCGCGCGTGCACATGAAGCTGGAGTTCAACTGGAACATGGTGACGATCCGCGACGTCATCGCCGTCCTGCGCGGCAGCGAGCATCCCGACGAGTGGATCATGCACGGCAATCACCACGACGGCTGGGTGAACGGCGCCGACGATCCGATCAGCGGGTTGGTGGCGGAGCTGGAGGAAGCGCGGGCCGTGGGCGAACTTGCCAGGGCCGGCTGGAAGCCGAAGCGGACGATGATGTACGCGGCCTGGGACGGCGAAGAGGAAGGGCTGCTCGGCTCGACGGAATGGGCGGAGACGCACGCCGACGAGCTGCGCAAGAACATGGTCGTCTACATCAACTCGGACACGAACGGCCGCGGGTTCCTCGAGGCCGGGGGCTCGCACTCGCTGGAGCGCCTCGTCACGCAGGTGGCGCGCGATGTGACCGATCCGGAGCGCAACGTCTCCGTGCTGGAGCGCTTGCGGGCTCGGGAGACGGTCAACGCGAAGACCCCCGAGGAGCGGAAAGAGGTGCGCGACCGGCAGTTCCTCCGACTCGGCGCCCTGGGATCGGGCTCCGACTACACGCCGTTCCTGCAGCACACGGGGATCGCGGCGCTCAACGTCGGCTACGGCGGGGAGGGGGGCGGCGGGTCGTACCATTCCATCTACGATTCGTTCGATCACTTCACCCGCTTCATCGATCCGAACTTCGACTACGGCGTGACCCAGGCCAGGACGACCGGGCGCCTGATGCTTCGCCTGGCCGGCGCGGACGTGCTCCCCTTCGAGTTCGCCACCTTCGCCGAGACGCTCTCGCGCTACACCACGGAGCTGACGAAGCTGGCCGATACGATACGGGCGGAGACCGAAGAGCGCAACCGCGAGATCCGCGATCACTCCATGGAGCTGGCGGCCGATCCGACCAAGACCTTCATCGTCCCGCCGGCGCAGGAGCCCGTGCCGTATCTCAATTTCGCGCCACTCCTGAACGCGCTGGCCAAGCTGCAGCGCAGCGCCCACGACTACGACCGGGCCGTCGCGTCCATGGCGTCGGACGTGCCGAACGCGGCGGCCCGTACCGCGGCCGTCAACCGCATCCTCATGCACGCCGAGCAGGTGCTGCTCACGTCGCAGGGCCTCCCGCGCCGGCCGTGGTTCCGCCACGACATCTACGCCCCCGGCTTCTACACGGGCTACGGCGTGAAGACGATTCCGGGAGTCCGCGAGGCGATCGAGCAGCGGAACTGGAACGAGGCGGCACAGCAGATGGACATCGTGGCCAACGTGATCAACGCCTACGCGGCCGAGGTCGATCGGGCCACGGACGCGGCGAAGGGAAAGATGGAATGAGTCGCCTGATTCGCCGTTCGCTGATTTGCGTTTCGCGGACGGCGGGGTACGGCGGGGGTGCGGGCGGTTCGACGAATCGACGATTTGCGTGGATCGTGGTGGCGGCGGCAGTGCTGCTTACGGCGGCGCTGCCGCTCGTCGCGCAGCAGGAAGACCTGATCAACCCGGACCGGCCGGGGATCGCGGACGGCAGCCAGACCATTGCGCCGGGACGGTTCCAGATCGAAGCGGGCGCTGAGCGCGACGACGACGGCATTCATGTGCTCATCACGCCGGCGCTGTTCCGGTATGGACTGGCGAAGGACTTCGAGCTGCGCGTGGAGTCGCTCGGCGGCTACGGTCGCATCCTCGGCGCAGGATTGGACGGGTGGTCGCCCGTCTCGGCCGGCTTCAAGTGGCACCTCGCCGACGAGGACACGAAGACGCACCGGCCGTCGCTCGGCGTCATAGCACGCCTCTTTCCAAAATCGGGCTCGGGCGGCTTTAAGTCCGACACGACCACCGGCGACGTGCGCCTGGCCGCGGAAATGACGCTCAGCGAGAAGTGGGCGCTCAACCCGAACATCGGGGCGAGCTTCGGCAATGGAACCGCAACGGCCCTCGCCGCCGTGACGCTGCAGTACAACCTGAGCGAGAGGGCCAACGTCTTCGTCGACAGCGGCTACGCCGATTCGTCGATCCTCGTCGACGCCGGCACGGCCTGGATCGTCGGGCGCAACACGCAGCTCGACGCCTCGGTTGGGTGGCGCGCTCACGGCGTGAATGCGCCGAACGTGTTCTTCGCGGCGGGGGTGAGCCGGCGGTTTTGAGACGGGTGCTTACCTTGCCTTCGGCAGCATGTAGACGACCTCGCCTTTCTTCGACATGCCGAGGTCTTCGCGGGCGATACGCTCGACGGCATAGGTGGACTGCTTCGCGCTCTCGATCTCGGCGCGGAGGCGGGCGTTCTCGGCTTCTAGGCGGTGGATGTCGGCGCGCAGAGACTCCACGCGCTTGCGGGAGTACTGCAGCTCGGAGATGCCGCGGTCGCTGAAGTAGAACGAGATGAGGAAGAGCACCATCAGCACGGCTGACAGAAGGGTCACCACGCGCAGCGTCACTTTCGTGCTGCGGCGGGAGTCGTGCGTGGAGACGGCCGGAGGCATCGCGCGAAGTGTGCGGGCGGCCGGGGAGGCTGTCAAGGAATGCCGGCACGGCGGAACACGCCCACGAAGCCTTCCGCCGCGACCTTACGTTCCCGACTAACAGTGCGAGGCAGGCGTGACGCGGTGCCAAGCCGCCTCACCCATTGCGAGTGAGCCCGCTATAATCCCGGCGTGAAGCGCGACGCCGCCTCCAACCCCCTGACTGAAAGGTACGCCTCGAAGGAGATGTCGTACCTCTTCTCGGCGGACTTCAAGTTCCGGACGTGGCGGCGCCTGTGGATCGCCTTGGCCGAGGCGGAGCGGGAGCTCGGGCTCGACATCACGGACGCCCAGATCGCGGAGCTGAAGGCCCACGCCAACGACGTCAACTACGAAGTGGCCGAGGCGCGCGAGCGCGAGGTGCGCCACGACGTCATGGCCCACATTCACGCCTACGGGGTGCAGGCTCCCTCCGCCAGGCCGATCATCCACCTCGGCGCCACGTCCGCGTTCGTCACCGACAACACCGATCTCCTGCAGATTCGGGAGGCGCTGGCGATCGTCTCGCGGCGCATCGTGAACCTCATGGCCAAGCTGCGCGCGTTCGCCTGGACCTGGCGGGCCACGCCGCAGCTCGCCTTCACCCACTTCCAGCCCGCCCAGCTCACCACGGTGGGCAAGCGCGCCACGCTGTGGCTGCACGATTTGCTGCTCGACTTCCACGAGGTGCAGTTTCGCCGCGACCAGCTCGCCCTCCTCGGCGTGAAGGGCGCCACCGGCACGCAGGCAGCCTTCCTCTCGCTCTTCCAGGGCGACGAGGGGAAGGTGCGGCGCCTGGAGCAGCTCGTGGCGGAGAAGGCCGGGATGACGCGGGTCTATCCGGTGAGCGGGCAGACGTACTCGCGCAAGGTCGACGCCCAGGTCGTGGCGGCGCTGGGCGGCTTCGCGCAGTCGGCTTCGAAGTTCGGCTACGACATGCGGCTCCTGCAGCACCTCCACGAGATCGAGGAGCCGTTCGAAGAGGAGCAGGTGGGCTCCTCGGCCATGGCCTACAAGCGCAATCCGATGCGTGCCGAGCGGCTCGACGCCCTGTCCCGGCACCTCATCATCAACACGCTCAATCCAGCCATGACGGCGGCTACGCAGTGGTTCGAGCGGACGCTGGACGACTCGGCCAACCGGCGTATCGCCATGCCGGAGGCGTTCCTGGCTGCAGACGCGCTGGCACTGATCTACGACAACATCGCCGCAGGCCTCGTCGTGCACGAAGAGGTCATCGCCGCCAACGTCCGCCGGGAACTGCCGTTCATGATGACGGAGAACCTGATGATGGAAGGCGTACGCCGCGGGGGCGACCGGCAGGTCCTCCACGAGCGCGTGCGCATCCACTCCCAGGCGGCGGCCAATGCCCTGAAGGGCGGCGCCGCGGAGAATCCCCTGTTCGATTTCATCGCCGGGGACGCGTTGTTCGCCATCGAACGTGAGACCATTTCGAAAATGGCCCGTCCCGAGGACTACACCGGGCTGGCCAGGCAGCAGACGGAGCGGTTTCTCCTCGAAGAGGTCGACCCGGTTCTCGAGCGCGAGCGCGCTCAGATTCACGCCGAGGCGGCGGAGGTGCGCGTATGAGAAAACGGATCCTCGCAGCTCTCGTGCTGTTCGCGGCCGGATGCGGTTCCACGGCACCGGCGCCGGCCCCCCAGACCGCCCCGCAGAGTGAGCACGGCGTGGCGAGCTGGTACGGGCAGGAGTTCGCCGGCCGCACCACGGCCAACGGCGAGATCTTCGATCCCATGCTCCTCACGGCCGCCCATCGCTCGCTGCCCTTCGGAACGATCGTCGACGTGCGGAACGCGAAGACGAGCCAGAGCGTGCGTGTGCGCATCAACGACCGCGGCCCCTACATCGGCAATCGCCTCATCGACCTCTCGTACGCTGCCGCGCAGCAGATCAGCCTCATCGACCCCGGCAGCGGGGACATCGAAATGACCGTGGTGCGCCTCGGCAAGGGAGAACACGAGCCGCCGGTGCCGTTCAGCGTGACCATCACCAACGACACGCCGGCGCCGCAGCAGGTTGCGGCCGCGCCTCAGACCGTGACGCCCGCTCCCGCTCCCGCACCGCAACCGGTCGTGGTCGATCACGTGCAGGTGGAGAACCGCAAGCAGGTCTCGCCGAGCGGAAAGAGCGTCGAGATCGTCCCGCTGCCGCAGCCAGCGTCCGCGACGTCCGTGACGGCGCGGCAGAATACGGCGGCAGCCCAGACGCCCGCTCCGGTACCGCAGCCGCAGCCAGCTCGGGCCAGTGCGTCTACGTCTTCGCCGGCTCCGGCGTCTTCGACATCGCCTTCGACGGCAACATCGCGCGCGACTCCGGTGCCCGCGTCCGTCACGCCGGTGCCCGGACCCGCGCCGGTACCAACGCACGTGACGACGATGCCGGCGCCTGCGCCGGTCGCGATCACATCGAAAGGCACAACATCGACCGCGGCGCCGGCTCCCACACCTGCTCCCGCGTCTTCCGCGGCTGCGACGCGCGTCGCGACGCCTACACCTGTACTGGCCTCGACGACGCACCCAGTGACAACGACGACATCCACGCAGACGCCGGCACCTGCACCGCAGACGGTTTCCGCACCGGCTCCGGCGCCTGCACCGGCGCCGCCCACACCCGCGCCCGCTCCGGCCACGACGCCAGGCGGCCGTTACGTCGTGCAGGTGGGCGCGTTCTCGGTCGAGGAGAACGCCAAGGCCCTACAGACGAAGCTCACCAAGATCGGACAGGACAGTCACATCGATCACGGCACGCTCTACTTCGTCCGCCTCGGACCGTTCGCCACGCGCGAAGAGGCCGTGCAGGTCCGGGCGAAGCTGGAGAACGCGGGGATCTCGGCGATCGTCATGAAGCCGTGACGGAGGCCGAAGCACCGCTCGGCACCCGGCACTACGAAAGGTCCGATTCCGGGAAGAAGAACGCGATCTCGATCCTGGCGTTGTCGTCGGAGTCCGAGCCGTGGATGGCGTTCTGCTCGATGGACTCGCCGAATTCGGCCCGGATCGTGCCGGCGTCGGCCTTCTTCGGGTCGGTGGCGCCCATGAGCTTGCGCAGCTCGGGAACGGCGTTGTCGCGCTCGAGCGCGGCGACGTAAACGGGGCCGGAAGTCATGTACTTCACGAGGTCGCCGTAGAAGGGGCGTTCCTTGTGAACGGCGTAGAACGCCTCGGCCTGACGCTGCGACAGGGCGACCTTGCGGAGGCCGAGGATCCGGAAGCCGGCGTCTTCGATGCGGGTGACGATCTTGCCGAAGTTGCCCTTGCGAACAGAGTCCGGCTTGACGATGGTAAAGGTGCGGTTTGACATGGCGCGCGGATTATAAGGGGGACGTCAAATTTCGCTGATCGCGGGGGGGGTGATCGCCCAATTCCCCGTGGGTGGGGGGAGTCCGACTCCACCTGCATTGGCCCCGATCAGCGACGAGCGACCAGCTGAAACTGCGTTCAGCGAACCGACGACACGCCTTCGCTGGCGTGCACCATCGGCAGCGGGGCGGTTACGACGGCCGAGGCTTCGTTGTAGTCGACGGGGAGATAGAGGGTGAAGCAGGAGCCGCTGCCGGGAGAGGACTGCACTTCGATCGTCCCGTGGTGCAGCTCGACGAAGTTGCGGGTGAGGGACAGGCCGAGGCCTGTGCCGCCGCGCCGCGAGCGCCGCCCTTCCTCGGTCTGGTAGAACTCGTCGAAGATCCGCTCCAGCTCTTCCGGGCCGATGCCGATGCCGCGATCGGTCACTTCGATGCGCACGGAATCGACGCCCAGGGGCGATTGGTCTTTCGGGACGACGGCGGAGTGGATCGTCACCGGTCCGCCGTGCGGCGAGAACTTCACGGCATTGGAGAGGAGATTGAAGAGGATCTGCTTGAGCCGCCCTTCGTCGAGCCGGACGCGGGGCACGTCGGGGTTGATGGTGGAGATGATGTGGACGTTGGCCTGCGAGGCGAAGCCCTTCATCACGCGCTCCACGGCGGCGATGGTCTCGTGGAGGTCGAAAAACTCCGGCCGCAGCTCCATCTTCCCCGCTTCGATCTTCGAAAGGTCGAGAATGTCGTTGATCAGCTCCAGCAGGTGATTGCCGGCGGTGTGGATGTTCTCGAGGAACTTGTAGAGCCGGGGCATGAGCGTCTGGCGGGTCGATTCCAGGAGCACGCTGGAGAAGCCGATGATCGAGTTCAGCGGCGTGCGCAGCTCGTGGGACATGTTGGCCAGGAACTGATTCTTCGAGCGGTCGGCGGCCAGAAGGCGCAGATTCGCCTCGCGCAGCTCGTTGGTCCGCTCCATGACGCGCTGTTCCAGGGCGTAGGTCAGGCTCTCCAGGTCCTTGTAGAGGTGAGCGTTCTCCAGGGCCACCGCGGCCTGGTTGGCGATGGCGGTGAGGAGGATCACGTCATCGTTGTTGAAGGCGTTCTTCTTGTAGCTCTCCACGGAGATGACGCCGATGAGGCGGTCGCGGGCGATCATGGGCACACCCAGCCACGACTCGGTGGGTTTGCTGTCGGCCAGCGCCTTCACGCCGATACGCGCCTCGTCGGCCACGCTGCCGATGAGGAGCGGCTGGTGATGCTTCACCACCCACGAGTTCAGCCCTTCGCCGACGGGGATGCGGTCCTTCGGGAGGATGGTCTCCTCACGCACGTCCAGCTCGAAAGAGAGCTCGTTCGACTCTTCGTCCAGCAGGGCGATGGTGAAGAGCGTGCAGTCCACGATCCTCCGGCACTCGGTATAGATCGCCATGAGCAACTGGTCGGTGGTGAAGCGGAGGGAGATGGTCTTGCCGATGTTCGTCAGCGAGGCCAGGCGCGCCAGTTGCTGCTCGCTGCGCCCGCGGGTCATGGCCAGGTTGCGGGCGATGAGATTGGCCACGATGCCGGTGAAGGCCAGGGCCAGCACGGCCCCGTAGCCCATCGAGCCGTAGGCCATGGCCAGCACGATGGCGTAGGGGAGGGTGCAAAGGTCGATGGAGAAGTCGATCAAGTCCACATGGGCGATCCGGCGCATGGTGTAGCCGTACGACCGTTTCGGCAGAAACATGATCACGAGGTTCGTGAGGATGATCACCATGCCGGCCACGGCCACGCGCAGGGCGTTGGCGGGCGAGGGGTGGACGAGGGGCGTCTCGCCGCCGATGCGCTCGTAGACGGTCGCGGCCAGCACGATGGGGATGCCATACGTGCCGAACTGCCCGGCGAACGTGCGCACGTACTCGAGAACGCGATCGTCGCTGCCGTTGCCGGCACGCCGCAGCGCCACCCAGCGCACGATCGTGCCGATGACGACGATCATCCAGGCGGTCATGACGCCGCCGAGCAGCGGCAGGAAGGCGATGGCCGCGGTGATGACGAGCGAGACGAAGATCTCCGTGGTCAGCTCGAACTTGAGCACGGCCATGCCGAGGGTGAAGGCCGCTGCGATGGCCAGCAGGGCCGGCGCATTCGGCCCGAGGTTCTGCAGGATGAGCAGCGTCTGGTCGTGACGGAGGAAGGTGTAGAGGACGATCGCTCCCAGTCCGGCCACACCTTGAGTGATGTAAACCGCGATCACGCGGCGGCGGGCGGCAGCGTCAGACCCGGCGGACGTGGGCATGGGAACGCGCCTAGTGTAGCGCCGAAGCGGTTAGAACGCCGTGAAGAGCAGGTTTCCATCGCCTTTGCAAATCACCGTATTGGTGAATTCGCCGGCGGTCAGTTCGACGCCGTGAGCGACGATGCAACGATCGAGGCGGACTCCAGGAGCGATGCGGCAATCGTCCCAGACGATGCTGCCGGTGAGCGTCCCTTCGACCACGCTCCGCGGGCCGACGACGCTGCGGGTGACCTGCCCGCGGACGCGGGCGGCCGGGGCGAGCTTCGAGCGGCCTTCGAGCATGGCCTGTGCCGCGTCGAGGTAACGCCGGGGCGTACCGATGTCGAACCAAAACGGATCGTCGAGGACGACGCCGGCCAGCCCCTCGCCGGTCGCGCGGTAGACGTCATCCACGATGCTGGAGACCGGCCGGTCCGGCAGCAAGTCGAGCGTGCGCCGGCTAATGCAGTGCGAGCCGGAGAACATGAGCGCCTCACCGGTTCCGCTGCCGAAGCCGGTGATGGTGCCGCTTGTTGCATCGCCGGACAGCTCGTTCTTCGCGCTCCAGTAGACCGGGGTGTACTTGTCCCCTTCCGGCGGATGCCGCAGAGTCAGTGCAGCCAGCGCCTCCGTCGCTTGCCGTGCCGATCGAAGCGCGGCGAACGGCGGGCGTTGGATCGTGTCGCCGTTCGCCAGGAAGAAGTCGTCGTCCTTCTCCAGCAGCGCGCGCACCTTTCGAAGCGCTCCGCCAGTGCCGAGGATTTCAGGTTCAAAGGAGAACGTGAACGTTGCGTCCGGGAAGGCCTCCGGCAGGTAGCCCTCGATCACCTCGGGGAGGTAGTGCAGGTTGACGATGAAGTCCCGCACGCCGGCCGCCATGGCATGCTCGACGATCCAGCCGATGAGCGGCCGGTTGAGCACCGGCAGCATCGGCTTTGGGAGCGTATTCGTGAGCGGTTGAAGGCGAGTGCCCAGTCCCGCGGCGAGGAGCATTGCCTTCATAACGCCGTCCCTTCCTATAGCTGGTCCGGCGAAAAGACCATGTTCTCCGGCAAGTCTCCGCGCGTCCGCCGAGCCAGGCGGTAGAGATCGGCGTAGGACTGGCGCAGGGCCTGGTCCATGGTCATGCCCAGGCTCGCGGCGACGGAGCGGATCATCTCGACCGAGCCCTCGATCTCGAAGTAGTCGCCGATGGGCGTGCGGTCCAGCACGATCTCCGTCTCGTTGAGACGCCACACCTCGCGGAACTTCTGGTAGCGGAAGATCGGCCTGAAGCCGAGAGCATCGAAGAGCTGGATGGCCAGCTCGAAACTCTCCACACCCGTCTGCACTTCTTCGCGGGACTTGATGCCTGCCGCCTCGACCGACAACGGCCCCTTGTAGGTGGCGATGGTGTACTTGCCGAACTTGCGCAGGCGCAGGAGGCTGCCCCGCGTCCGCAGCTCCCCGCGCCGGTCGAGCAGGATGTTGTCCTCGAACGTCTCCGGATAGAGCCGCTGCGCGCCGAGGTCCGTCAGCTTCCGCGTCAGCTCGAGACGGTTCTTGAGGGCGAACTTGACTTCGATTTCAGTGGCCATTGTCAGGGTTGCGAGGTTGCGAGGTTGCGAGGTTGCGGCGTTCCCGGCGGATTCGAACGACCACGCAACTTCGCAACCCGGCTACCCGTTTTTCAGTACTTCCACTCCCGGCAGTGTTTCGCCGGCGATGAACTCCAGGGATGCGCCGCCGCCGGTGGAGATGTGGCTGATCCGATCGGCGAAGCCGGATGATTTCACGGCTTCGACGGACTCGCCGCCGCCGACGACGGTGACGGCCTTCGCTTCGGCCACGGCCCTGGCCATGGCCATCGTTCCCGTCGCGAATTCGTCCTTTTCGAACACGCCCATCGGTCCGTTCCAGAAGACCATCTTCGCGCCGGCGATCCTCGCGGCGTACCGGGCGACCGTCTCCGGACCGATGTCGAGCGACATCAGCGTATCCGGGACGTCGCTCTGCGAGATCTTCTCGACGACGGTGGGTTGGTCGAGGGAGCGGCCCACGCCGAGAACGACCGGCAGCAGCACTTCGGCGGC
>CAZYTO010000155.1:0-1683 GCA_964650405.1 uncultured Thermoanaerobaculia bacterium | reverse complement strand
GGACGGCAACAAGGGATTCCTGGTGTTCGGTCGCGCGGATCTTTTCAACGACGGGGGGTTGGTCGGGCGGGTCGGCCACGACGGGATCGACCGGCAGCAGCACTTCCGCGCGCGCGCTTCCCGACTCGATGCGCCGGGCGACGTCGAGGGAGTCGTTGTCGACGAGCGACTTGCCCATCTTCTTTCCCTTTGCGGCCAGGAAGGTATTGGCCATGCCGCCGCCGATGAGCACCGTGTCGGCCAGCTTGACCAGTGCTTCCAGCGGCTCGATCTTGCCGGCGATCTTCGCGCCGCCGAGGAGGGCCACGAAGGGGCGCTCGGAGACGTTCGTCACCTTCTGCAGGAACTCGATCTCGCGCGCCAGCAGCAGACCACCGGCGATGTGGTCCGGCGCAAAGAGCCGCGGCAGGGCGTCGATCGAGGCGTGGGCGCGGTGGCAGGCGCCGAAGGCGTCGTTGAGATAGGCATCGGCGAGCTTGCGCAGCTCCTGCGCGAAGGCAGGGTCGTTCTTCTCCTCGCCGGCATGGAAGCGCAGGTTCTCGAGGAGCAGCACCTCGCCCCCCTTCAATGCCGCCGCCTTCTCCAGCGCCTCGGTGCCGATGCAGTCGGCCGCCCACTGCACGTCCGCGCCGAGGAGCGCGGCCAGCTTCGCCCGCACCGGGGCCAGCGAGTACTTCGCCTTCACCTCACCCTTCGGACGTCCGAGGTGCGAGGCGATGACGACCGCGCAGCCCTTCTCGCGCAGGAGCCGCCACGTGGGCAGCGTCGCCTCGATGCGCGTGGCACCGGTGATGGTCGCCCCGTACAGCGGCAACCACCGTGCAAGAAACCATGCACCGGGATCCCGGAAGCCGTACAGAAAGTTCTGTGCTTCTCCATCAAGCGAGGCGGTCACAATGATCTCGCTGTCCGCATGGCCTTGCTTCGGCTCTGGCGATGCATCAACTGAATGAGCGCCGGGAGGAAGCGGCTTCCCGTCAAGCCGAGCGTGCTGCTGTCGAGCCGCTGCGGGTTGCTGAGATTCGGGTTGCTCGTCAGCAGGCTGTCGGTAAGACCGTCGACCGCGGGCGTTCCCGGCCGTGCGTGGAAGGTCTGGCCATCCGTGTTCGCGGCCGTCGGATACGTGCCGAAGTAATGGTCGAACGAGATGTTCTCGCCGAAGATCACGACCAGATGCCTGATGGGCGTGGTCGTCCCGCCGGCCCCTTGTGAGGTCGCGTGTGAGGACGCGGCAGTCACAGCCGCAACAGCACAGGCAGCGAGGATCGGCAGGATCCAGCGGATCCTTCTGCTCATCACTCTCCCCCTTTTCGGGTCGTTGGTCGGGCCGATCCTCGACACAGCGCCGCCGGGCGTGGGCGACGCTGCGGCTACCAGCCGGAGACGGAGTGGTGACGACAACCACCAGTGGCGGCAATCGGCAGCGTCGGCGAAGAGGGAGCTAGGCTTGGCGGATGGCCACCGTCCGCGCCCGCAAGCGCACTGCCGCCGCCGCCGACCGGCTGATCTCCCGCGAGCTCTCGTTCCTCGACTACGACGCGCGCCTGGTCGAGCTCGCCCGCGACGAGGTGCTGCCTCTGCTCGAGCGCGTCTTCTTCCTGAAGGTCTCCGCCGAGATGCTCGACGAGTTCTTCATGATCCGCATCGCCGGGCTCACCGGCCAAGCCGCGGCCGGGGTGAGCC
>CAZYTO010000154.1:0-13810 GCA_964650405.1 uncultured Thermoanaerobaculia bacterium | reverse complement strand
GAGGCCGCGATGCCGCCCGCGACAAGGCCCGCGCCACCGCCCGCCGCCGGCGACCTCCCGCAGATCCTGCCGGGCCTCAACCTCGGTGACGGCGTCCGGCGGGCCAGCGGCAACGCCGCGCTCTACCGGCGTCTCCTCGGCGAGATGCGCAATGACCTCGACGTGCAGTTGCCGCAACTTCGCGAGGCACTGGACGGCAACAACACGAAGGAGGCCCTGGAGCTCCTGCACTCCATGAAGGGATGCGCGGCCACGCTCGGCGCGCGCCGCCTTTCGGATCAGGCGGCGTCGCTGGAGATCCGGCTGCGCCGCGGAGAGGGCGTCGTCCTCACCGACCTGATGGCGGCGGCGGCCGAGCTGAAGGAGAGCATCGCCCGCGTCGTCACGCCGCCGAACGTTCCGGCTGGGCCGTCACCGGCCAGCGCGAGCGCCGTACCGCATGTGCCTGTGCACCCCATCGCCCACAGGCTGGACGAGCAGTTGAAGGAGAACAACCTCGCGGCGGTGAAGTGCTTCGAGGAGCTGCGGGACGCGGCCGGGCCGCGCTTCGCCGCGCCGCTGCAACGCCTCGAGCAGAGCCTGGACCGGCTCGACTTCGAGGCGGCGCGCCTGCACCTGCGCGAGCTCCAGGCCCAACTCGGCAGTGAGGAGACGGCATCATGAGGACGCGCGTCCTGATCGTGGACGATCAGCCCGCGAACGTGCGGGTCATGGCCGAGGCGCTGAGCGATACGTACGAAATTTTCTTCGCCACATCGGGGGCCAGGGCCCTGGAGATCGCCGGCGGCTCGAGCATCGACCTCGTCCTGCTCGACGTGGTCATGCCTGATCTCGACGGCTTCGAGGTCTGCCGGCGTCTGAAGGCCGATCAGCGCACGAGCGCCATTCCCGTCATCTTCGTCACGGCCCGCGAAGAGGAGAGCGACGAGACGCGCGGCTTCGACCTCGGCGCCGTCGACTACATCACCAAGCCCATCCGCCCGCCCATCGTGCGGGCCCGCGTGCGCATGCAACTGGAGCTCAAGCACGCCCGCGACCTGCTGGAGCGCCTGGCCCTCATCGATCCGCTCACCGGCATCGCCAACCGCCGCCGCTTCGAGACGGCGCTGGAGGAGGAGTGGCGGCGCGCGGCGCGGCACAGCTCGTGGTTCTCGCTGGCCATCGTCGACGTCGACGACTTCAAGGCCTTCAACGACGCCCACGGTCACACCCGCGGCGACGACTGCCTGCGCGCCGTAGCGCAGACGCTGACGGCCGTGGCGCGCCGGCCGGGCGACGTCGTGGCGCGATACGGCGGGGAGGAGTTCGCCATCGTGCTGCCCGATACCGACGGCGAAGCGATGCAGGCCCAGATGGACCGCCTGCTTGCCGCCATTGAAGCCCTGAACCTCGGCCACCCGCGGTCGCGCTGTGCCGACCATGTCACCGTCAGTATCGGCGCGGTCAGCGTGATCGCCACACCCGCCGGTCACGCCACCGAAGTCGTCGAAGCAGCCGATCGGCTGCTCTATCAAGCGAAGGAAAACGGCCGCAACCAGGTCGTGCATCGAACGGAGTCGGTCGTATGAAAAGAGGTCTGATCGTCACCGCCCTCCTCCTGGTCACCACAACCCTGCATGCCCAACAAACGCCTCCTCCGAAGTCGGACGAGAAGGAGCTCTCCGACCTCATGAACGTGCTGCAGCAGGAGACGGCCGTGGCCACGAAGACGCGGCTCAACAGCGACTACGTGCCGGGCATCGTCACCGTGCTGGAAGGCGACCGGCTCGAGGCCCTCGGCATCCGCACGGTTTGGGAGGCGCTGGGGCTCGTGCCCGGCATCAATGCCGTGAAGGATCCCTTCGGCAGTCCGCTGGTGGTCGTGCGCGGCATCGACTTCCCATTCAACTCCGGGAACATCCAGATCCTCGTCAACGGCGTGCCGCTGGCGCGCGCCGACGCCGGCATCAGTGGCTCGTCGCTGCTCATCCCCATCGAGCAGGTCGAGCGCATCGAAGTGATCCGCGGCCCCGGCTCGGTCATCTACGGCGACTTCGCCTTCATGGGGCTGGTGAACATCATCACCCGCAAGGACGGCGACCGCGTCTACGGACGCGCCGACAACCGCGTCCGCGGCGGCGGCGCCTACGGCGCATGGAAGTCGGGCTCCACGACCATCGCCGCGAACCTGAACCACGAGACGAGCGGGAACGCGCCGGTACAGTTCTCGCGCGCGCACGACGATCATTCCTTCGGCGTGCTGACCGCGGAGAGCGGCGGTTTCACTGTGACCGCCGAAGAGGTGCGGCGGGCGTTTGATACTCACACGAATGCGCCGCACTTCGACGAGACGAGCTGGACGATCGACGCGAAATATCGCCGCGACCTCGCGCCGAAGCTGCACGCCGAGGTGAGCGCCGGCTACCTGCGCAACGACCTCGACACCACCATTGCGCTCTTCCGCGGGCACGTGCAGAAGATGGCCGCCAGTCTCGTCGACGATTCGTTCCGCCGGCAGTCGTGGCTCCTGAGCGCCGACTATTCGATCTCCACGATCGGCAGCGCCTACTTCGCCTCCGCGCCGCCGCCCGGCCAGCTTCCGGGACCGGCCGTTCTGCTGGCCCGCAACGTCGATCGCAAGATCACCGGCGTGACCCTGCAGGACCGCATCGACGTCAGCGACGGGGTGAGCGTGACGCTCGGAGCGCGGCATGACTCGTACAGCGACCTACAGTCGCGCACCACGCCCCGCGCCGCCGTCGTCTGGCGCGCCAACGACCGGAACATCTTCAAGGTCCAGTACGCCGAGGGCTTCCGGCCGCCGACGTTCTTCGAGCTCTACCTGCCGCCGCAGGCCGGCGTCGTGCCGCACTACCCGTTCGAGGTCAACGCCACCACGGAGCTGAACTACATCTTCAAGGGCGCCAACTACGTCTTCCGGGCCACCGAGTTCCGCACTACCCTGCGCGACCTCTTGCAGCCCGGCGGGCGGACGGTGCCCGGCCACACGTCCTCGGACGGATTCGAGCTGGAGTGGTCGCAGCAGATCGCGGCGAATCTGAAGCTGGACGCCAATGCCTCGCGGGCAACGACCAGCGACGCGCGTCACGCAGAGGCGCCCGACCCGGCATCCGCGAACTGGCTGGCCAACGTCGCCCTGACCTGGCAGCCGCTGGCCAGCACGTTCCTCGGCTCGCGCGTCGACCGGGTGGCCGACCGCCGCACCGGCCAGGACTTCGACCTGGTCGATTTCACCCTCTCCCGCAAGGACGTCTTCACCCGCGGTCTCTCCCTGCGCGCCGGCATCAAGGACGCCTTCAATGCCCGCGCCAGTTACATTCTCGTCCTGCCGCGGAACGTGATGGACCTGACCTTCCCGGGCCGCACGGTCTGGCTGCAGGTCTCCTGGAAACGATGAACGGAAACCTCCTGGTGGTCGACGACAGCGCCATCAATCGCGAGCTGCTGGGCGAGATGCTCCGCGGCGCCGGCTATCACGTGCGCATGGCCGGAAGCGGCGATGAGGCCCTCGAAGCGGTGCGGCGCGAGCCGCCCGAGACCATCCTGCTCGACGTCCAGATGCCGGGCATGAGCGGCTACGAAGTCTGTGAGCGCCTGAAGCGCGATGCGCGCTGGCGCTCCATCCCGGTCATCTTCATCTCCGCGCTCGACGACGTGGCCGAAAAAGTCCGCGGCTTCCAGGCCGGCGGCGCCGACTACGTCACCAAGCCCTTCGAGCCGCCGGAAGTGCTGGCCCGCGTGGGCAGCCAGCTCGGACTCCATCGCCTCCAGCGCGAGCTCCGCGAGCGCAACCTCGAGCTGCAGCGGCGCAACGAGCAGCTCGTCCTGGCCCAGGAGCGCACCGAGCGCGTCTTCCTGGCCCTCTCCGAAGCGCTGCCGGGCACGGTGCTCGACGACACCTACCGGCTCGACCTCAAGATCGGCGAAGGCGGCTTCGGTGCCGTCTACCGCGGCGAGCACCTACGGCTGCGGCGGGCCGTGGCCATCAAGATCCTGCGGCCGTCCCCCGCCGCCACCGGGGAGGACCTGGCCCGCTTCCGCCGCGAGGGCATCGCCGCCTGCCGCATCACCCATCCCAACGCCGTGGAGGTCCTCGACTTCGGCGTGTCGTCGAACGGGATCGCCTACCTGGTCATGGAACTGCTCCGCGGCCGGACACTCTCGGCCATGCTCATGGAAGAGCCGGTGCTGCCCGTGGGCCGCTGCGCCGATCTCATCGTCCCGGTCTGCGACGCCCTGCATGCCGCCCACGCCGCCGGCATCGTCCACCGCGACGTCAAGCCGCACAACATCTTTCTCCACCGCACGGACGGCCGCGAGGTGGTGAAGGTCGTCGACTTCGGCATCGCCAAACTGATGGACGATCCCGCCGACCTGGCAGGCGAGGGTGTCACCCAGCACGGGAGCCTCGTGGGGACGCCGGAGTACATGGCCCCGGAGCGTCTCCTCGGCCGGCCCTACGATCACCGCTCCGACATCTACAGCCTCGGCGTGGTCCTCTACTTCATGCTGTCGGCAAACACCCCGTTCCGCCACGAGCACCCGCCGAGCATGATGGAGATGGTGCAGTCGCACCTCTCGGCCAAACCGCGACCGTTGCGGGAGCTGGCCCGGCCACAGGTCACCTCCGTGGTGACCGGCCTCGTCATGCGCGCCCTGGAGAACGACCCCGCGCAACGGCCTTCGCTCCACGAGATCGCGGAGACGCTGGCTACCGAAGCAAAGCGCGTCGAGGGCGATGACGTCCAGGCTTGAGACAACGATTCCAACGCTATCTGAACGTCGAACTGGGGAGACGGCTCACGCGGAGGCGCGGAGGTCGCGGAGGTTTGGTTTCTTTTCTCCGCGTTCCGCACCTCCGCGTGAGCCATTCTGAACGCGGACTTCTCAGACTGCGTTGGCACTCCTGCGACTCTTCGACGACCACACCCGCAACCTCGCAACCCCGCAACCTCAAAACCACCCCTTCGCGCGTGCCACGGGGATCGAGGTGAGGATCGCTCCGATGATCACGATGACGATCGCGTTGCTGAAAAAATACGGATAGAAGATGAGCGCGACGCCGGTGATGAGGTACGTGGGATCGTAGTTCTTGCGACCGAGGGCGATGTAGACGCCGCCCACGGCGCCAAAGAGAACGCCAAAGACCAGGGTCGTGATCGTCATGGGATGCGGTGCTCCTCGATGGCCGTGGCGAAGTGCGTGTCGTCCACGTCGAGGTAGAGCTGCCGCTCCGTCACGGTGATGGACAGCCTGGTCCGCCGGTCGAGCAGGGCGGCGATCTTCTCGATGAACCCGCGGCCGAAGGTGTGGATGGCGATCTCCTCGGCGCGGTGGATCTTCTTTCCGGCGAGCTGCTCGAACAGGATGCGCGGCTCCCGGTGCGTGTAGACCGCGACGCGCTGCGCGAGCTTGGCCGCGCGGTGGAGGCGCTCAGCGTCGGGGGCGCCGACTTCGATCCAGGCGGTGACGCGCCCAGTGAGGTCGCGCACCAGCACGGCCGGCTCATCCCCGGAGCTGACGCCGTCGGTGAATTCGATCCCCTCGGCGTACTCGAGGCAGTAGGCCAGGACCCGGGTCAGCATGTACTCGGCCGTCTCCGAGGGGTGGCGCGCCACATGGAGATCGAGCGTCTCGTACACGCCGCGGTCGACGTCCGAGAGCTGGACCGGGAAACGGTAGATGGTGGCGGTGAGGGCCATGGATTCGCTTAATCGCTTAATCGCTTCGTGGCTTAGTACAGCTCCCCGGAAGTAGGTGTCCGTTTGGTTTTCAGTTGTCGGTTCCCGGTTACCAAAACCCCTGACAACCGAGAACTAAGAACCGACAACCTCGCACCGGATTCGAACTTTCGGGGAGCTGTGCTTAGGCGTCAGCCGTAACTGATCCGTCACACGGCGTCCAGTTCTTGGACTGTGCGTGCCACCGCCGGGTGCTATGAATGACAATAAAAGTGTCATCGTCGACACGTTTTTCGCACGCGTAGCATTTTTTCTCGCACGCGTACGAGATTTTCTGATACGGGTACGATTTTTTCTGGCACTCGTACGAGATTTGGGGCAACCGTTACGAAGTTTCGAGCAAATCGTGCGAAGTTTTTTGGCATCAGTCCCATTTTTCTTGCCACGGCAGCACTTTTTTTCACATCGATGAGAAATTTTCTCGTAACGGTGGGAAAAAAACTGCCAAAACGGCTCCGAATCTCACACCGATTGCTCGAAACTTCGCAAAAGTACGAGTTCTTTTCTCGCACGTGCCACGGAATCTGCAAAAACCGCGAATATTTTCACATTCACGCCACCAGATTTCGCACTCGTTGCGTTTGTCTTGCCACGGCGCCGGGAATCTTGCCACTGGTTGCCATCGGCCAGTCACCCATGAACCCTTCGATAGACGGCGCTTTCGAAAGTTGGCCCTTGGCTCCCTCTACGCCCGCCCACCCCTCGCTCAGGGTGAAACGTTTCAGGAGCAGCGCATTCTTGCACGTGGTCGCGCGCCGAAGGTGGACGATGGCGGCCTTCGCTCTACGAGGCCGCCACCAGCCTTTCGATCAGGAGCAGGATCTCGGCGGCCATCTTGTAGTCCACTCCCTCGGTGTCAGCCAGGGCGCGGTCACGGCTGCCGGCGACGATGGCCTTGAGGGCGGCGACGAAGGGACGCAACTGTGCCGCTCCGTGGTCTGCGGCGATCTCGTCGACCACTTCGACTGCAACGCGTCGGTGCTGACCACGACGGCGAACGCCGACGCCTCCTCGATGGCCCTTTGCACCTCCGGCCAGAGGAGATCGCCGCCGCGGAGCTCGCGCGAGTCGATCCAGACGTCCTGCCCGAAATCGCCGACGGCGCGCTGGAGCTCGCGCACGAAACCGTCGTCCTGCGCGCTGTGAGAGACGAAGAGCTTGGCCACCTATCCAAGGAGTGTCGGAAGGAGGAGAAAGTCTACCCGGCATTCGCTGGTCGCTGGTCGCTGATCGCTGGTCGCAGGTCGCGGGTCGCGGGGGCACACTCTTCCTGATGTAGAGCTGTGGATGCGAAGAACATGTAGGGCACAACTGCGTCGTGCCGAAATCCCGTGGGCGTGTGGTGGCGTGTGCGCGTCGGCGAAACGTTCGACGGGTTTTGGCACGACGCAGTCGTGCCCTACGCCGCCACCCGATGTAGGGCACGATCGCGTCGTGCCGAATTTCTAGTGGGCGAGTGGTGGCTCCGCAACCAGCGCCCAGCGACCCACGAACAGCGATCAGCGACCAGCGAACAGCGAACCTGCTATCCTCCCCGACGCCCTTCATGAATCCCGGTGATTTGTTTCGGGCGAATCTCCCGCTCATCGACCGAACGATCGACCGCGTCTGCCGACGCTCCCATCTGTTCGGTCCGGATGCGGAAGATTTCGCGTCGGAAGTGCGCATCGCACTGATGGACGACAACTATGCGGTGCTGCGGAAGTGGGAGCAGCGCTCATCGCTGGCCACGTTCCTCACGGTCGTCGTGCAGCGCATGCTGGCCGACCGGCGGGTGAAGGCATATGGGCGCTGGCATGCGTCCGCCGAGGCCCAGCGGCTGGGCGAGGCAGGCATCGTCCTGGAGCGGCTCCTCCGGCGCGACCGGCGCACGGTCGAAGAAGCGGTGCCCCTCGTGCGCGCCGTCGACTCCTCCCTCACGCGCGCCGACATCGAGGCGATGGCCCGGCGCCTGCCCGACCGCGTCGACCGTCCCCGTCCCGTCGGCGTCGAAGACGTGGGCGAGCAGGTTTTCGTGGCCGGCGACGGTGCCGACGCAGGGGCCATCGGCCACGAGCGCCAGCGGCTCTCGTCCGAGGCCAGCCGGGCCATCCGGCAGGCCATGGAGGAGATGACGCCCGAAGACCGGACCATCCTTCACTTCCACTACGGCGCGTCGATGACCCTGGCGGACATCTCCCGGACGTTGCGGCTGCCGCAGCGTCCGTTGTACCGGCGCATCGAACGGCTGCATGATGCTCTGCGCAAGGTACTTACCCGTTCCGGTTTCAACGAGTCGGCCATCGCGGACCTCATCGGAACGCCGGAAAACGAGATGGATTTCGGCTGGAAAAACGGCACGATCCTACCGTCTCTTGAAAAGAAGGGCACGGAGATTTGACACACCACGGGGAGACGCCCCGCTGTCTGGATGCGGAAACGATCGCTGCGTTCGCCGAGGGGCGCCTGAGCCGGAGAGAGATCCGGGCCGTCGTCGCTCATCTCGATGGGTGCGAGCACTGCCGCGATCTCGTTCATGCCGCGAGTGAAACGATCCTCGAGGAGGGGATGGCGGTGGCGAAGCCGCCGCACCTGAATCCCTGGTGGATGGCCGCGGCTGCGGCCATCGTCTTCGCTATCCTGGCCGTTCCGGCCGTGCGCTTCGCCCTCTCGAAGCGGTCGCCCATCGCGCCGCTCGCCTCGATCGTGCCGCACGACGAGCGGACCGTCGAGCCGCGGTTTGCAGGCGGCTTCGGCTGGGCGCCGTACCTCGGGCCCAAGCGCGCGAACGGCACCAACGCCACCAGCGCGCGCATGAAACTGACCGGCGCCGCCGGAGATCTGGTGGAGCGCGCCGACCGGGAGAAATCGACGGACATGCAACACGCCGCCGGCGTCGCGCTGGCCCTGGCCGGGCAGAATCCGGACGACGCCATTGGCCGCCTTCGCACCGCCGCCGCGGCTGCTCCCGATGACGCAAAGGTGTGGAGCGATCTGTCCGCCGCCGAGTACGCAGCGGCCCTCGCGCGCGGCGCAGCTTCGCAATACCCCGTGGCCCTGGCCGATGCCGATCACGCCCTTCGCCTGGATGCGAAACTCGCCGAGGCGCTCTTCAACCGTGCCCTGATCCTGGAGCGCCTCGGTCTGTACTCGCAGGCCCGCGCCGCGTGGGAGCGCTACCTGGCCGTCGATTCCGGCTCGGAGTGGGCCCGCGAAGCGCGGGAGCGGCTCTCGAAGCTTCCCACATCGACGGGAGACGCCCAGTTCCAGCGCGAGCTGCCGCGGCTCGAGCGCGCCGCGCTGGCGAACGATGCGCACATCGTCGCGGAGATCGTCGCCGCCTTTCCGCAGCAGGCGCGCGTGGAAGGCGAGCAGCAGCGCCTCGGTGCCTGGGGAGAGGCGGGGTACTGGGTACCGGGTACCGGGTCTCGGGTCCCGGGTCGCGAGCCGGAGACCCTTGATACCCGACACCCGATACCCGATACCCCGCACTCGGCGCCGGGCGCATCGACGGCACCGGCGGAGTCCCAAGCCAGGGCGCCGGCATCCGCGCATCCAGGTCAGGACGACCTGACCATCGCCCGCGCCATCGGTGGCGCGCTCGCGGCCGGAAGCGGGGAGACGATGCTTCGCGACAGCGTGCGTGCGATCGATAGCGCGGACGGCACGATGCGCGCGCTGATGATGCAGGGTCACGCCCTCATCCGGCAGGGGAGGGCTCTTGCGAAAGCGCAAAAGCCGGCCGACGCGGAGCGGGATATGCGCGAGGCGGCGGCGAAGCTCGCCGCGGCCGGCGATCCGATGGCGCTCACGGCGCGCTTCTACGCCGCCAGCGCCCGCCTCGCGCAGAACGACGCCGCCCACGCCCGCCCGGAGCTCGAGGCCCTGCTGAACGAAGTGCAGACGCAGGAGCTCGGCGCGGAGGTGCGGTGGGACCTGGCGCGCTGCCACACCTTCGACGACGACTGGGCGGCGGCGCTGCCGTTGTACGAGGAAGCCCTGGCCCGGTTCGTGAGGATCGGGGAGCGCGGCAACGCCGGCTTCCTGCACACGCTCCGCGCGGGAGTGCTGCTCACGCTGGGGCGGGCGGACGAAGCGTGGGAGGCGCGGGCTCGTGCGTTTGCCGCGCTGAGCCGCGAGGGCCGCGAAGACCGCCTCGCCGCCAGCATCGACGGCGCCGCGCAGTTCGAGTTGCGCGCCGGCCGCCACGAGACCGCCCTGGCCCTGCTCCGGCTCGAGGAGTCGGTTCCGGAGGGCGTGGTCTCTCCGGCCGCGCGCGCAGCCATGCTCGTGCAGCAGAGCCTCCTCAATTCTGTTCTCGGCGATTCCCCGGCTGCCCTGCGCAGCGCGGAAGCGGCGGATGCCGCGGCGCGGCGCGTTCCCGATCCCGCCCAGCAGGCCCGGGCCATGGCCGACGCCCAGTTCGCCATGGCGGCCATCGTCGTCAACCGCGATCCCAGCCACGCGCGGCAATTGCTCACGGCGGCCATCGACGCGTACCAGTCGCACAACCTGGTGGCCATGATCGCCGAGCCCTACCTGCTGCGCGCACGCGCCGAGCGGCTCCTCGGCGACACGAATGCCGCAGCCGGAGATCTCGAAGCAGGCATCTCCACTCTGGAGCGCCGCCGCATCCAGTTCGCCGGCCCGGCCGCGGGAACGGGCGTGCTCGATGCCGGCGTGGCCCTCTACGACGATGCGGTCCGGCTCTGCCTCGACCGCGGCGACGTGGCCGGCGCATTCGCCTACGCCGAGCGGGCCCACGGTGCGGACATGACCTCGGTGCAGCCGGCGTCGCTCACGGAGCTCGAGCAGCGCCTGGCCGGCAGCGGCGTGGCCGTGCTGGAGCTGGTGGTCCTGCCGCACGACCTCGTGGCCTTCACCGTCACCGAGCACGGCATCTCGGCCGCGGAGACGAAGCTGGTCCTGCAGGTCTTCGACTACGACACGCTCATCCGGCCGTCCGAGCGGGCCATCGACGGCGCCCGGGCCCTGGTCATCGTTCCCGACCCGTCGCTGGAGGACGTGGCCTTCGGCGCGCTCCATGATGGCCGGCGGTACCTCGTGGAGAAACTCCCCGTGGCCATTGCCCCGAGCGCCGGGTCGCTGCATGCCGCGCCGCGTACGGCGCCGCAGACCATCACCGCTATCGCCCTCCCCTCGGGGGATCGCAGTCATTCCGTCTCGCTGCCGGAGACGGCGGCGGAGCTGGGCGACGTGGCGCACGTCTATAAGCAGTCGCTGGTGGTGAACGAGAACGTGGCCACGCCCTCGGCGCTGAGCTCCCCGGCCGACGTGATGCACATCTCCGGTCACACCGAGCGGCAGGAGGGACTGGGCGATGCGGCGCTGGTCTTCGCCGGGAACGAGCGAGTGTCCTGGAAGACCATCGCCTCGGCGCCGCAGACGCGCGCGAAGACGGTGGTCCTGGCGGCGTGCGAGACGCTGCGCCGTCCGAGCTCGCCGCAGGCGCGCGCGCTCTCGCTGGGCGGGGCGTTCCTGGCGGCGGGCGCGGGCAACGTGTTCGGCACGCTGACGCCCATCGCCGACGCCGATGCCCGGGCCATCTTCCGGGCCCTGCACCACGAGCTGGCGGCCGGCGCCGACCCGTCTGAGGCCCTGCGCCGCGCGCAGCTCGCCGCCATCGCCGCCCAGCCGTCCCGGCCCGATTCCTGGCGCGCCGTCGAGCTGCTCACCTGTAACATTCCACAACTCTGAATAGGAGGAGAGAGAGCATGCCTACCGTACGTATCTACTTCCAGGGAGTGGCCGTGCATCTCATCGGTGCCGTGCCCGGCGTGCCGTGCCGGGTCGTGCTGCCCGATGCCACGGCTTCGTATCTCTACCCCACCAAGGGACCGGACGGCATGGAAGAGGTGCACGTGCTGGACCGGCACTTCACGTCCATCCGGTGGCAGATCCCCGGCGGCGAGGACACCATGCCGATCTTCCGGCAGTACTTCACCCCCGGGAACCCGGTCACCGGCCAGGACTTCAAGCTCGATCCGAGCATGGCCATGCTCTACCACCTCGACAACTGGGTGCCGAACCTCCAGCTCTCGTCGGAGGTTGTCTACTCCGGGCGCACCGCGGCCTACTTCGACATCTTCTACGGCACCCTGGCCTGCCATGAACTGGTCGTGGGCGGCCCCCTCTTCACGTCCCTGACCATCGAGATGCAGGACAATCCGTTCCTCATCACGGTGCCGTTCCACTACGCGTCCTTCGACTTCCAGCCCGACCCGCCGACGCCCAAGCCGTGGCCGCTGCCGGCGAACGACATCACCGTCGCGAACTCCGGGGAAGGCTGCGCCGAGTCGCGATACGACTTCGCCCTCAACTTCCTCGTGACCCGAGGCGGCATCCCGTCCGGCCTGAAAGACCTGCCCGGCGAGAACCCGACGGGGCAGACGAAGGCTGCCCGTGCCTTCGCGCCGTTCGACCGGAAGGCCATGCCGTCCCGAGTGCTCGACTCGCTCTCGGCCGCCTGCTCCCCGAGCTCGTTCCCGAAGCCGGGCGGCTAGGACGCTTTGCTCTGCGCCGCGGGTGTGACGCGCTCGCGGCGCGGATTCCGCCCTTCGGAGCTCTAAACCCGGCACCACGCCTCTGCCGCAATACGAGGATGTTCGTAGCGTGAATCCGTGATACATCCCGCCCGCGTGACGGAAAAGCTCCGCGTCGTCCCTCTCGGCGGACTCGGCGAGATCGGAATGAACCTGATGGTCTACGAGATCGCCGGCGAGGCGATCATCGTCGACTGCGGAATGATGTTTCCCGACGCGGCCACGCTCGGCGTCGACGTCATCGTCCCGGACATGACGTACCTCTTCGAGCGGCCGGATCGCATCAAGGCCGTCTTCCTCACGCACGGCCACGAAGACCACATCGGCGCGATTCCATTCCTGGTGGAGCGCGTCCACGTGCCCGTGTACGGCGCGCCGCTGACGCTCGGCTTCGTGCGCGACAAGCTGAGCGAGTTCGGCCTGGAGAACGAGGTCGAGCTCCGCACGCTCCAGCCGCGCGACGTCGTCGACCTCGGCGTGTTCCGCGTCGAGGCGCTTCGCGTCACGCACTCCATCGTCGATGCGCTGGGGCTGGCCATCCGCACGCCGGCGGGCGTCGTCATCCACACCGGCGACTTCAAGATCGATCACACCCCCGTCGACGGCAAGACCACGGACCTGGCCCGCTTCGCGCACTACGGCGAGGAAGGGGTGCTGCTGCTGGTCAGCGATTCGACCAATGCCCTCGTGCCGGGCCACTGCCCTTCGGAGCGAAAGGTAGGCAGCCAGCTCGAGCGGCACTTCGCCGGCGCGGCCGGCCGGATCATCGTCACGACGTTCGCCTCGCACATCCACCGCGTGCAGCAGGTGATCGACCTGGCCCGGAAGTACCGCCGCAAGGTCGTGCTGATGGGACGATCCATCGTCGACAACGTCGAGACGGCCGAGCGGCTCGGGTACATTCGCTTTCCGCGCGAGGTGCGCAGCAACGGCCCGATCGAGGAAGAGCGCACGGTCATCATGACCACCGGCACGCAGGGCGAGCCGTCGTCGGCCCTGACCCGCATGTCTCTCGGCGAGCATAAGCAGGTGGTGGTCGGCGACGGCGACGTGGTGGTGATCTCGGCTCGGGCCATCCCCGGCAACGAGCGCGCCATCGCCCACCTCATCGACAATCTCTACCGGCGGGGCGCCGAGGTGCTGACCTGGGACAACGCCGACGTGCACGTCTCCGGCCACGCCTGCGAGGAAGAGCTGAAGCTGATGATCAACCTCACCCGGCCGCGCTTCTTCCTCCCCATGCACGGCACGCTGCGGCACCTGATCCATCACGCCCGGCTGGCCGAGAACACGGGCGTGCCGCACGGCGGGGTGATCACCAACGGGCAGGTGGCGATCATCGATCCCGACGGGGACGTGCTGCGCGTGCTCGACGAGCGCGTGCCACACGGCAAGGTGTTCATCGACGCCGAGGCGGAGGAAGTGCCGGAAGTCGTGGTCCGGGACCGGCAGCACCTCGCGGAAAACGGGTTCGTCATCGTGGGGGTGGCCGTCGATTCGAACCGGGTGGCCCTTCGCGCACCGGGG
>CAZYTO010000153.1:10953-13843 GCA_964650405.1 uncultured Thermoanaerobaculia bacterium | reverse complement strand
ATCGCCCCGCAGGCCCTGCAGAAGGAGGGGGCCACCCTCTTCGACGTCGAGATCGAGCTCGATCGCGGCGCGAAGATCACCCTCCGCGCCGGCTACTCGGCCAACGCCGACATCATCATCCGGGAGAAGAAGGACGTCCTCACCATCCCCGAGCGCCTCGTGACGTTCGAGGACGGCGGCAAGAAAGCGACCGTGGAACTGCCCGCCGCCGACCCCAAGGCCCAGCCCAAGAAGGTCGAGGTCAAGACCGGCATCAGCGACGGCCTCAACGTCGAGATCACCTCTGGACTGAAGCAGGGAGATAAGGTGGTGGAGCGGCCGCCGAAAGAGATTTCTTAGTTCATCCTGAGCGAGGGTGGTGGGCAGGGCGGGAGCGAAGGATCAAAGCAACTGTGAACCGGGATGTAGCAATGACAGGAAACCGACGGACGTGGAGCGAGAGCGAACATTGCGAATGCACGTTCGCTTTGATTCCTCGCACCCGCCCATCCGCCCCCCTCGCTCGGAATGAACTGAAATGAAGGATGTCCTCCGCCAACTCCTCCGCGACGTGCGCTCCGAGAAGCTGCGCACCTTCCTCACGGTCTTCGGCATCGTGTGGGGGACGGTGGCCATCAGTCTCATGCTGGCCTTCGGGACGGGGCTGCACAAGCAGCTCATCAAGTCGGCGGCAGGACTCGGCGACCGCATCGTCATCGCCTGGCCGGGTCTGACGTCGATCCCGTACGAGGGGCTGGGCAAGGGCCGCCGCATCCGCGTACGCGACGAGGACATCGCCGCCGTCTCCGGCCAGGTCGACGGCCTCAAGGGCATCTCCGGCGAGTACGAAACCAACTTCAACACCGAATACGGGACCAAGACCCTCTCCGCCGACACATCCGGCGTGAGTGACGTCTTCGGGCGGATGCGCAACCTCGTGCCGCAGGAAGGCGGCCGCTTCCTCAACGCCATCGACGTCCACGACCTGCGCCGTGTGGCCTTCCTCGGCGACCGCCTGGCCACCAACCTCTTCGGCGAGCACACCCCGGCCGTGGGCAAGATGATCAGCCTCAACCAGTCGCCCTTCCTCGTCGTCGGCGTGCTGGTCAAAAAGGACCAGGACTCGAGCTACGGCGGCCCCGACCGGGACAAGATGTTCATCCCCTCCAGCACCTTCCGCGCCCTCACCGGCGTGAAGTACGTCAACAACTTCGTCTTCCAGGCCAACACGGCGGGGGAGACGAAGAAGGTCACCGAGCGCCTCTCCGCGGCCCTCGGCAAGCGGCTCCGCTTCGACGCCAAGGACAAGGAAGCGCTCGGGATGTGGGACACCACCGAGCAGTTCCAGTTCTTCGACGTCTTCATGCTGGCCTTCAACGGCTTCCTGGGCATCGTGGGCGTGCTGACCCTCATCGTCGGCGGCATCGGCGTCTCCAACATCATGAACGTCGTCGTCGAGGAGCGCACCCGCGAGATCGGCATCAAGATGGCCCTCGGCGCCAAGCAGAGCTGGATCCTGCGCCAGTTCCTCCTCGAGACCCTGATGGTCACCGGCCTCGGCGGCGCCGTCGGCTTCGTCATCTCCCTCGGTATCTGTGCCATCTTCCCCGACCAGCTCGTCGAGTACGTCGGCAAGCCGACCGTCTCCCCGCTAGTCGCCGCCCTGACCGCAGTGGCTCTCGGCGTCGTAGGCCTCGTCGCCGGCTACTTCCCGGCCAGAGATGCCGCCCGGCTGGATCCCGTCGTGGCGATGAAACTATGAAGAAGAAAGTGCTGAGTGCCGAGTGCCGAGTGCCGAGTACCTTGACGAACGCTCCACGTGTACTCGATGTCGCCTCGGCACTCGGCGTTCAGCTCTCGCAGTCTCCTCGGCACCCGGCACTCGGCACTGGCCTTTCCCTCGGCACTCAGCACTCGGCACTCGGCACTCGATCTGACCCGCAATGAACGCCACCGACTTGCACGTCATCGCCACGCTCTTCGGCAGCTCCGCGCAGTTGCAGAAGAAGCGTGCCTTTCTGACCGTGGCTGCGATCGCCTGGGGGACGGTGGCCATCCTTCTGCTCCTCGCATTCGGAGAGGGGTTATCGCGCCAGCTCGACAAGAACCGCCGCTCGACGGCCGAGAACTTCGCGGTGTTGTGGTCGGGACAGACGACGAAGCCGTGGAAGGGCATGCCGCCCGGGAGGCCCATCCGGCCTGTCATCGACGACGTGCAGTTGCTGCGGGAGCGGATGCCGTTGCTGAAAGCCGTGCACGGCGAGCTGCAGGCCGGCCGCGTCAACGTCGTCTACGGCCGCAACAACAAGGCCGGCCGCATCATCGGCACGAACTGGGTGTACGGCGACGACCGGAAGCACTATGCCCAGGCCGGCGGCCGTTTCTTCGGCCCCGAGGACGAGGCCCAGCGGCGCCGGGTGATCTTCCTCGGCGACGAGATGGCCAAGGACATCTTCGGCAAGGAGCAGCCGGTGGGCAAGACGCTCCTTCTCAACAATTCGCCGTACACCGTCATCGGCGTCATGCAGCACAAGACGCAGATGGGCATGTACCAGGGGCCGGACGCGAACCACGGCATCATTCCCATCACCACGTTCAAGGCGCAGTTCGGCCGCGAGAAGCTGAGCGTGCTGGGCATCGAAGTGGCGCGACCCGAGGAGATGAAGCCGGCCCTGAAGCAGGTGAACGAGATCCTCGGCGCGAAGTACGGCTACGACCCCACCGACGACCGGGCCATGCCCACCTGGGACATGGTGGAGTCGGCCAAGATCACCGCCAACATCGGCATCGGCATCGAGCTCTTCCTCGGCATCGTCGGCGCCCTCACCCTCCTCATCGGAGGCGTGGGCGTGGCCAACATCATGTACGCCGTGGTCAAGGAGCGGACGCGCGAGATCGGCGTGAAGATGGC
>CAZYTO010000153.1:0-10853 GCA_964650405.1 uncultured Thermoanaerobaculia bacterium | reverse complement strand
ACATCATGTACGCCGTGGTCAAGGAGCGGACGCGCGAGATCGGCGTGAAGATGGCCCTGGGCGCGAAACGCCGCTGGATCGTCGTGCCCTTCGTCCTGGAAGGTCTGCTCTACACCCTCCTCGGCGGCACCATCGGCATCGTCATCTCCATGCTCCTCGTCTCCGCCACCAGCTTCATCCCCATCGAACAAAACCAGGTCCTCTCGTTCCTCGGCCGCCCGACCCTCTCCATCAACATCGGCATCGCCACCTCGCTGATCCTCGGCCTCATCGGACTGCTGGCCGGCTACTTCCCCGCCCGCCGCGCCGCCTCCGTCGATCCCGCGTCTACGCTGAGGTACGAATGACTATGACTTGTGGAGGACGGACAATCCTGTCCGTCGATTTTTTTCGTCCGTCCTCGTTAGAGACATGACATGAGCAATAACAACGGCAACGGCAACCACGGCGGCGCCATCATCGACATGGCGGCTATCCGCAAGATCTACGACACCGGCAAGGTGAAGGTCGAGGCGCTCAAGGGCATCGACCTGAACGTCAGCAAGGGCGAGCTGATCGCCATCGTCGGTCCGTCCGGCTCCGGCAAGTCGACGCTCATGAACCTGCTGGGCTGCCTGGACACGCCCACCGACGGCACCTACCGTCTCGGTGGCGAGGAAGTGGCCGGCGTACACCGCGACCGCCTGGCCGAGATCCGCAACCGCCGTGTCGGCTTCGTCTTCCAGGCCTTCAACCTCCTCCCGCACATCACCGCCCTGGAGAACGTCGAGATGCCCATGCTCTTCGGCGGAATGAAAGTCGCCGAGCGCCGCCGCAAGTCGCGCGAGCTCCTCGAGCGCGTCGGCCTCGGCGACCGCGTCGACCACAAGCCCACCGAACTCTCCGGCGGCCAGATGCAGCGCGTGGCCATCGCCCGCTCCCTGGCCATGGACCCCGACATCATCCTGGCCGACGAGCCCACCGGAAACCTCGACTCCACCTCCGGCACGGACATCATGACCATCTTCACCGACCTCTGGCAGCAGGGCCGCACCGTGGTTCTCATTACCCACGACCCCGCCATCGCCAAACGCGCCAGCAGAGTCGTGGAGATCCACGACGGAAGGATCACCAGCGACCGGAGGAATTAAGAACCGCTTGGAATGACGGCGTCCGCACCCTCTCCCGGCGGGAGAGGGTCGCCGCGGAGCGCGTTTCGCCGTGCAGGCGTCGTCGGAGCGCATTCAGCGAAGCGGCGGGGTGAGGGGTTAACGGATGCGAAGCCACCTCACCCGTACAACACCTGGTACCGCATGTCCGTCGCGCCGATGCGCAACTGGTCGCCGTCGGCGAGCGGCGCCACTTCGATGCGCGCGCCGTTCACCCACGTCCCGTTGCGGCTCTTCAGGTCCTCGATGATGTAGCCGTCGGGGCCCTGGTAGATCCGGGCGTGCTTACCGGAGACGCCGAGGTCGCTGAGGTGGATCTGGTTGTCGCGTCCGCGGCCGAGGAGGTACTCCGCTTCGGTCAGAGGCAGCACCGTGCCCGGCCCGTCTCCGGTCACGATGTTGAGTTGGGCCACGGTCTTCCGCACCACGTCCGCGTACGACAGCCGCGCCTCCGCGGACACGAGCAGGTTCGTATCGTCCGGCAGCTCGCGGTCCGGCAACTCGGCCACCGTCGAGTCGTTGCTGAAATTCGCGGGCGCCTGCCGGACCGTGTCGTCCATGATCGGCGTCACGGGGCGGGTCAGGTTCGGCCGCGAGTCGTCCCAGGGCAGGGGCGCGGGCGCCGGCTCGATCAGCTTGTTGGCCAGCAGCCCGTAGACCACGCGGTAGACGCGGAGGGGCTCGTCGTCCGGGGCGTCATGGCACAGCTCCGACAGCGTGCGCTTGCCGTTGATGAGGAAGAGGATCTTCCACTCGTCGAGGGACAGCGTGATGTTGTCCTTCTCCGGCGTGCTGATCACGCGGTAGACCACCGTGCTGTCGGGGAGGAGGCGCAGGCACTCCTCCCACTCGTCGATGCGCCGCGCGCCTTCCATGATCAGGTTGGAGAGGTCGATGGCGATGGTCACCGCGTACGGCGGCAGGTCGAGCTGCGCCCCGAAGACGAACGTGCCGTTCGGCCAGAGGAAGCAGTCGTAGAGGATCTCCGACACCTGGATCTTGAGAAAGTCGCGGAGCTGCGCGTCCGTCAGTACCCCCTGCTCGACGGCGATCTGCCCGAAGCGCACGCGGTCCGAGGTCATCAGCTTCTCGATAGCCTCATGCTGCTCGCGGGTGATCTTCTTCTTGCGCAGGAGAATCGCGCTCAGCCGAAGCGCGTCCTGGTTCGAGCCGGCGTAGATCACCGCGCCGTTGTCAAAGAAGACATACGACTTCAGCGCGCCGCTGGTCAGCGTCAGCGTCCCGCTCTTGCGCGTCGTGTTGAGGAAGGTCAGGACCTCCGGCAATTTGAAGGTCTCCAGGGAACCCGTCAACGCCGCGGTCGTGCTCATCGGTTATTAAGTTTATCCTGAGCGCGGGCGGCGGGCCGGGCGGGAGCGAAGGATCTGGCTCGTAATTCGGACACACGGCACGACTTGCCTGTAACCGCCGCATGCTCCGAGTTTACAATCGCGCCGCTCATGAAATCCCACTCCAGACATGCCGTTCTTGCCGGATTCCTCGGCTGGACCCTCGATGCTTTCGATTTCTTCGTCGTTACGTTTCTCTTCGATGACCTGGCCAGGGCCTTCGGCGTCTCGAAGGCGCTGATCATCGGCACGACGTTCGCGACCTTGCTCTTCCGTCCCGTGGGCGCCGTCATCTTCGGCATGCTCGCTGACCGCTACGGCCGGCGCATCCCGCTCATGCTCAACGTCGTTTACTTTTCGATCATCGAGCTCCTCTGCGGCTTCTCCCACACCTACACCCAGTTCCTCGTCCTGCGCGCGCTCTTCGGCATCGGCATGGGAGGGGAGTGGGGCGTCGGTGCGTCGCTGGCCCTCGAGCATGCCCCGCGCAAGTGGCGCGGCGTCCTCTCCGGCATCCTGCAGAGCGGCTACTCCATCGGCTTCCTCCTGGCCGCCCTCGCCTCTCGTTACGTCCTGCCGGGGTACGGCTGGCGCTGGATGTTCTGGCTCGGCGCGCTGCCGGCCCTGCTCGCGCTCTACATCCGCACGAAAGTGCCGGAGTCGGAGGCGTGGGTCGAGCATCGCGCGGGCAGCGTGAAGCAGATGTTCCAGTCTGTGCGCGGCCATTGGGGAGGCTTCGCCTACCTGGTCCTGCTCATGACCTTCATGATGTTCCTCTCCCACGGCACGCAGGACCTCTTCCCCGACTTCCTGAAGACGACGCATCACATCCCCCAGAGCACCGTGGCCCTCCTGGTCATCCTCATGAACGTCGGCGCGGTGGTCGGGGCCATCATCTTCGGACAGTTGTCGCAGAAGGTCGGCCGGCGCTACTCGATGATGTCGGCCATGGCCCTCTCTCTCCTGGTCATCGCCTTCTGGGCCTTCGGCGGTTCCCTGCCGATCCTGGCCACGGCCGCATTCGTCATGCAGATGGGCGTGCAGGGGGCGTGGGGCATCATCCCCGTCCACCTCAATGAAATGTCGCCCGACGCCGTGCGCGGACTCCTTCCGGGCCTGGCATATCAGTTCGGCATCCTCATCGCCTCTCCGACCAACACCGTGCAGCACTGGCTGCGCGACAAGGTGGGCTATTCCTGGGCCATGGCCGGCTTCGAGCTGGTGACGATCTTCGTCCTGATGATCGTCCTGGCCCTCGGCAAGGAGCGGCATGGCCGCGCCTTCCACTCGGGGGATCTGCTGCCGGTCGACATCGAGAAGGAATGAGCGGGACGGCACCCGGTACCCGGCACCTGGTACCCGGCACCCGGCACCCGGCACCCGTCTCACACCGTGTGCAGCACCGCGAACAGCGACACGCACGAGATGGCGATCCACAGCAACACGCCCAGCACGAGCGGCCGCGCTCCGACGGCGGCGATGGACGCTCGCGACAGGCCGGCCCCGATGAGGAACAGCGTCACCGTCAGGCCGATCTTCGCCGCCGTCACGATCGGATCGGCCCATGGTCCGGGCACGTACGTCCGGATCACCGAGGCCACGAGGAACCAGAGGATGAACCACGGCATGACGATGCGCGTCGACTTGCTGCGGAAGGCCATGGCCGTGCCGATGGTCAGTGGCACGATCCACAGGGCGCGGGTCAGCTTCACCGTCGTGGCGATCTGCAGCGCCTCATTGCCGAACTTCGCCGCCGCCCCCACCACCGAGCTCGTGTCGTGGATGGCGATGGCCGCCCACACCCCGAACTGCGTCTGCGTCAGGTGCAGGGCGTGGCCGATCATGGGGAAGACGAAGAGGGCGATGGAGTTGAGGATGAACACCGTGCCCAGCGAGACCGACATCTCCTCGTCCGTGGCGTGAATCACCGGCCCCACCGCGGCGATGGCGCTGCCGCCGCAGATGGCCGTCCCGGACGAGATCAGGTGTGACGTGCGCCGCTCGACGTTCATGGCCCGTCCGGCCAGCCAGCCGAGGAGGAGCGTGCCGGCGATGGTGGCGATGGTGAAGAGGATCCCGGTCTTGCCCGCCTGCACGACCTTCTGCAGATTCATCCCGAAGCCCAGCCCCACCACGGATGCCTGCAGCAGCAGCTTCGTCGGCTTCGACGTCTGCTTGCCGAACGGATTCCCGATGGTCAGGGCCAGGACCAGACCGAGCGCCAGCGCGATCGGCGGCGACGCCCAGGGCGTCACGCAGAAGAGGAGAAAGGCGAAGAAGAGGACGTACCGGAAGGACGACACGGGCGCGGACGATACACCAAGTCAGAAGGCGGAGGGCAGAAGGCAGAAGAAGCTCGCCCCGTCACGTCTCACTTCAAGTGCGCGCGAAACCACTCAATCGCTCGCTTCCACGCATCCGCCGACGCCTCGGCGTTGTAGACCTGAGGGCGGGCGTCGTTGAAGAAGGCGTGACCGGCGTTCGGGTACACCACCACCACCACCGTCTTGCCGAGCGCCTTCAGCATCGTCTCGCGCTCATAGCCGCCGGAGGGTGGGACGCCCTTGTCGTTCTCGCCGTAGACCAGCAGGAGCGGAGCGCGGAGGTTCTCCCACTCGTAATTCACAGTCCGGAAGCCGCCGTAGAAACTGACCGCGGCGCCGGCCTTCGGCTGCTTCGTCGCGGCGTACTGGGCCAGGGCGCCGCCCATGCAGAAGCCGATGATGCCGTAGGACTTCGTCGAGCACTCGGAGCGGGAGAGGAGATACTCGCCGGCCCCGGCAATCTCCCGCTCGGCCCGGTCGGCGTCGAGCTCCATAAGCAACTTCCCCGCCTCATCCGGCGACTTCGTCGTCTTGCCATGGAAGAGATCGGGGGCCACCGCGCAGAAACCGGCCGCGGCGAAACGGTTCACCAGGTCCTCGATGTGCGGCACCAGCCCCCACCACTCCTGGATCACCACCACCGCCGGCCCCTTTCCCGGCTCCGGACTTGCAAAATAACCCTGGCAGGTGTGACCGTTCGACGGGAACTCCACCATCTGGCCCATGATTCTCCTTCCAGGTGCCGAGTGCGCAGTGCCGAGTGCCGAGAATCCGGCAGGGACTCTCGGCACTCGGCACTCGGCACTCTGTTTGCGCGGGATTGTATCCTTGCTCACCGACGTTTCCCGGGGCTGCTCCGTATACTTTGAAAACGGTTTCGGAGAGAGAGACTGATGACCTACAACAAAGATGATGTCGCCGGTCTGGCGAAACGTCCGCGCTGTCCTCGCTGCGATCTCAACAAGACCGTCGGAAACGCCCTCTGCCGCCGCTGCCGTGCCAAGCTCCCCGAAAACATGCGGGCCGCCCTGGAGGCCATCCCCAACCGCGACGCCTTCGTCGTCACCCGCGCCCTCCGCGCCGCCGCCAACTACTTCGACGTCCACTTCCAGTCCATCCGCAACTTCGGCGGGGGACGGAAGAGGTAGGTTCGCTGATTCGCTTAATCGCTTATTCGCTGCTCGCCGTTCGCCTTCGCTTGTCTCGCGAGAAGCCCCTCACCCCGCCGCTCCGCTGACTGCCCGGTGACGCCTTCGCTCCCGGCGACGTGCGCTCCGCGGCCACCCTCTACCGCCGGGAGAGGGTGGCTCCCAGCGTCTCGCCAGCGGATTTGCGGGCGGCTTGATAAAGCCGCGCGACTTCCGACCAGCGAACAGCGAGCAGCGAACAACGAGCAGCGACCAGCGAGGCGAGCAACACCCTCTCCCGGCGGGAGAGGGTCGCCGCGGAGCGCCAAGTTGCAGGAAACGAGTCGTCGGAGAGCTCTCAGCGGAGCGGCGGGGTGAGGGGTCTCCTTCCGGCACGAGCGAAGAGTGAACGCGAACAGCGAATAAGCGAATAAACGAATAAGCGAATAAGCGAATAAGCGAATAAGCGATTAGGAATCAGCGAACCCCTGCCAGCTCCGCAAACCCCATGGCCCGCGCCTTCTCCGCGATGGCGGCCGTGTCCTCGCCGCGTGCATGCGCTTCGCCGAATGCCGCCGCGAGCGAGGCGCGCTTCGTGCGCGCCGGAGCCGCGGCCCAGGAGGGCGCCATGTCCCGTACCCGGATCTCGCGCTCGATCGGCTGCTCGTGGCCGTCGGCGAGCGAGCGGTAATGCATGCGCACCGTCGCCACCATCGTGCTGCGCGGCAGGGACGGCTTCAGCTCCAGCTCGTAGAGCGCCGTGACGGACACTCCCTCCACCAGCACGTGCTCGCGCGTCGACGGCTCGCCCGTCACGACACGGTGCGACATCACGGCGTCGCCGTTGAACACGATCTCCCACTGCGCGTCGGCGGCCAGCGGTGCCGGGGACGATCCGGGCTCCCCGGTCAGGGCGGCCGTATCGATCGAGACGCGCAGCACCTTCTTCGTCGCGTCGAGCGGCGCCGGTGCGGCGTCGGCCTCCACCCGCACGCCGTGGCGGGGGCGGGTGGGAGGTGCCGTTAAGCGCTGGACCAGCGAGGCGGGCTCCAGCGACTTCCCTGTCAGCGCGTAGCCGAACACCGTCGATGGTGCGCCGATGGCCAGGAGGTCTGCCGCCTGGGCCGAGGCGACGAAGCTCGACCCCGCCTTCGCCCCTTTCTGGATCGTGATCTTTTCCGCCAGCAGCGGCGCCTCGGCGGTGACCACGGTGCTCTCGGCCACTGCGGGAGCAGCCGTGCCAGTCGCGGGCTGCGGTGCCGGACGCATTTTCGCCTCTGCGGGCGCGGCAGTCCGGGGCGCCGTATTCGTGTAGTCGTAACCGCTGGTGGTCTGCGGAATCGGAGCGGGAACCGTGGCAGGCTTCGGTGCTGCCGCGGCTGATGCCGATGCGGGAGGCGGGGGCGCGGGTTGGACGGACGAACGATCCAGCGCGGCAGGCGGCGTGTTCGCGGCCACGACCGGCGCGGGAGCGGACGCGGCGCGCTGCGTCTTGTCGAGGTAGCCAAGAGACTTCACCTCGTTGTCGTTCGCGCTCGCAACCCCGTCCAGGCGCCTTGTCTCTTCCTTGGCCTTCTTCCGGGAGTCCGTGTCCTTCTCGTCGCGTTGCAGCAGTTGCCGCTCACGGCGCCTTTCGCCCGCGGGCCCGTTGTCCGCATCGGCGATCTGCAGCCGGCCGTTCGCCAGGCCGCGCTTGAGCTGATCGTCCTTCGGCTGAGCGAACTTCGACTGGACATCGCTCAGCCTCTCCTGCTCCTGTATCTCGTAGGCATACTGCGCCTGTGGCTGCGGCGCGGAGGGCGCTGCCTGCGCGACCGCGTTCCGCGGCGGTGCCACCACCTTCGGCGGCTGGTCCGTGCTCGTCACCACCTGCGGCTCGCTCCGCTGCGGCTTCGGCGCGGGGGAGACGGAGGCAGGCGGGGGGGCATTCTTCTGCAGTGCGGTGCTGAAGTCGGCCAGTTTCGATTCATCTTCCTGGTAGGCGCGGTTGAGCAGGTGCAGGGCGAAGAAGAGCGAGCCGACGAGCAGCAGCACCGAGGCAGCCACGCGCATGTTGAAGGCGATGGCGCTGCCCAGGCGGCGGCGGTCCAGCTCGGTCGCGGTGGGGAGGTGCTTGGGGATGTCGCTCTTGATGCGCTCCGCCAGCCCGGCCGGCGGCGTGGGGACCACGCGGAGCGTGAGCTTGCGCTGCAGGTCTGCCTTACGGTTGGCTTTCATCGGACATCCTTCTTCACCAGAGACCCTTCGAGCATCGGTCCCAGTTGCTCGAAGGCCACATGCAGCCGTCTGCGGATCGCTGCCGGAGTGACCCCCTCGATCTTCGCGACCTCCTTCACCTCGAGGCCGCCCCAGAAATGCGCCGTCACCGTGAACCGGAGATCGTCCGGCAGGCCCATCACCGCCCGCTGGATCGAGTCCGATTCCGCCCGCTCCCCGGCCACCTCCTCGGCCGTCGGCGCGGTATCCCGGACGTCCATGGACGTCTCCGCATCGAGCGACGTCGTCCGGTTCGGTGTACGAATGTGATTCAGAAACGTTCGATACGCGATGCGGTACAGCCAGGTGTAGACCCGCGAGCGGCCGTCGAAATCGCCCAGCGCCGCCCAGGCCTTCTGGTACGTCTCCTGGGTCAGGTCAGCGGCCAGTTCACGATCGCTGCACAGTTGATACAACGCCGCGAACACCCCGGTGTATGTCCGCTCGACGATCTCTTCCGCAGCGGCCCGGTCCCCTGCGCGGATCGCCTTCAGCAGCCGGCCCTCGTCGTTCCACGGAAGGAGCACCCGGCTACGCTCCCGCTCCCCGAACGGCAAGGCTGCAAGTTTGTCCACACATGTTAGACACGCGAACGCTACAAAACGAAAGTACCGGAGCGGCTATCCTAGCGCACCATGAAGCCCCGCCTCCTCCCCCTTGCCGCCCTGCTCGTTGCCGCCACCGCCTGCCACGAAACCTCTCAGACCGCCGATTCCGCGGAGGCGAAGGCCTTCCGCGACGAGGAGATGAAGTGGCGCCAGACCCGTCACGACAAGCTGCTGAAGGAAGACAGTTGGCTCTCCCTCGTCGGCCTCGACTGGCTGCGTGAAGGAGACAACGCCGTCGAGCTGCCGTCCACGCCGCCTGTCACCGCACACGTTGCGCTCGCCGGCGCCAGGGCCACGCTGCAGCCCGATCCCGCCCTCACCATCGACGGCAAGCCCCTCGCGGCGCCGGTCGATTTGAAGGACGACGGGGATGCGCATCCGACCGTCGTCCATGCCGGGTCGCTCTCGTTCCTCTTCATCAAGCGCGCGGACAAGAACGGCGACCGCTACGGTCTGCGCGTGAAGGACCCCAACAGCGAGGCCCGCACGCACTTCAAGGGCCTCGACTACTTCGATGCCGATCCGAAGTACCGCGTCGAAGCGCACTTCGAGCCCTTCAACCCCCAGAAGAAGATCGCCATCACCAACGTCCTGGGCATGGTCAGTGACGAGACCTCGCCCGGCGTCCTGGTCTTCACCCTCGACGGCAAGGAGTACCGCCTCCAGCCGATCCTCGAACAGGGCGAGACCGACCTCTTCCTCATCTTCCGCGACGCCACCAGCGGCAAAGAGACCTACGGGGCCGCCCGCTACCTCTACGCCAAGCCCCCCGGCCCCGACGGCAAGACCATCGTCGACTTCAACCACGCCTACAACCCGCCGTGCTCCTTTACCACGTACGCGACGTGCCCCCTGCCGCCGTCGCAGAACCGGCTCCCCATCCGCATCGAGGCAGGGGAGAAGAAGTACGCGGGGGGACACGCGTAGGGCGCCCGGGGGTGCCGAGTGATGAGTGCCGATTGCCGAGGGCGCGAAATGCCACATCTTCGGAGGTTTCGTACTTCAAAGGGAGCCCCTCACCCCGGCTCCTCCGCTGAGTGCATCGAAGGCGATTCACAGTCGTCAGGATTGCGCTATGGAGCCGACCCTCTCCCGCGGGGAGAGGGTGGGGTTCGCGCTGACGCGCTGGCGGAGACGATGCGCTGACGCGCTGGCGGTAACGATGCGTGACGCTCTGGTGGCAATGATGCGATTCGCTGTGTGATCGCTGAGAAGCAAAGACGGGAATCGCCGGACCGCAGAGGCACCTGAAGAACGCACCGAGGGTTGCCGGACGGATGCGCGAACCCCACCCTCTCCCCACGGGAGAGGGTCGGCTCCGCAGCGCAATGCGACAGGCGGTGAATCGGCTTCGATGCGCTCAGCGGAGGAGCCGGGGTGAGGGGAATCTCCTGGGCTATCCTTCCCGCGATGCCGCTCCCGAAGCGCAACGTTGCCCATCTCTTCGCCCCGCTCCACGCCGAGCTGATGGCCCTGCTCAAGAGCTTGAAACCCGACGACTGGCAGCGCCCCACGGTCGCCCCGAAGTGGCGTGTGCGCGACGTCGTCGCGCACCTGCTCGACACGCAGCTCCGCAGACTGGCCGGCCACCGCGACGGCCACCGCGCCAGGGTCGAGGGCGCGGCCAGCGTCCTCGACCTCATCAACACCCTCAACGCCGGCGGCGTGGCCTTCGCGCAGCGTCTCAGCCCGCGGCTCCTCGTCGACCTGCACGCCGTCGCCGGGCCGTGGGTGGCGGCCTTCTTTGAATCTCTCGATCCCGACGCCGAGGCCCCTATTGCGGTCCTGTGGGCGGGGGAGGGCCGGTCCGCCGTCTGGATGGACACCGGCCGTGAGTACACGGAGTGGTGGCACCACCAGATGCAGATCCGCGACGCCGCCGGTCGTGGCGATCTCCTCCTCGAACGGACGTGGCTCGACCGCCTCCTCGACTTCAGCGTCCGCGCCCTCCCGCCCGCCTACGCCGGGACGGAGGGCCGCACGCTGCTCCTCCGCATCGGCCGCGCCCCCTGGACATGTACCGGCACCAAAGGCGGCTGGG
>CAZYTO010000152.1:0-14057 GCA_964650405.1 uncultured Thermoanaerobaculia bacterium | reverse complement strand
GGAAAGCCCGCCAGCGTGGCCGCTTTCTGAAAGGCATGATGGATCTGATCGCCGCAGTAGAGCGTTCCGCGCAGGAAGTCTTCCGGCAGCAGCTCCTTCCGCGCCGCGACGATGGCGATGAAGTTCGCCAGCGAGCCGCCGGTGGTCAGCACGCCGCCGCTCCCCTTTCCGTAGCCCACGATCTGGCAGAGCCAGCGCACGACGTTCGCCTCGATCTGGGCCAGCGCCGGTGCCGCGGCGAAGACGCCGACGTAGCGGTTGACGGCATCGGCGATGAAGTCGGCGATGGCGGCATGGAGGATTCCGCCGCCCGGCACGTACGCGAGGTATCCGGGGCCGGCGGCATTGAACGAACGCGGGATCAGATCATCGAAGAGGTGATCGAGCAGCGCTTCGTACGCTTCGCCATGCTCGGGCAACGGCTCGATCAGCGTGCGGGCGTAGTCGACGGCCCCTTCGACGTTCTGGGCCGGCTGCGACGGGAGTGACGCCAGGTGCGCCAGCACACGCCGCGCCGCCTCGTCGATGACGCGGCGGGCCTGTTCGGGTGTCGGTTCGAGTGGGTATTGGCTCATGCAGGCAGGTTGCGAGGTTACGAGGTTGCGAGGTTGCGGGGTTGCGGGGTTGCGAGGTTACGGGGTTGCGGGGTTCCTGGAATTGCCGGGTTGCTCAGAGAACCCAGCAACCTCGCAACCCCGCAACCGGTTTTTCGACGAGCGGCGGCGGGATCTCTTCCCGCTCGCCGCTCGCCGCCAGCCGCTCGCCCGTCACCAGATCGAACAACGCTTCGACGCGTCGCGCACCATCTTCTGTCCCTCCTCGCAGTGGAAGGCCTTGAAGAACTCCGGCATGTTCTGCACTGTGCCGTTGACGCGGAACGGGCCCTGGGCATGCGGGTCGGTCAGGGCGCGGCGGGTCGCTTCTTCCGGCGCCATGTTCTCGCCCCACACCTGGGCGAAGCCGAAGAAGAAGCGCTGCTCGGGCGTGAAGCCGTCGATGTTCTGACGCTCCTTCCCGGCCAGCGACTTCTGGTAGGCGCGCAGGGCCAGCGTGGCGCCGCCGAGGTCGGCGATCGACTCGCCCGTCACCAGCTTGCCGTTGATGTTGATGGCCTGCTGGCCGTCCTTGGCCGGCGCGACGTTGAATTCGGAATACTCGGTGATGATGCAGTCCGCGCGCTGCTGGAAGTTCGCCAGGTCTTCCTTCGTCCACCAGTTGCGCAGGTTGCCGTCGGCGTCGAACTTCGCGCCCTGGTCGTCGAAGCCGTGCGTCATCTCGTGGCCGATGACCGTGCCGATGCCGCCGTAGTTGTAGGCGTCGTCCGCGTTCGGATCGTAGAACGGCGGCTGGAGGATGCCGGCCGGGAAGGTGATGTTGTTCTGGGTGGGGTTGTAGCTGGCGTTGACCGTGGGCGGGGTGAAGCCGGTCCACTCGTTCGGGTCATCCGGCTTGCCGATGCGGGCCAGGTTGCGGTTTCGGTTGAAGCGCCGCGTGGCCAGGCTGTTGGCGGCGAACGAATCGCGGCTGATGGTCAGCGCGGAGTAGTCGCGCCACTTGTCCGGGTACCCGATGCGGCGGCGGAAGGCATTGAGCTTGCCCAGCGCGGCCTGCTTCGTCTCCGGACCCATCCAGCTCAGGGTGGGGATGTCTTCCTTGAGCGCGCTGACGAGGTTGTCGATGAGCGAATTCATCTTCGCCTTCGCCTCGGGGGTGAAGTACTTGGCCACGTACTCCTGGCCGAGCAGCTCGCCGAGGTTGCCGTCGGTGGCGCGCACGCAGCGCTTCCAGCGCTCCTGCTGCTCCTTCGTGCCGGAGAGCACGCGGCCGCGGAAGTTGAAGTCCTCCTCGGCGAAGGCCTTGGGCAGCGTGGCCGCGGTCTCGTCGAGCACGGTCGTGCGCAGGTAAGCCTTCCAGTCCTCGAGGGGGACGTCGTTGAGCAACTGACTGATGGACTGCATGTACTTCGGCTGGCTGACGTTGATGGTGGCCTGGTCCACGCCGATCGTCTTCAGGTAGGCCGGCCAGTCGATGGCCGGCGACATGGTGCGCAAGTCGGCGATGGTGGTGATGTGGTAGGTGTTCTCCGGCTGGCGCATCTCGACGCGCGGCAGGGTGGCCGAGGCCAGCTTGGTCTCGAGCTGCAGGGTGCGGTCGGCGTCCGCCTTCGCCGCCTCCGGCGTCTCGCCGGCCAGGACCAGCATCTTGGCCACGTGGTCGGCATACTTCGCGCGCGTGTCCTTGAAGCGCGTGTCGTCGCGCAGGTAGTAGTCGCGGTCGGGCAGGCCGATGGCACCGCTGCCGAGCTGGGCGATGATCATCTTGGAGTTCTTGAAGTCGTTCCCGCCGCCGAGGCGGAAGAGCGGGCCGAAGCCGGCCTGGTGCAGATCGACGATGGCGGCGGTGAGCTGCTCGCGCGAGGAGATCTTGTCGATCTTGTCGAGGTAGCCCTTGATGGGCGTGAGGCCCTTGGCCTCGATCCCCGCCTCGTCCATGCAGGCGGCGTAGAAGTCGCCCACCTTCTGGGACGTGGAGCCCTTCTTCGCATCCGACTTGACGTCGGCGTCGAGGATGGCCCGCAGCTTGTCGCGGTTGCGCTCGGCCACTTCCTCGAACCGGCCGAAGCGCGAATAGTGCGGATCGAGCGGATGCGTCTCCCGCCACTTGCCGACGGCATACGTGTAGAAGTCGTCACAGGCCTTGACGGACGTGTTCATCCCGGTCACATCGAAGCCGTGAGGCTCGAAGAGCGGGGCGGCGGGCGAAGCTGCCGCGGCGGGTGCCGTGGCCGGTGCCGCAGCCGCGGAAGCCATGGGAACGAGCGGTTTGGATGTGGAGTGAATGGTACCGGCGGAGCAGGCAACGAACGCCAACGCGAGCAGGCCGCTCGCGAGCGACAGGGCACGTCTCATCAGAAAGTCCCCCCAGAGGTGTGAAGTGCGCGGCGTGAATTTGCGCGGAGGATGCTAGCGGATGGAATGTGAAAGGACAGTGAACGAACGGTGACGGCGGGGAGCAAGGGCTGAAAGGCTGGAAGGCGGAAAGGCTGGAAGGGGACGACCTGAGGCTTTACCCGGCGTGGACGACTGAATCCGAAGGCCGAGGCCTCGACGAAAGGCAGTCATGCGCGCATCCAATGGCTCTCGCGCCCTTCCAGCCTTCCAGCCTTCGAAAAGGACCGGCCCTGGTCCTTCACGTTCATCTTCGACCCGCGTCCCCCCGCCCCGTGCCCCTTTTCCGTGTCTACTCTCCGTGGACTTCCCTTCCGCACCCTCACCCGCCGGCCGGTGCAGGATTCCGCACGCAGGGACGCCCGAGGCGCTGCGCGCGGTCCTGCCCTCGCCGCGGGAGGTTAGGGCTCACCCTCCAGGTCGAAGAGATCCGTCGGCTTCACCGCTTCGCGCGAAAGACGGCGGCAGGCCGCCACGATCGCCGCGATGCAGCGTCGTGTCGGCTCCATCCGTCCCATCCGGATCCGCAGAAGATGCTGGCGGCTGTATCCGGACTCCCGTGCCAGGTGTGCCGGTTTGATCCCCCGACTCTTGATGAACTGCTCCAGTCGTGTAGTCATGTGCAATATTCTGCATTTTAACAGGAGCAGGATAGGTGTCAATCATGAACGCCGGACGGGCGCATGGCAACTTAACCTGCACAGGCGCTTCTCTCTGGAGCAGGCCTCCGCCGCAGGGCCCGAGCGCCGCAAACTCTACACAGGGTAGTAATTGCGGGCCCTCTTGCTCTTCTGTGGGAGAGTTGTCGCATGACGTGAGCACACCCGCAGCCGCATGCGAGCTCCCTCCTCGCATGTCCCTGACGGGGACTCACTTGCAATGTATCGGAGTTACTGGCATGCTTCAGTCGCTAGTAACTTATAGGTTACTAATCATGCTTGGCGATACCGTCCGCACCACTCGCATCCGCCGCGGTCTCACCCAGGCCAAGCTCGCCCGCCTGGCCGGTGTGAGCCGCCGCCATCTGGCCGCCCTCGAGAAGGGCGCCAACATCTCCATCAACGTCCTCACCAAGGTCGCCCTCGTGCTCGACCTCACCGAGATCGACCTCGGCGGGATTTCGCTCCGCACGACCGCGAATCCCGATGCAGGCGTCAACGTTCCGCTCCTCGCAGATACGCTACGCGAGGCGCGCGTCGACGCACTCCGCGCCCAGACGCTCCTGGCCCGCGCCGAGGCACTGGTGGGAGGCAACGGCGGCGTGGTGGTCGAGTTCCCGAAGACCACCATCCGCCACATCGACCTCGAGGCCCGCGACTCCGTCGCCGCCGGGGAGGGAGTGAACAAGGTCCCGCTGGCCGGCGAAATCCGCAACGGCGAGCCCGTCGATGAGAGCGTCCGCGGAGAGGAAGTCCTGCTCCCCGCTTCGCTCATCGAAGGCCAGGAGCTCGTGCTCCGCGTACGCGGCGACTCGATGCACCCGCTCGACATCGAGGACGGCGACCTGCTCGTGCTGGAGAATCGCCCCAAGGGCCGCGCTGCGAGCGGCGAGCTGGTCGTGGCCAGGATCGGCGCCCTGACCTACGTCGGCCGCTGGTGGCAGAAGCACGGCCGCCGCGCCGTCGTCACCAATCCGATGACCGATGGCACGACCGACAAACGGCTCAAGGTCGTCGCGGCGGTGAACGTGGTCGTTCGCGGCCACCGGTGATGGTTGCGGGGTTACGAGGTTGCGGGGTTACGAGGTTGCGGGGTTACGAGTGACTGAGTTGCTTCGTCTTCTCAGCGCTGCACCTGCTGATCATCAGGCCTGAGTCGTTGCTCCAGCAGGTAACGGCCGAGATAGAAGACGACCCCTGCCGCCATCACGTACAGGCCGCCGACGCGGAGGCCCTTCTCGGGTGACCTGACGATGAAGCCCCAGAGGCCTAGGGCGATGATGGCCGGTAGCGGATAGAGCCACATGCGGAAGGGGCGGGGGCGGTCGGGCTCGCGGAGGCGCAGGATCACCGCTCCGGCGATCTGGGCCATGAAGGGAACGATGGCCCGGATGGAGAGGATGGCCTGCAGGACGTGCTTGAGCGAGAACTGCGTGAAACAGGTCGCGACGGCGCCGAGGAAGAGGATGGAGACGTAGGGATACGCGTGCTTGGTGTGCAGGGTTGAGAAGAGTCCGAAGAAGTTGCCGTCCCGCGCGGCCGCGAAGAGGATGCGCGAGTAGCCGAGCATCAGCGAGAAGATGGAGGCGAACGCCGTCCAGAGGATGAGGATGGTCACCAGCCGGGCCCACTGCGCTCCGAGCAGCATGGCCAGGTAGTCGCCGACGACCGTCTTGGACGTCATGGCCTGCTGCATCGGCAGCACGGAGACGATGCAGGCGTTCATCACGAGATAGATCGCGCCGATGGCCAGGATGGAGATGACGATCACCCGCGGGATGGTCTTGGCCGGCTCGTGGACCTCGTCGCCGATGTAGCAGATGTTGTAGTAGCCGAGGTAGTCGTAGACCGCGTAGATCAGTGCCGCGCCGAGGCCGGCATAGCCGAGGTGATGATCGAGGCGGGGGGCGCGCCAGAAGGTGAATGCCTCGACGCGGAGGTGCGGCAGGCCCGCGATGATGACGATGGCCAGGGTGGCCATCACTCCCGCCCAGAGCGCGATCGAGAACTTGCCGATGGACTCGATGCGGCGCAGCAACAGCAGCGTGGTGAGGACGCAGATGATCGCCGCGGCCACGTTCTCGTACCCCTTCGTCGCCGGCGCGAGCTGGGTCAGGTAGTTGGCGAAACCGATGCAGCCGGAAGCCATCGACAGCGGCGCCGAAAAGAGGATTTGAAACAGGAAGAGGAACGAGATGAGCCGTCCCAGCGGCCCGTACGCCTGGCGGAGGAAGACGTACGAACCGCCGGACGCCGGCAGCTCCGCCGAGAGCTCCGCGGTGACGAGGCCGTCGGAAATGGCCAGCAGTCCGCCCAGCAGCCACGCCAGCATGCCCCGCCCGCCGCCCATGGCCGAGAGGATCAGCGGGATGGTGATGAACGGACCGATCCCGACCATGTCGATCATGTTCAGCGCGATGCCGCGCCACAGACCGATGTCCCGCCGAAGCTCCATGAGTGGCGGGAGTGTAACTTGCTGGGTTGCCTTGCGGGTTGCGGGGTTGCGACATGCGGGGTTGCGTTGCGGGGTTGCGGGGGGGACATCACATCCAACGGTGTCCCGTCGTTGCTCAGCGGAACGCCAGCCCCACCTCCGAGCTGACGCACATCACCGCTTCCTGGTGAAACTGCTTCTTGTAGATCTCGATGATCTCGCGGATCTTCGCTTCGTCCGGACGAACGATCTGCACGATGTGCGTCCGTTCGTGCTCGATGACGCCCTTCTGGTCGCGCCACTGGCCGTTCGCTTCCCACGTGGTGAAGCCGTCGGGGAAGCGCGGCGTGATGACGTCGGCGACGAATTGCTGCCACTCCGCGTCGCTGACCACGCCTCCGGCCGGGATCTGCGTGCCGAAGTAGAGCGTGTCGGACGCGACGCCCTGGAACACCTGCACGTTCGCGCAGGACAGGAAGGAGAACACGAAGAACAGCACGGCCAGCCGTCGTCTCACGTGGATAGAATGCCACGATGCGACGTCCGTTGTTCCTCTTCGCCGCGCTCCTAACCGCCGTCACCCTCCACGCACAAGCCCTCGATCCCGCCGCCGTCGACCGCATCGCCGCCGATGCCCTGACGGCCTGGCACGCGCCCGGGCTGGCCGTGGCCGTGGTCCTCGACGACAGGGTCGTGCTGGCCAAGGGCTACGGCGTCGCGGACCTCGGCACGAACAAGCCCGTCACCGCCGACACGCTCTTCGAGATCGCCTCGGCCACGAAGGCCTTCACCGCCACGGCCATGGCCATGCTCGTCGACGACAAGAAGCTCGACTGGGACGACCCCGTGCGCAAGCACCTGCCGTGGTTCCGCGTGGCCGATCCGAATACCGATGCCCTGCTGACCCTGCGCGATCTCGTCTCGCATCGCAGCGGCCTGGGGAGGCATGACGAGCTGTGGGACCTGACCAGTATGTCGCGCGATGAGCTGCTGCACCGCGTCATCGCCCTGCCTCCGGCGCGCCCCATCCGCACCGGATACATTTACAACAACCTCATGTTCGTCGCCGCCGGCGAGTCGGTGGCCGCCGCGGCAGGGACGCCGTGGGAGGACTTCATCCGTACGCGCATCTTCACGCCGCTGGGCATGACGCATTCGCGCATCACCTTCGCGGAGTGGAACGCCTCCGACCACGCCGCGAGCTACCGCTGGAAGACGGATTGTCTGAAGACCGGTCCGGGACCGGTGACGAGCGCGCCCTGCGCCCTGCCGAACACGTTCATGAACTACGACGTCCTCGGCCCGGCAGGCACGATCAAGTCGTCGGCACGAGACATGGCGCAGTGGCTGCGTTTCCAGCTCGCCGGCGGAATGATCGACGGCAAGCGCCTCGTCTCGCAGGCCGCCCTCGATGAGACGCACATGCCGCAGCTCGTGCTGCGCCGCGACGCCGAGTCGCGCGAGACGAGCCCGGAGACGAACGTGGCCTCGTACGCCATGGGCTGGAACGTGATGGACTACCGCGGGGAGATGCTCATCGTTCACGCCGGAGCACTGAACAGCTTCCGCACGCAGGTGGCGCTCCTGCCGAACCGTCATGCCGGCATCGTGGTCATGACCAACATCGGCCGCGGGCTGGGGCCCGTCTCCGTCCGCAATGCCATCCTCGACCGCATCCTCGGCGGTGCGACGCGCGACTGGAACGCGTTCCTCCTGGCCGCGGACCGGAAGTCCGACGAGCGCGAAGCCACCGCGAAACGCGAGCGCGAGGCGAAGCGCATTCCCGATACGAAGCCCTCCCACGATCTCGCCGCCTACACTGGCACGTATGAAAGCTCCGGCTACGGCACGGCCACCGTCGCCCTAGAAGGCGGCGCGCTCGTCCTGCACTGGGCCCGTACGCCGTTGCCGCTGACGCACTGGCACTACGACACCTTCCGCATGCTCGACGAGGTGAACGAATACGACGAGCTGGTGGAGTTCCGCTCCGATGCGACCGACGGGCACGTTCGCAGCATGGTGTTGTTCGGGCAGGAGATGGTACGGAAGTAGAAGCGAAGGCTGGAAGGCTGAAAGGCTGATAAGGAAAAACGCGGTCATCCCTTCGCGTACCTCATGAGGTTCGATGCAAGAACAAACCGGCCAGAGCCAACCTAGAATTGTGATTTTGGGAGGCGGTTTCGGCGGCCTGTACGCGGCGCGGCATCTGCGCAAGGCCAAGGCGCGGGTGACCCTCGTCGACCGGCGCAACCATCACCTCTTCCAGCCCCTGCTCTACCAGGTCGCCACGGCGGCGCTGAATCCGAGCGATATCGCCTATCCGATCCGGGCCGTGCTGGCGAAGCAAGCCAACGCGGACGTCATCCTCGGTGAGGCACAGTCGATCGACACGGCGGCCAAACGCGTCGTCCTCGCGGACGGAGCCATCGACTACGACTACCTCGTCATCGCCACGGGCGCCACGCATTCGTATTTCGGACACCCCGAGTGGGAGCCCGACGCGCCGGGGCTGAAGACGATCGAGGACGCCCTGGAGATCCGCCGCCGCGTGCTGCTGGCCTTCGAAGCCGCCGAGCGCGAGACGGATGCGGCGAAGCAGGCAGCCTGGCTGACGTTCGTCATCGTCGGGGCCGGCCCGACCGGGGCGGAGCTGGCCGGCGCGCTGTCGGAGATCGCCCGGCAGACGATGCTCCGCGACTTCCGGCGCATCAATCCCTCCAGCGCGCGAGTCATCCTCGTGGAAGGGCACGACCACGTGCTGCCGACGTATTCGACGAAGCTCTCCGAGAGCGCCCGCCGGCAGTTGGGGGACCTCGGCGTCGAGGTCCTCACCGGCGCGATCGTCACGTCAGTCGACGCTCACAAGGTGAAGATCGGCGAGCGTGAGATCCCCGCCCGCACGGTCTTGTGGGCTGCGGGCGTCCAGGCATCGCCGTTGGCCCGTTCGCTGGGCGTGCCGCTGGACCGCGCCGGACGCGTGGAGGTGAATCCCGATCTCACCATCCCCGGCCATGACGACGTCTTCGTCATCGGCGACCTCGCTGCGGTGAAACGTCCCGACGGCTCGCTCGTGCCGGGAGTGGCCCCGGCGGCCATCCAGGAGGGAACGTTCGCCGGCAGGATGCTCACGGGCCTCACCCGCGGCAACGCGGCACGCGGCGTCTTCCGCTACCGTGACAAAGGCTCGCTTGCCACCATCGGCCGCGCCGCCGCCATCGCCCAGTTTCCCGGCTTCTCCCTCACCGGCTTCCCGGCCTGTTTCGCCTGGCTGGCCGTCCACATCTTCTTCCTCATCGGCTTCCGCAACCGCGTCCTGGTCATGCTGCAGTGGGCCTGGGCCTACGTCACCTACCAGCGCGGCGCCCGCCTGATCACGGGTACCGTGAACCCCCTACTAAAGGATTAGTGTCCGGTACAATCAGTTTCACTTGCACGCGATCGACCTCGTCATCATCGTCGCCTACCTTGCCGCGGTCGTCGCGATCGGCTTCTGGTGCCGGAAGCGGCAGAAGACGACGCGCCACTACTTCCTGGCCGGGCGCGATCTGCCGTGGTGGGCCATCGCCGGCTCGATCGTGGCCACGGAAACGTCGGCCATCACCTTCGTCTCCATCCCGGGCATCGCCTTCGCCCGCGGCGGCAACTACACCTTCCTGCAGATCGTCTTCGGCTATCTCCTCGGACGCATCGTCATCTGCATCGTCTTCATCCCCGCCTACTTCCGGCGGAACCTGCTGACCATCTACGAGCTGCTGCACACGCGCTTCGGCGGCGCAGTGCGCAGCTTGGCCGCGACGCTCTTCATCGGCGGGCGGACGGTGGCTGACGGCGTGCGGCTGCTCCTTACCTCCATCGTCATGACGTCGGTCTTCACGGCCTTTCTCCCCTCCCTTCCGCCCGGCCAGGCCGCCGCGCTCTCCGTCATCATCATCGGCGGCGTGATGCTCCTCTTCACCGCCACCGGCGGCATGGAGGCGGTCATCTGGACCGAGATCCTGCACGTGGGCGTCTACATCATCGGGGCCATCGCCGCCGGCTCGATCCTCATCCACCTCATCCCGGGCGGCTTCGCGGCGGCGGTGACGGCCGGCAGCGCCTACGGCAAGTTCCAGCTCTTCGATTTCACGCTGTCCCTCACGCGTACGTACGGCTTCTGGGCGGGGATCATCGGCGGCTGCTTCCTGACCATGGGAACGCACGGCACCGACCAGTACATGGTGCAGCGGTATCTGTGCACCACCAGTCCGCGGAAGGCGCAGCTCGCGCTGCTCTCCTCGGGGGCGGTGATCCTGATGCAGTTCATCGGGTTCCTGACCATCGGCGTCCTGCTCTTCGCGTACTACCGCCCCGATCACCTGGCCGGCTATGCCACACTGGCCGCCGCCGCGCCGTTCCACTCGCCCGACCAGGTCTTCCCCGACTTCATCGTGCACCACGTGCCGAGCGGCCTCTCCGGCCTGCTGGTCGCCGCCGTCCTGGCCGCGGCCACGTCACCGTCGGTCAACTCCATCGCCGCCACGGCCCTGGCCGATCTCTACCAGCCGTTCGTTCCGAATCGGGACGATTCGCACTACCTGCGCGTGTCGCGCATCCTCACCATCGCCGCCGGCCTGGCGCAGATCGGCGTTGTTCTCGCCCTGCAAGGCACGGCACGCTCCGCGGTCGACCGAGCTCTGGCCGTGGCCTCCCTCATCAACGGTCCGATCCTCGGTGTTTTCCTCCTGGCCAACTTCCGCCGCGCCTCCCGCGCCGCCGCCATCGCCGGCATGATCGGCGGCATCACAGTCGTCAGCCTCGTGGCCTTCGCCACGAAAGTGGCCTGGCCCTGGTACACAGTCATCGGCGCGGTGACGACGATCGGGGTGGGAGCGATGTTCTCTGCGATCACGCCGGCGAAAAGCAGCGCCGAAGTGTGAATCTGCCGATCGTGCCGGCTGGCGGATGGTGGCCGCGCAGACCGCAAACCTGTAAGAAGTCACCATGAAGTCTGCACAAAGAGCCGTAGCCCACGGCTGAAGCCGCAATGGCCTTGATCTAACTTAAAACCATTGGTCTCAGTTGGATCGCTTCTTCGGAAAAAGAGTCACACCGCTGATACCCTCGAACCCGGCATCCGTTGTTACGAGCTCCGCATCGTAGGCACGCGCTACGGCAAGGACTATTGAATCAGCCATCGCAGTCTTGTGGGCCAGGCTCAGGTCGGCCGCAGTGAGTGCGAGTTCCTCGGTCAGGTCGATCACGCGGGTTTTCTTCATCATCCCCACCGCGCGGACTGCATCCTCTTCAGATCGTTCCCGCTTGACCCACTTGTAGACTTCGTAGAGTGCGATGGTCGGTGTCAGAACGTTCTCCGGCCGCTTTAGTCTTGCCGCGAACTGGTCAGCGTAGGGGCCATCGGCGAAAAACTCGAGCCAACCGGACGAATCGACGACAATCAAAATCGGTCCTTCTTCTCACGAAATCCGGTTGTGCGCATACCCCGGAGGAACCCGCGCATTTCGGAGAGAGGTCGATCCGGGACGAGCGTAATCATCCCGCCCTTTGTGACTACCTGGAATTCCTGCCCCGGGGTCACTCCGGCCTTTGATCGCACCTCTTTCGGGATGACTACCTGGTACTTTGATGAGACCTTGGTTCGCGCCATCAATCCACCTCGATCGATCGAGGATATCGTAAAACGATTTGACAGTGCCGTCCAATGGTTCGTTGTGCGAACACCTTTCGCGCCGCACTCAGTGGCTCACGATCCGCCGCTTCCCGCCCGGCGACGGCGGTCCGGGCGTCGTTCCCGGCGCCACGAAGACGACGTTCGGTGTGCCGCCGCCCACCGCCGGAGTCAGCGCGTAGCTCCGGGCTTCTCCCGTCTCGACGCTCACCGCCACGGCCGTGGCCGCGAGGCGCGCGCCGCCGTTCGTGGCCGTGACGACGACTTCGACGTTGGTGCGGTCCTTCCGGCGGTCGGGCTCGTCGAGTCCCATTTGCGCGAAGACCGTATTGAGCGTGAGCTGCTGATAGGCGGCGACCGGGAAGTCGCCCGAGGCGATGGGGCTGGTGCGATTGGCCGCTTCGTAGAGCCGCACGTTGACGCTGCCGGATGCCCCGGCCACTTCGTTGAGGACGAGCAGCCACTTGTCGCCGTGTGTCGGATCGGCCGTCTGTTCGAGTCCGTCGTACGACAGCGTCCTCTGAGCCGCCGCCGAGGCACTGGTCAGCGCCTCGGAGAGCGTCGTCGGCAGCGCCAGGAAGGAGCTGGGTACGGGGGTCGAGCTCGTGCCGGAGTTGACCACGGCGTAGACCTTCGACGTCGAGGGAGCGGTGACGAAGACGCTCCCCTGCCCGGCCGGCACGCCGAAGAGCTCATTCATGATGTCCGCGTAGACATGCGTACCACCGGCGGGGATGACGACGCTCTTGATCGTGCCGATGGTGCTGCTGCCGCTTGCTGTGTGCAGGACGGCGTCGAACGTGGCGCTGACGGACGGCGGAGCAACGAAGCTGACGGAGGTCTTGTAGGCGTTCACGAGCGGAACGACGGTGGTCACGCTCAACGCGGTCACTGCCTGGCCGGTCTTGTACGAGCGCGCCACGGCCGAGCTGGTGGACGTCTGCTCGCTGACGGCGCGGCTGAGCACCGTGGCGCCCGACTCGCCGCTGGCCGTGCTGATCGTGGCCACGCCCACCACCGAGCCGCCGCCGGAGTCAACGTCGAGCTCGATGCGTGACGCGGTCAGGCTATCGAAGCGAACGCTCCCATAGCGTGCCAGCGTGCGGCCCTGAGTCGAGGTCTGCGTGCCGTTCGCATCGAACGTGACGATGCGCACGGCCGCGCCGTCGTTCCCGCTCGTCTCGGCCACGGTCAGCGAGACAGTGGACTGTGGCAGGAGGTAGAGGACGTGTGGCGCGCCGGTGGTGGCCCCTTCGCCGCGCGCAACCACCGGCGTCTCGAAGCCGCCCGGCGCACCGAGCGGGATGATGGACGAGCGGACGGCCACCAGGCCCACGCGCTCGCGCGGAAGGCGGACTTCGATCGTGCCGGTGGCCGGAGCGGCGAGGCCGAAGAGCTGCACGATGGGATCGGTGATGGCCACGACGTCATTCGGCGGAACGACGACAGTCGAACGGACCACGCCGGGTCCGTCGAACCCATCGGCGGCCGCCGGCGTGAAGATCAGTTCCGCCTGCACGGCATCGCCGCCGGCGTTCGTGAGGCGCATCCGCGTCACCAGCCGGTGCCCCGCCGGCGACGTCTTGCTCACGACCTCCGGAATGAAGAACGATCGCGTCGTCGCGTCGAGCGCGGAGGACCGGCCGGCGCGGACCGCCAGGGCGTCGTTGTCCTGCACGAGCAGACGCGCCGAAGCGCCGTCCCTGGTGCGGACGGTGAAGTACGTATAGCGGGGAAGCGGCGAGCCGTTCGGCGCGCGGCTGCGCTGCGTGAAGAGATCGATGGTCCGCGAGGCGCCCGGCGCCAGCGCCGTGGCGTTCCAGTCGCTCTTCGGCACGAGCCACACGTCGGGGCCGATCTCCGCGGCCAGCTCCATCGGGGCCGTACCGTCGTTGCGGATCGTGACCTGCCGCGACGGCCGCGTCGCGTCGTCGCCCCCGAAGCCGGGGAAGGCCGCGTAATCCGACGGCAGGCCGTCCACGAGGAACTTCGGCACCGAGGCATTGCCGCCGCCCACTTTCAGATTCACGAATGCGTACGGCGTCACGGCCAGGCCGCCCTGCCCTGTGGAGGCCACGAAGATCACGCCCTGGTACGAGCCGGCCACGTCCTTGCGCGGGCCGCTGTAGCGGAGGGTGAACGTGCGCGGGGTGCGCGGCGGGAGCGTGATGAACGCGGCGTCCTCGACGATGGAGAAGAACGGCGCCGAGCCGATCTCCTGGCGCCCGATGATGACCTGCACGCTGCTCGAACCGATGTTCTCCACCGTGAACGTGCTGCGTTGATTCTCGAGACTCTCCCCGAGCGCCGTGACGACGGCGCGAGGATTAACGGTGAAGATGACGTTCGGC
>CAZYTO010000151.1:0-14156 GCA_964650405.1 uncultured Thermoanaerobaculia bacterium | reverse complement strand
TTGGGGGGTGGACATTAAGTCGTAAATTTCTGACTTTCATGTTGGGGGCGGAGCCATTTATGGCTGAATTTCTGACGTTCATGTCTGGCGCGGAGCCATTCACTGCCGGATTCTTGAAGTTGATGCCAGAGACGAAGACGTTCATGGCTGAGCGTCAGATATCGATTTCAGGACGGCCGCCGAAACAACCGCCATCACCAGCACGGAAAGGGCGAAAACGAGTGACCAGCCCTACGGCGACATCGCCGCTTGCGGCTTCCCGAACAGGACTACCACCGACTTGCCACGCCACCACGGATGGATGGTGCTTCCTTCGAGGATGGCTACGCCGCAGTCTTCGTACTCGGCCGAGAGGATGTTCTCGCGACGGCCGCGGGAGCCCATCCAGCCGACCACCATGTGCTCCACGCTCTCGAAGCCGGCGGCAAGGTTCTCGGCCGCGGCGATGAACGAGTAGCCGCGCGGCAGGAAAAAGTCGAACGGCGCCGGGCGGTTGGGCGTTTACGGGTGGGCGAGCGGGAGGCGCCGAGCGGGAGGCGGGAGGCAGGTACCGAGTGGAGGACGGACAATCCTGTCCGTCCCCCCGAGAGAACGTCTCCGAGGCCGGCATTTGGGTGGTCTGCGGCTTGACGGACAGGATTGTCCGTCCTCCACGCATCCTGCCGGTACCCTGGTACCTGTTACCGGGCACCCCGAGCGGGGGCTCCCGCCCCCGCTCGCCGCCCCGCCGCACGCCCGCCTACGCGTTCGCCTGCGGCGCTGCTGCCGCCACCGCCGCCTGCTGCGCCGCCCACATCGCGGGCGTCGTCGCCGGCTGGTTCACGAGGTCGGTGTACTCGAAGAGGGCTGTCGAGAGATAGCGCTCGCCGGTGTCGGGGAGGACGGCCACGACACGCTTGCCGGCGCCGAGCTCCTTGGCCAGTTCCAGCGCTGCCCAGGCCACCGCGCCCGCGGAGATGCCGACGAAGATGCCTTCCTCGGTGGCCAGGCGCCGGGCCACGCGCACGGCGTCGTCGAAGTTGACGTCGAAGATGCGGTCGACGACGTTGGCGTCGTAGATCGACGGGATCATGCCGGCGCCGATGCCCTGGATCTTGTGGGGATTGTGCGTCCCGCCCTTGAGCACCTGCGACTCCACCGGCTCGACGGCCACGATCAGCGTCTTCGGCAAGATCTTCTTGAACACCTGGCCCGTGCCCGTCACCGTGCCGCCCGTGCCGACGCCGGCCACGATGGCGTCGACCTGGCCGGCCGTGTCCTGCAGAATTTCCTGGGCTGTGGTCTCGCGGTGGATCTTGAGGTTGGCCGGGTTGTCGAACTGCTTCGAGAGCCAGCCGCCGGGGCGCTGCGCGGCGATCTCGCCGGCCAGGCGCTGTGCTTCCTTGATGCCGGCCGGGCCGGGCGTGAGCACCAGCTCCGCGCCGAGGGCCTGGAGCAGCTTGCGGCGCTCGACGGACATCGTGTCGGGCATGATCAGCACGCACTTGTAGCCGCGCGCGGCCGCCACGAACGCCAGGCCGATGCCGGTGTTGCCGCTGGTTGCTTCGACGATCGTGTCGCCCGGCTTCAGCTCGCCGGCCTTCTCCGCCTCGACCACCATCGAGATGGCGATGCGGTCCTTGACCGAGGACAGCGGGTTGAACGACTCGAGCTTCACCACCACTTCCGCGGCGCCGGCGTCGGCTACCTTGTGGAGCCGCACCATGGGCGTGTTGCCGATCAGCTCCGTGATGTTGTCGTAGATCTTTCCGTGGGGCATCGTTTCCTCCTTCTTTCCTTTCACTCGCGCCAAAACAAAAAGGACCCGGGTGGGATACCCGGGTCCGAAGCGAATTCCGAAGTGCGATCGAGCGCGTTATGCCGTCGTCGCCGTTCGGTCGAACGGACCTTGCGACGTACAGCAACAGGTGCGAGCGCTCATGTGGCCGGGTACCGTACTCCTATCGTTCGATGGCTGTCAAACACAGGTACCGGGTGACGGGTAACAGTACAGTCCGGTACCCGACAGCCGATACCTGATACCCCGTGATGGTCTACATCGTGCTCCCCACCGGTGCCGGGGCTTCGCCGAGGTACCGGTATCCGATCTTGGCGACGGCGACGATGACGGCGGCGTCCGTGCCGACGGCTTTCTGCAGCTTGCGGCGGAGGCGCGTGACGTGTGTGTCGACGGTGCGCGAGTTCAGGTTGAGGTCGACGCGGTAGTTCCAGACGCGGGAGAGCAACTCGTCGCGCGGAACGACGCGCTCGCGGTTCTTGAACAGGTACATCAGGAGGTCGAACTCCTTCGGTGAGAGCTTCAGCTTCTGATTGCCCGCCGAGGCTTCGCGCGTGGCGGCGTCGAGCTTGATGATCTCGTCCTCGCACACGGTCTTCGCCGTGGCCGTATCGCTGCGGCGGATCACGGCATCGATGCGGGCGAAGAGCTCCTGCAGGCCGAAGGGCTTGGTCACGTAATCGTCGGCGCCGCCGCGCAGGCCGCGGACCTTGTCCGTCTCCTGGCCGCGTGCCGTGAGCAGGATGACCGGCGCCTTGGACACCTTGCGGATGTGATCGAGCACCTCGAAGCCGCTCTTCTTCGGCAGCATCAGGTCGAGCAGCACCAGGTCCGGCTGCTCGTCGTGGAAGAGCCGGATGGCCTCATCGCCGTCGGCCGCCTGTACGGTCTCGTAGTTTTCCAGCCTCAGGTTGATCTCCAGCCCCTGCCGGAGTCCTGCTTCGTCTTCCACGATCAGAATCTTCGTCATCGTTCTCTCCAGACTGCGATGGATGCGATTCGCTGCTACTACGTAACAGCTCGTATTCGAGTTTCCGTGCTCTTAAGACGCCGGGGCGAGAGAAGGGACAGTTCCGCGGGCTTCCTGGGTCCTGGGACGGGGGAAGAGGAGCCGGAAGATCGAGCCGTCGCCGAGCTGCGATTCGACTTCCACGCGTCCTCCGTGAGACAGCATGATCTGCTGGATGAGTGTGAGGCCGAGTCCCGCACCGCGCCGGGTCTGCGTGTCGGAGAACGTGGCGCGGTAGTACGGGTCGAAGATACGCTCGAGGTCGCTGGTGGCGATGCCGATGCCGCGGTCGCGTACCTCGATGACGACGTGCTCATCCGTTTGCCGCAGGGCCACCGCGAGCTGGCGGATGTCGCCCGAGTACTTGATGGCGTTGTCGATGAGGTTCAGCACCGAGCGCGAGACGGCGTCGCGGTCCCACAACTGCTCGCCGATGTCGTCGAGGTTGACGGTGAGCGTGAAGCCTTTGCTCTGGATCCACGACTCGTAGGTGGCCAGGAGCGAGGTCAGGAGCTCGCGCGGGAAGACGGGCTGGAAGCTGAGGGCCTTCGTGCTGCGGTTCTGGATGCGGGCCACGTCGAGGACGTTCTCGACGAGATGGGAGAGGTGCAGCACCTCGCGCAGGATCTGGTCCTCGATGTCGAGGCGGTCTTTCTCGCGCAGCTTCGTGCCGCCCCGTTTCAGCGTCTCCGCGCCCAGCCGGATCATCGACAGCGGCGTGCGCAGCTCATGCGACACGTTGGCGATGAGCGCGCCGCGCAGCTTCATCGTCTCCGCCTCTTTGCGCAGTCCGCGCAGGAACAGGATCGCGCCGAGCGCCGTCAGCAGCACGGCCACGAGGCTGACCCAGGTGCTGATGACGCGCGGGTTGCTCCAGTACGAGGTGCCGTCGTATGTCGCCGGCACGAAGGAGCGGATGGCGTAGCCGTCGAGCGGCGGCGCCAGCGGTGCGATGAACGAGAATCCGGCGCTGGCCGCGGTGAGGCCGTCTTTGGCCGGCCGCGGCACGAGCGTGACCTGGGCCTGCTCGCGGATCTCGCGGCCGCGCTCGAGCAGCGGCTGGCGCATGGCCGCCGAGGCGTGATTGAGCAGGCGCTCGGCATCGAAGGTGAAGCGCACCGTGCCGCTGGGCGTGAAGAACTCGCGCGCCAGGCGTGCACCGCGATGGCCGCCGCCGTTCGGTTCGTTCGCGTAGATGGACGTGGCCGGGTCGCCGTCCGGAACGAAGATCGCCGAGACGATCCAGTCGTTCTGCCCGATCCAGCCTCGCAGCGACTCGGCGGTGGGCGTCGACATCCGGCGCTCGATCTTCTGCCACTCCTCGGCCGCCTTGACCAGCTCCGCGGACACGGCCGTGTCCATGCGCTTGGCGCTGATCTCGCCCGAGTAGCTGGCGTACTGGCGGGCCAGGGTGGCCACGCCGTTCTCCATGCGCGTGGAGAGCTGCCACGAGCGGAGGGCCAGGCCGCCCAGGCCGATGGAGATGATCAGGAAGGGCAGCAGAATAGAAGCACGGTCGCCGCGTTCACCGGATCGGGAACTGCCGTTCGACGACGCGAAAAAGGCCCGCAGCATGGTCCCCCGTCATTGCGACTTTGGAGTGCCCTGCGCGGTCTCGGTGTGGGCCTCCAAGAGGTGCTGTGCCACGATCTTGTCGATCTGCGCTCGCGAATACGGCTCCGGGCGGGCGTCGAGCATCTTCAGGATGCCGTTGCGCTGCACGGTGATCCAGATGCGGCCGTTGCGCGGCGGATCATGCAGAAGCTGGTTGATGATCCCCTTGAATTCCTTGATCGTGGCCTGCGCCGTGGCGTGGCCGTTGATGGCCATGATGCGGTCGCCCACTTCCACGTCGGCGCGCCAGGCCGGACTCTCCGGAGCCACGTTCTTGACCATCAGGGCCATGTTCTTCTCCTCGACTTCCACGCCGAGGTACTTCTTGCCGGCCAGCATCTGCCGGATCTCCTGCTCACACTCGCGCGCGGACTGGTTGCACTTCTTCGCCGGCTGCTGCGCGTACACGAGCGCTGCGACGAGAAACGACAACGATAGCGACACGAATCTGGTTGGTCTGAATTCCATTGGCGACACGAGGTCCTTAGCCCGCTCAACACTGTAAGTCTGCGCTGCCTCGGAGTTGATTACAAATCAGAAAATGTCGGATGAATTCCCTGTTATCACAAGGAGTTACGGGCGAACGGCCCGCGGATGCGCCGGACGCGGCAGCGGTACGGCCGCCGTGTCCGGACCATACACCCGGATCCCGTAAGTATCGGCAATCACGACCTTCCCGCCCCTGGCCGCCATCTGCAGGGGTGCCGTGGCGCGCATGGCAGACTCCCCCGGGAGGGGCTGCGCCGCGTCGGTAAGGTCGATCGGCGTCACCCGGCCATCCGCCGCGACATAGAGCGTCTCCCCGCTGGCGGCGATCGAGACGGCATCGGGCATGGCCACGAGGCCCGCCTTGGCCGGCGCTAGCGGGTTGGTCAGGTCGAGGATCTGCACTCCCTCCGGCGTGTGCGCAAGGAGCAGGTCGCCGTGGGTGGCATTGGCGTCTGCGAACGCTCCCTCCTGCATCCAGAGGTAGACGATGTTCGGGTTGAAGGGATGGGAGGGATCGCGCAGGTCGACCGGGGCCAGGGCCGAGCGCTCCGCGGACAGGTAGACCGTCTGCGAGCCCGGCTTGATGGCCAGCTCGTGGTAGTCCATCTTCATCGCCCCGATGATCGCCGGCGGGGAGTAGTGGTCGAAATCGAGCACATGGAAGCCTGTCGACCAGTTGGCCTCGAGGCTGTAGCGGCCCAGTAACTCGGCGCGGCTAGGCCGCCGGCCCTGCGAGCCCCAGCCGTTAACCAGCCGCGGTGCCCAAGGGTTCGTCACGTCGACGAGCTGCACCCGGCCGCGGTTGTAGAGCACCACCCGCGTACCGTCGGCGTTGATGCGAAGGTGGTCCTGGATGTCGTCGATCTGCAGGGCCGCGATCTGCTTCGGCGCCGCGCTCCGCGAGATGTCCAGGATGCGCAGATACGGCCGGTCGACGGCGTAGGCGATCGAACCGTCGGGCGAGATGGCGATGCCGGTCACGGGGCCGGCCGGCTCGTCGATCTGGGCGACCGCCCGCGGCGTGCCGCTCGCCGAGGCGTCGAAGACGCGCAAGGGCACTCCGGTGTCGGTGGGCAGGCCGTTGGCGTCTACCCGCATCCCGGCGGTGAAGAGCGACGTGCCGCTCGCGGCGATGGCCGTGGCTGGCTCGTCCAGCGTTGCCAGGGCGATGACGGCGGCAGGATCGGTGGCATCCCAGGCGTGAACCACGTGGTCGTACTCGACGCCGTACACCCGGTTGCCGCTGGCGGCGATGCGGGTGAGGTTCGTCTCGCCCGACCCCGCCGCCCGCCCCAGAACCCGCGGCGTACCGGCCAGGCTGACGATGGACAGGCCGTTGCCGCCGCAGGCGAGATAGAGCCGGTCTCCCGACACGGCCAGGTCTTTGGCCGGCTCGGCGACGAAGACGGCGGACGCTGGATCGCCCGGGTCGACGAGCTTCACGCCGGTGTGGTCGAAGGCCAGTACCAGCGTGTCGTGGGGAAAGGCCATGGCCGTCCCGTCGCCGAGGATGGCCAGGAAGCTGGTGGGCTCCAGCGTACCGTTCGCCGTGGAAAAGAAGTGGATGCCGCCCGCGCCTGACGCCGCGACCAGGGACGCCGTCGCCGCGAGGTGTGTGAATCCGCGCTCGGCAAACGTCGCGTTCAGCGTGAGGCGGCCGTTGGGCTGAATCGTCCAGCGGTCGATTCCCGCGGCGGTGAGGGACACGACTTCGTCCGCGCCGAGGAGAGCCACGTCCGTCGTCTCGTCGTCGCGCGTGGCCGATTCGAGACGTCGCACGCCGGCGATGTCGTACACACCCACTCCCCGCCCCTCGGCGGCGAACAGCCGGGAGCCGGAGACGACGAAGCGGCGGCTGATGCCGCGCGTTCCCCAGGTGCCCTGGGCGCGGAGCGAGCCGGCCACGAGGATGAAGAGGACCAGGGCCAGGAGGAGGAGCATGAGCTTACGCACGAGCGGGCGCCGTGCAAGCGACGTGCTCAAGTGAAAAGCCACTCGCCGAAAGCTGTCACCGCGTGAAAATCTGCCGGTGTCTTCAGCGGCGGCTGCCACGCCGAGTACTCCGTGCCGTGGGTGGGATGGCGGTCCACGCGGAAGAGGTTCCCGCGCCAGCGGTCGCCGCGCTTCGGCGCGAGGATCCCGAACGACGCGAAGGGCATGCGCAGGATCGTGGCGAAGTGATGCGGCGTGCGCCGGTTCGCGGCGAAGATCCCTTCGCACGTCCAGGCCAGATCCGCGCGCATCGTTTCCCGTACGCCGTCCGGTGAGTGGATCACGGCGTCGAATACCGTGCCCAGCGGATTGACTTCGATCTCGAAGTACTTCGTGGCGGCCTCCGGCGCGACGAAGACCTCCACGACATCCTCCTGCCACAGCGGCTCATCGTGCTGGAAGTAGCTGGCGATGACCGCGTCGTCGTCACCGCTGAAGAGGACGTTGAGGCATTGCTCATCCCGCCACACCGCCGCCGTCGTTGCCAGCCGCGGCGCGCCGCCCTTTGTCGCTTCATGCAACGCCACCGGGCTCACTCCGGCCGGGAGTGCCCACGGATCGTCGATGGAGAACTCTGCCAGAGGTACGGGGAGCGCGGCCTGCATCTTCCGTGAAATCATAGCGCCGAGCCCGAACGGCACACGGCGTGCAATTTCCGGTACCTGGTACGTATATGGTGGATCCAGAACTCGAAGCGCTCCGGCGGGAGTTCCTCGCCGAAGCCGATGACAAGGTGCACGAGATGGAAACGAGCGCGGCGGAGCCGTCGACGGACGCGCACGCCCGCCTCGCCTATCTCGCCCATCAACTGAAGGGCTCCGGCGGCAGCTACGGCTTCCCGGTCATCTCCGACGAGGCCGCGGCCGTGGAATCGGCCGTGGACGGCGGCGATTCAGGCTCGATCGTGCGCCACGTGGCGAAACTGCGCGCGGAGATCGACCGGATCGCTGGGTCGTTCTGAGGTGACGGGTACCGGGTGCCGGGTAACGGGTGTCAGTGTGTCACTCGATGCCCCTACTTCACCGCCACGATTCTCGTTTCGAACGTCCGCCGCGCGGGATCGGCGCGCTTTTCGGCCTGGACCTGATTGCGGCCGTTCCGTTTGGCGCGATAGAGAGCCTTGTCGGCCGCGACGACCAGCTCCTTCGCCGTGTGGATGCGCGAGTGCGGCACGCTGCCCACGCCGATGCTGACGGTCACCGAAACCGTTCCGGCCTGCGTCTTCACGGTCTGGCTCTCCACGAGCGTCCGGATTTTCTCGGCGAACACCAGCGCCTCGGCCAGCTCGGTCTCCGGCATCATCACGGCGAATTCCTCGCCGCCGTAACGTGCCGCGAGGTCGGTGCTGCGGATCGAGTCCTGGAAGATGTGCGACACGGTCTTCAGCACTTCGTCGCCCACGGCATGGCCGTAGGTGTCGTTGATCTTCTTGAAGAAGTCGAGGTCGACGATGGCCAGGGACAGCGGGCGGCCGTAGCGCTCTGACTCTTCGAAGGCACGCATCAGCTCGTCCTGGAAGTGCCGGTGGTTGTAGAGCTTCGTCAGGCCGTCGGTGATAGAGAGGCGCTCGAGGCGCTTGTTCGTCTCGATGAGCTCCTTCTGCAGGTCGACGATCCGCTTGGCCGCCCGGATGCGCGCCAGCAGCTCCGGCGGCTGGAACGGTTTGGTGATGTAGTCGTCCGCGCCAAGGTCCAGGCCCAGGACCTTGTCAGCCTGTTCGGCCTCGCCGGTCAGGAGAATGACGTAGCGCGCCTTGAACTCCGGGTTCGACTTCAGCTCGTGGCAGAGCACCACGCCGTCCATGTCCGGCAGCTTCCGGTCCAGGATGGCCAGGTCCCAGGACAGGCTCGTCAGCTCCCGGCGCGCCTCGTCGCCCGTGGCGAACTCGAACGTTTCGTACCCGCTGCGCTGCAGGTACAGCTTGACCAGGCGGCGGATGGCTGCATCGTCATCGACGATGACGACCCGGAAGGCACTCTCGCTCACGACTCCGCTTCAGGGCAAACGGGATGCCATCTGACGGGCGAGCGGGAGGCGGCGAGCGGCGAGCGGGGGGAGGGGGTCAGGTGACGGGTATTGGGTATCGGGGCCGGGTGCCGGAACCCGATCCCCGATACCCAGCCCCGCTCGCCGCTCGCCGCGTCCCGCTCGCCTTCCCGCTCCGGTCACCTCCAGACCGGCAGGTCCACGTAACTGTCCCCATACCACCTGATCACCAGCGGTGCCCCAGCGTCCTTCACCGTCTCCGCGCTGACGTCTTTTCCGCTGCCGTAGTTGATCTGGCGGTCGTTTCCCTTGATCACCGTAAGCACGAGCACGACCCGGCTGCCCGGCTGCAGCGCGCGGCTCATCAGGCGAATGCTCCGGAAGTCGAGGCGATGGCGCTTCCCGGGCGTCAACAGGTCCCGGCGGCCCGGATGTCCCGCGTAGCTGGTGCGCGACCAGTATGGCGCCAGCAGGACGTACTCCCCCTTCGGCGTCAGTTCGTAGAGATCGATCTCGAAATCGAAGTCCTTCTTGTTGGCGACGAAGTCGAGGCGGCCGGAGAAGAGGCCGCTCACCTCCGTCCCCGCCGGCAGCGAGTCGCTGACGAACTCCAGCCCGTTCCAGGTGTCGATCTCCTTGCTGACCACGCCCCCGCCGGGTGCCTGGCGGTCGGCGTCGCTGCGGTCGGCCATGTTCACGGTGAGCGTCACGGACGAATCGCTCTCTTCGCCGCTCAGGCTGTAATTGCTCCCCGATCGCGCCGGGGTGAGATGAAGGCGCATCTTTCCGTTGGCCATCGCCTCCAGCGACGGCGCGTGCTTCCAGACGTTCGCCCCGGTCACCTCGTAGTTGACGCGGTCTTTCAGCAGGGCGGGCAGCGGCGCGCCCTTGAACTCGTGATCGAAGAAGTCGTAGCGCAGTTCCTCGATGTTGATCAGCGCCGCCGGATCGAGGTCCAGGCCGGCCAGCGATGGAAAGATCTGCCCGAGGAGTCCGACCACGCCGATCTGCGCCCCGAAATGGTGATACGGCCCGATCAGCAGGTACTGCTCCGCCTTCGGATTGGCCCGCGCGTACGCCGTGTAGTACGGGACGGCCGCTCCGGGGCCGCCGAAGTAATAGCCGGCCGTCTGGAGCACGGCGATCCGGAGCCGGGCCAGCTCCTCCGCCGACGGGACGAGGCTCCGCCAGTAGGCGTCGTAGCCCGGATGGGAGATCCACTCGTCGAAGATCGGATTCGGCTTCCCGTCGATCTTGTCGAGGTCCCGGTAGGCGCGCCCGCTCACATACCAGTTGCGGCTGAGCCGGTTCCAGCGCTCGAAATCGTTGTAGGTCGCGTCATCCGCGCCCTTCAGATCGGTGGTGTAGAAGGGCCACGCGTAGACGAAGTTCCAGAAGACGTTCCCTTCCATCGGAACGTCGACGCCCGGCCTGGCTGGTGCTCCGACGGCGATGGCCTTCAGCGCCTTCGGCATCTGTTTGGCCGCGCTCCAGGCGGTGAATCCGTTGTAGCTCCCGCTGTACATCCCCACCCGGCCGTCGCTCCACGGCTGCGCGGCGATCCAGCCGATCAACGCCGCGGCGTCGGGACCGTCGTGACGGTACGGAACGATGGGACCGGAGCTGCATCCCTTGCCGCGGGTCAGGCCGAGCACCCCCACGTAGCCGTGCGCGGCGGCCACGAGCGGATCTTCGAGATTCCACACGGGATCGACGTAGATCGTGAATTCGAGCAGCGCGGGCAGCGGCCGTTCCACGCGCGGCCGCACGATCGTCGTGCAGAGAGAAACGCCGTCACTCGTCGCGACCACCTGGTCCTTCACGATGACATAGCGCCGGTTGTCATCCGCCTCGGCCAGCGGCACGGCCAGCGGCATGAACGTGCGATACGAATCGAAGACCTGGTAGTCGCGAACGAGCTGCAGCGCATCGGCCAGCGCGATTCGTCCCTTCCCCTTCTGCTTCTCCCGATCCCGCTGCACGGCGCCCTTCATCGACTCCTGCCCCGCCGCCCGCATCGTTCGGATCACCAGCGCCGCGTTCCGGTCGTCGAGATGCCCGATGACGTCCTGGAACGCCTGCGTATAGGCCTCCGCGAACGGCCGGCCGCCATCCGCCTTCGCCCTGGCCAGGACCTCGTACTGCACGTCGATCCAGTCGCCGCCGCCGGGGACCTTCGCCGTGCGCAGCGCCCGCCGCTCGGTGATGCTCTTGACCGCGTCTTCGTACCGGCCGGCCACCATCTGCAGCCGGAAGAGGTTGTCGAGGTCCGTCTCCCGCTCCGCCGCGCGATACTCCGCCAGGACCGCCTTCGCCAGCTCGGGCATGGCCTGGGCGAGCACGGCATCGTCGTGACCGGCGCTTTCAGGGAAGTCGAATTCCTGGGCGAACGCGTCGGCAAGCGGAAGGAGCGAGAGAAGAAGGAGCATCGTCAAGCGCCGCATGAAGCGAGCAATACGAGTCGATCAACGAATTGTTTCGTACAATGGGAGAGGCACTCGTGCCTCATGCCCCTCGGCACTCGGCACTCGGCACTCGGCACTCAGCACTCGATTTTCATGGAGATATCCAGAGCCCGCACCGAGTGCGTGAGTGCCCCGATCGAGATCCGGTCCACGCCGCTCTCGGCCACGGCCCGGAGCGTCTCGAACGTGATCCCGCCGGAGGCTTCGAGCGGGATGCGGCCGGCGGTCGTCTCCACGCAGCGGCGCAGCTCCGCGGGGGACATGTTGTCGAGCAGGATGAAATCAGGCCCCAGCTCCAGCGCCTCGGCCAGCTCGCGCTCGTTGCGCACCTCGACCATGATCTGCTGCGGCATGTTCCGGCTGCGGATGCGCTCCACGGCGGCCGTGATCGAGCCGGCCCGGTCGACGTGGTTGTTCTTCACCAGGAACATGTCGTGCAGCCCCAGCCGGGGGTTCTCGCCGCCGCCGCAGCGAACGGCGTACTTGTCGAGGGCGCGCAGCCCGGGCGCTGTCTTGCGCGTGTCGTAGATCTTGGCCTTTGTGCCCGCCACGGCCTCCACGTAGCGCAGCGTGGTCGTGGCGATGCCGGACGCGCGTTGCATCAGGTTCAGCGCCGTCCGCTCGCCGGAGAGCAGCGTGATCACCGACGCGCTGACCTCGGCCACGATGTCGCCGGCCGCCACCGCATCGCCGTCGTTCTTCAGCGCGGTGAAAAGGCTGCCGCTCTCGATGGTCCGGAACGTCGCCGCGGCGAACGGCAGCCCGGCCAGGATGCCCGGCGACTTGACCAGAAAGCGCGCCGAGCCGCGGTCGCCGGGCGCGAAGATGGCCTCGCTGGTGATGTCGGGCAGGTCCTCGTCCAGCGCGCGCCTTACGATCTCATCGATCTCTGATTGGTCCACGCCCGTAACTCTATCCGCTGTCACGGGACCCGATCCAACAGCCTCCGGGCCTGGACCGAAATCAGGACCCGAAAACAACGCGCCCTCGGGTCCGGAAGCGCGAGGCCGGCGGCACGGGTGCGAATTGCAGAGCTAGGCTAAAATCGGGCGGCGCGTCGCAGTCCGGAAGGAGCGAAGAAATGTGCTTCAACGCAGTGCAAAGGTTCCGGGCCCTCCTTGGCGTGCTGCTGCTGCTCAGCTTCGGGTCCGCCTCGCCCCCCGACTTGAACGTCGCCGATGCGGAGATCCAGATCGAGCAACTGCCGGCTTCGGACTTCGTCGTCAAGCAAGGGGGAGCGATCTCGATCGCCTACCAGATCACGGTGCGGAACCGATCGGCGGAGGAGTTGACGCTGCGGCAACTCGAGATGCGGGCCGTGGGACGGAGCCCCTACGTCCTTCGGAACACGCCGGTCTCATTTCACGAGACGATCGCTCCCGGAAAAGAAACCGCTCTTCCGTTCGAGATGTGGGCCAACGTGCAGGAAGGGCGAGCCAACCCGTCGGACCGGGTGTGGGTGACCGGCACGGCGTACTTCGAGAGCGCGGGCGGGCCGCGGCGGAAGGATTTTTCACAGTCCTTCGCCCAGCCGCCGCCAGCTCACTGAGAATCGACGCGTCAGGCCAAAGACTGACTACACCGGGTGAACCAGGACCCGCTGCCGGAATGCCGCTCCGAGTCGAGCCGTTTTGCTGCGAGCCGTTCATTGACAAGTTGGGGGCGTACCGGCTTCGACGGGGACACGTCGGGGCTTTGGTTGCATGCCGAGCTGATTGCCTCGTAAAAACGATCACCACTGAGTAGCTGCGAACAACAGCCAACTCGCCCTCGCGGCCTAAAAACCCGTGAGCGTCCGGCCCGATGGTTGCTCACGCCGCCGGGCCGGATGCCATCAAGGTGAGCTAAGCGGTCGCGGTCCGTCTCGCCGCCACCGACGAAAACCCAGAGGCTGGTCCGTCTTCGTTCCCCGCCCGCCGGGCAGGAAACGGACGAGAACTCAAAGGCGGGACAAGCATGTAGGAGCCAGGTTCCACTGCTCTCGGACGCGGGTTCAACTCCCGCCGCCTCCACCAACGATTTTCGAGACCTAAACGACTGATCTTGCGGCGTTTAGCGATTCTCGCGAAACTGGCGATTCGGCCGTGTACCTAATACGTACTCTTCGATCTAGAACGGAGAGTGCGATGCTTCGAATCTACCGCCGCCACCTGAAGTCCTGCTCCCATACCTCCCGTTCGTATCTCCGCCGCAGCTGCCCGATCTGGGTCCAGGGGACGCTCAGCGGAGAAACCATCCGCCGCGCGCTCGATGTGACCACGATCGAGGCGGCCTCCAAACTCATCGTGCAGTGGCAGGCTGCAGGCGCGATCAGCGGCCAGAAAGTTGAGCCGGCGCGCATCGAGACGGCTGTCATGAAGTACCTCGACGATGCCCGTGCACGACACCTCGCCGAAGCAACGATCACCAAGCTCACCACCATCTTCGAAAAGCAGTTTCTTAAGTTCGCGAAAGACCGCGGCTACCGCTTCCTCAAAGACCTCACCCCCGACCGCCTCACCGCGTGGCGTTCGACCTGGAAAGACGAGGCGCTCGCCGCCTCGAAGAAGTACCAGCGCGTCGTCGGCTTCTTCTACTTCTGCATGCGTATGAAGTGGATCTCGGATAACCCGATGAAGTCCCTCCACCCGCCGAAGGTGAAGCAGGACCCCACCCTCCCCTTCACGGCCGAGGAGGTGAACGCGATCGTCTCGGCCTGCGACCGCTTCCCGATCAAAGGCATCTACGGCGAAGGCAATCGGAACCGGCTCCGCGCGATCGTGCTCCTCCTCCGTTACTCCGGGCTCCGCATCCGCGACGCAGCGACGCTCCGCCGCGAGCGCAT
>CAZYTO010000150.1:0-14235 GCA_964650405.1 uncultured Thermoanaerobaculia bacterium | reverse complement strand
GTGCGGTTTTCGTCGCGGACGATGGCCACCTGCGAGGCATGGTTGAAGGGCTTGGCGTCGCCCTTGGCAACGTAGAAGCCGCAGAACGCGAAGGCGCGCGGAGCAGTGACGGCGACTATGAAAGTGAAGGCGAGGGCGTGACGTCGGGACATGCGATACCTCCTCGGAAGGGCTGCGTGGTTACGGGGTTGCGGGGTTGGCGGGTCTGCGACCAGGAGTAGCAGGAGCCTCGCAGGACCAGGTCGATGATGGGGACGAAGAGAGAGCAGAGGGCGAGCGACCAGATTGGGCCGTTCGTGCGGAAGAGACGGAACTGGATGTACCAGGCGCCGAAAGCGACGATGCCGGCGAAGAGGATGCGGCCGGCGCGCGTGTCGGGCGTCGTCTTCGGGTCGGAGATCATGAAGAAGGTGAAGAGGAGCAGCGCGCCGTTCTCGAGGCGGTGAATCGGGATGGTCATGGGCTCGCCGAGGTACAGCGAGCGGCCGAACATGAGAGCCAGGTAGAAGAGGATGAAGGCGTAGGTGACGTCGCTGCGCGCGGCGCGATTGACCACGAGGCCGCCAAGACAGGTGATGAGGAAGGCGAAGAAGGTGACGTTGCCCCACTGCCCCGGCGAGACCCAGACGGCGTTAGTCAGGAGGAGCAGCGCGGCGATGGCGCCGTCGGTGGGATTGAAGACGTGCTTGCCGCGGATGCGGATGAGGAACTTGCTCGCGACGGCGATCACCGCGCCGGCCATGAGCAGCCACGGGGAGTTACTGCGCAGGAGGAGGCAGAGCGAGAGCGCGGAGATGAGGGCGCTCTTCGGGTCGAAGCGGAGGCGGGCCAGCCGGGAGGCAATGGCCTGCGTCGCCAGAGCCGTGCCGATGAGGAGCGCCACCCGGGCGGGCGTGACGTCGAAGCCGAGGTGCGTGATGCCGTACAGCAGCAGGAGCGACAGGGCCGCGATCTGGTAGAGCCGCGGATCTTTCATGCACTCTTAGACACACGATGCGGAGAAAACGCAACTGCGGCCGTTCTCCGCGCTCCGCCTCCGGCGGTTTCCGCTGTGTGTGTGCCTCAGAGTGTCACGACGTTTTACCGCCGGGCGAGACCGGGATCACACTCCGTAAAGCCGCTTCAGCAACTGGATCTGTCCCGTGTGGTACACGTCGTGCGCGGCGATGCCGTAGATGGTCTTCGCGGACTTGACGACCTGCGCGGCGGGCAGCTTCGCGATCGCGGCGATGAGGGCCTTGTGCGTCTCGCCCAGCAGTGCGATGTCGGCGGCCCAGGCCTCCTCGGTGGGCGGATCGGGGGTGGGGAAGAAGTCGCTTCCCTTGCGGGGGAACTTCGTGGCACGGTCGCCGAGCAACCGCCGCCGCACGGTGTGCTTCCAGTACGCGCAGTGCAGGGTCAACTCCCAGATGTTGTGGCGCTGATCGGCGGGGCGCCAGAAGGCCTGATTGGCGTTGAGTCCGCGCAGGGCTCCGCGCAGGCTCGCCCCGTGCCACGCCTTCCGGCCGTAGGCATCTTCCAGGTTGGCGAGAAGGACGCTGCGAATGTCAGGCATAAACGAACTCTATCAGCGATCCGCGACGAGCGCGGCAACTCGACAAACCGCGAATCCGAGCCCACAATAGAAGACTCTCTCCCCAACAAAGACAGGGAACCGCTGTGCCGATCTTCGACTCGAGCTCGTACATCTTTTCGGCCTATGCCGTCCCTGTCTTCCTGACGGCGCTGCTGATGCTGGCGTTCGGGGCCCGGGTGATGATCCGCCGCTTCTCGCGGGTCAGCGCGGCCTTCTTCGGCATGACCGCGGCCTGCGGCGTGTGGCTGCTGGCCTTCACCGGAATGTACTCCGCGCGGGAAGAGCCCATCGCCCTCTTCTGGGCTCACGTGGCGTACTTCGGCGTGCCGTTCGTCGCGCCGGCGGTCTACCAGTTCAGCGTGGAGATGCTGCGCATCCACAAGGAGCGCCGGCTGGAGACGTACCAGGGGTGGCTCCTCGGCGCGTCGTTCGCGGTCATCGGTATCAAGACCTCGCTCCTCATCACGCACGTGCAGCGCTACGCATGGGGCTTCTATCCACGCTACGGCGTGATGATGTCCGTCCCGTTCCTGATCTTCTTCGGCGGCTATCTCGTCGCGGCCGTCTTCGAGTTCAGCCGGGCCTGGCCCAAGGCGCGCGGCACGGAACAGCAGCGCATCCGCCTGCTGCTCATCGGCTTCGCCATCGCCTACACGGGGTGTGTCGACTACCTGGCCAAGTACGGCGTTCCGGTCTATCCGTTCGGCTATCTCTCGCTCTTCGCCTTCATCGTCGTGGCCGCGGTGGTCTTCCGGCGGTATGACCTGATCCCGCTCACGCCGTCGCTGGCGGCCAGCGGAATCATCAGCACCATGGCCGATGCGCTCTTCGTCTGCGACCGCGAGGGGCGGATCCAGTTCGCCAACCGCGCCGTCGACACGCTCCTCGGCTACAGCAAGGACGAGCTGATGGGCCGGACCCTCGACGCCGTTCTGGCCACGGCCAGTGATGATCCGTTCGCGGCCACGCTGCGGCGCCGCACCATCCGCACCGAGGAGCGGGTGTTCCTCACCAAGAGCGGCGAGAAGATCGAGATGATGATCTCCATCTCGCCCATCAACCACCACGGCGAGATCGCCGGAGCGGTGCTCATCGCCCGCGACGTCCGGGAGCGCAAGGAGTCGGAGCGCGAGATCCGCAAGGGCGTGACCCTCCTCCAGTCGACGCTCGACTCCACCGCCGACGGCATCCTCGTCACCGACGACCGCGGCAAGGTCCTGACCTACAACCAGCGCTTCGCCGACATGTGGCGCATCCCGACGGACCTGCTGGCCGCCGCCGACGACCGCTCCATCGTCACGTTCGTCGTGGACCAGCTCTCGCACCCCAACTCCTTCATCCGCACCATCGAATCGCTCTACGCGCAGCCGGAGGCGGAGAGCTTCGACCTCCTCGAATTCAAGGACGGCCGGCGCTTCGAGCGTTACTCGATGGGCCGGAAGATCGAAGGCGTGGCCACGGTGCGCGTCTGGAGCTTCCGGGATGTGACGGCGCGCTTCGCCGCGGAGAACGCCCTGCGCGAGTCGGAGCTGCGCTACCGCCTGCTCTTCGAACAGAACGCCGCCGGCGTCTGCGTCTCCACCGCGGACGGCGTGATCCTGGAGTGCAACTCCACCCTCGCGGAGATGCTCGGCTACGGGCGCAGCGACCTGGCCGGCGTCCACCTGCGCAACCTCTACGTCCGCCCCATGGAGCACGACGAGCTGATGGAACTGCTGCGCGACGCGCTGACGCTGAACAGCGTGGAGGTGGAGCTGCAGCGCAAGGACGGCCGGAACGTGTGGGTACTGCAGAACCTCACCCTCAGCGGCGAGCGCATCCACATCACCCTGGTCGACATCAGCGACCGGAAGCGCGCCGAGGAGCAGATCGAGTTCCACGCGTACCACGACGTGCTCACGCACCTGCCGAACCGCAAGCTCTTCACCGACCGCCTCGGCCAGTCCGTGACGCACGCCCGCCGCACGTCCCGGCCCCTGGCGGTGATGTTCGTCGACCTCGATCACTTCAAGACCATCAACGACACGCTCGGGCACACGGCCGGCGATGAGCTGCTGCTGCAGATGTCGCATCGCCTGCGGGACTGCACGCGCGAGGACGACACGGTGGCCCGCCTCGGCGGAGACGAGTTCACCATCATCCTCAACGAGCTGCGCCAGCCCGAGGACGCCGTGACCGTGGCCGAGAAAATCCTCAGCGCCATCCAGGAGCCGCTGACCATCGCCGGGACCGAGGTCGAGATCTCCGCCAGCATCGGCATCGCCATCCATCCCACTGACGGCACCGGCGCCGACACGCTCCTGCGCAACGCGGACAGCGCCATGTACCGGGCCAAGGAGTCGGGCCGCAACACCTACCAGCTCTGCACGGACGACATGAAACGCCGGGCCACGGAGCGGCTGTCGCTGGAGACGCGGCTGCGCCGGGCGGTGCAGGAAGAGCAGCTCACCCTCCATTACCAGCCGCAGATCTCGCTCTCCAGCGGCCGGATCGTGGGCGCCGAGGCACTGGTGCGGTGGAACGATCCGGAACGGGGACTGGTCCATCCCTCGGCGTTCGTGCCGCTGGCGGAGGAGAGCCGCCTCATCGTGCCCATCGGCGAGTGGGTCCTGCGCATGGCCTGCCGGCAGATCCGCGAGTGGCAGGCGCGCGGCCTGCCCCTCGACCGCGTGTCGGTCAACCTCTCCGCGCGGCAGTTGCTGCAGAACGATCTCGTGGACGTCGTGCGGAGTGCTCTGAAGGACAGCGGCGTTCCGGGACCGGCGCTCGAGCTGGAAATCACCGAAACGACGGCCATGCAGAATGCGGATTCGACGGTCGATGTGCTGAACGAGCTTCGCGAGCTGGGCGTGGCCATCTCCATCGACGATTTCGGGACCGGCTATTCGTCGCTCAACTACCTGAAGCGCTTCCCCATCTCGACGGTGAAGATCGACGGCGCCTTCATCCGCGACGTGGCCACGAGCGAGAGCGACGCCGCGATCGTCTCCGCCGTCATCGGCATCGCTCGCAGCCTTCATTTGCAGGTCATCGCGGAGGGCGTGGAGACTGAGGAACAGCTCAGCTTCCTCCGCCGCCGCCGCTGCGATGCCGCCCAGGGCTATCTCTTCAGCCGCCCCGTCACGGCCGAGAAGTTCGGCCGCATCCTCCAGGAACGCCAGTCGGTCAGCTACATCCAGCAACCACGGATCAGCTTGTAACCGGCGAGCGGGAGACGGGCGAGCGGCGAGCGGGATGGCTCGGATTTGGAATATCGATCAGTCTGCCCTCCTCCCGCTCGCCGCCTCCCGCTCGCCAACAAGGCACATCCTTTGCGCTCCCCAAACGTGAAACGGAGGAGCGGACATGAACAACTTCAATCCGCAGTACATCTGGATGGCCGTGACGGCTCTGGCGGCGCTGGTGGTGATCGGGCTTGTTGCCTCGGCGGTTCGGCAGGCACAGAGCCGCCGCCTGCGCGAGCACTTCGGCGACGAGTACGACCGCACCGTGAAGGTCACGGGCAGCAAGGCGGCCGCCGAACGCGAGCTGGCCGGCCGGGCCAAGGAGGTGAAGCAGTTCGACATCCGGCCGCTCACGGCCGGCGAGCGCGACCGCTATCGCGGCGACTGGAAACGGATCGAGGCCCGCTTCGTGGAGCGTCCGATCCTGGCTCTCTTCGAAGCCGAGGAGCTGATCGACGACGTCATGCGCACGCGCGGCTATCCGATGGCCGACTTCGAGGCCCATGCCGCGCATATCTCGGTGCAGCATCCGCAGGTCGTGGAGCAGTACCGCGCAGGACACGTGGTCATGGCGCGCGGCAACGCCTCGACCGAGGAGCGGCGGCAGGCCATGCTGCACTTCCGGGCGCTCTTCGACGAGCTCGTGGGGCGCGGCGGAAACGACGTGGCCCAGGACATCGCGACGCACCCGGAGATCGCGGCCGAGGAGCCGCGTGCTTCTGCTGCGGCTCCGGCGCAGGTCGAACGGGAGGAGGAACTGAGGAAGTAGGTTGCGAGGTTGCGGGGTTGCGAGGTTCCGAGGTAGCGGGTTGCGGGGTTGCGGACGTCGTTTCGCAGCCCTGCAGCTTCTAACGCTTACTTGCCTGTCCCCGCGGTTGCGCACACCGGCTCTTCGTCCGGCACTTGCGCCTCTCCTTCCACCTTCACGGGGTACTGCCCGGTGAAGCAGGAGGTGCAGTAGAGGCGGCGCGGGTCGTCACCGTTGCGGACGGCGTCGAGCATGCCGCCCTCGGAGAGGTAGCCGAGCGAGTCAGCTTCGGTGTACTGGCGGATCTCTTCGAGGGACTTGGAGTTGGCGATGAGCTCCCGGCGCTGGGGCGTATCGATGCCGTAGAAGCACGGCGCCACGGTCGGCGGCGAGGAGATGCGCATGTGCACTTCCTTCGCTCCGGCCGCCTTGAGCATGCGGACGATCTTGCGGGAGGTGGTGCCGCGGACGATGGAGTCGTCGATGAGCACGACGCGCTTGCCGGCCACGAGCTCCCGCACCGGGTTGAGCTTCACCTTCACGCCGAAGTCGCGGATGGACTGCTTCGGTTCGATGAACGTCCGCCCGACGTAGTGATTCCGGACCAGGCCGTAGGCGAACGGGATGCCCGACTCCCGCGCGAAGCCGAGGGCTGCGTAGACGCCGGAGTCGGGGACGGGCACGACCACGTCCGCGCCGGCCGGGCACTCGCGGGCCAGTTGTGCGCCGAAGCGCTGGCGCGTTTCCGCGACGTTGTTGCCGAAGACGACCGAATCGGGGCGGGCGAAGTAGACGTGCTCGAACACGCAGCGCGCCTCGCGCTGGGAGGCGAACTGGTGGACCGTCCGCAGCACGGCACCGTCGCCGCTGCGATCGATGGCGATGACCTCGCCGGCCCGGACTTCGCGCACGGTCTGGGCGTTGATGAGGTCGAATGCGCACGTCTCCGACGAAACGACGAGCGCGTCCTCTAGCCGTCCCAGGACGAGCGGGCGGAAGCCGTAGGGATCGCGCGCCGCATAGATATGGTCCGGCGACAGCACGGCGATGGAGAAGGCGCCTTTGACCTGGGTCAGCGAGTCGATCAGCGCGAGCTCCAGGTTGGGAGCCTTGGAGCGGGCGATGAGGTGCACGAACACCTCCGAGTCGCTCATGGTGCTGAAGATGGCGCCCTCGGCTTCGAGCTGCTGCCGGAGCTGCGCGCCGTTGACGAGGTTGCCGTTGTGGGCCACCGCGATCGGGCCCTTGCTCGTCGAAGCGACGAGCGGCTGGGCATTGCAGAGCATCGACCCGCCGGCGGTCGAGTAACGGACGTGGCCGAGCGCGGTATCCCCCGGCAGTTTCGCGATGCGGGTCTCGTCGAAGATGTCGGCGACGTAGCCCATGTCCTTCTCACTCAGGACCCGCCCGGTGCCGGTCTCGACCGAGGCGATGCCGGCGCTCTCCTGCCCGCGGTGCTGCAGCGCGTAGAGGCCGAGGTAGACGAGATTTGCCGCATCCTTGTGATGGAGGATGCCGAAGACACCGCACTCTTCTCTGAACTTGTCGAACATCGCGAAGATGTGTCCAACAGAGTGTAGCGCGATGGGCATTTCCGGGGTTCGCTGATCGCTGGTCGCTGGTCGCCCGCCGCCCGCCCAGGGTCTTGCTTGTCGAAAGAACTCGCGAGGTGCGGGGTTGCCGGGTTGCCGAGTGGTTACGATCCACCCGCAACTCGGCAAACTCGGACGTCCGCCGCGCGTACATAGGGATGAAGAGGAGCGTACCTGAGTTAAGGTCACTGAGTTGCAGACGGATTTCCGCCCAGCAACCGTAAGACTCGGCACTCGGCAACTCTCTCAACCGGCAACCCAGGCATCCCGAAAGGTAAACATGAAGGTCGCGATCTTCGGAATCGGAAACGTCCTCGCTCACGACGACGCGGTCGGCCCTACGGTGGCCCGCATGCTCGAAGCCGAGTGGCAGTTGCCGATCGGCGTGACCGTCGAGGATCTCGGGACGCCTGCGCTCGAGTTGCCGGCGCACCTGGCCGGATGGGACGGCGTGGTCCTCGTCGATGCCGTTTCCGCGTCTGCGCCCCCGGGCACGATCCGCGTCTACAACCGCGACCAGATCCTGGCCCACCCGCCCGGCCTGCGGCTTCCCCCGCACGACCCCGCGCTGCGCGAGACGCTGATGACGCTGCAGGTGGCCGGCACCGCCCCGAAGGAAATCGTCCTCGTCGGCGTCGTCCCCGAGGTCACGGGCATGGGCATCGGTCTGTCGGACGTGGTGAAGAACGCCCTGCCGCTGGCCGCCGAGCAGGTCGTCGCCGAGATCGCCGCCCGCTTCGGCATGTACGCCGAGCGCCGCGACGAGGCCCGCGACGCCGATATTTGGTGGGCAGCGTAGAACAACTGGAAGGGCGGCAGTTACCGGTGACGGACTCGCTGCGTCTCAGTGGACATGAGAGGCCTCGCACTCGCCCTTCTGCTCGTTCTTCCGTTGATGGGTGCCGCCTGTTCCCGTGAGATCACGAGCCCTCCTGCTCGTTCCACCCACGTTCAGCCGGCTGTCGCGCCGGCACCGCAGTTCGGGCTGTTCGATCCTGCACTGGTGCCCGGCGGACACGGCAACCGGAACCTCTTCGCCTTCCGGGAGAAGCCGGTGGTGGTCGTGCCGGCGAAGCGTCAGGAGCCGCCGCCGGCGGCCGTCGTCGAAGGGCCGCGGGATGGCGTCGCCGTCGTCGTCAGGGGGCCGGACAAGCCGGTCTTCCCCTACCGCTGCATCGGCCGTTTCGGTCCTAAGAACGCGCAACTGGCGGCCTTCGTCGTCGACGGCGAGGTGAAGCTGGCGCGGGCCGGCGAAGTGCTGGCGGACAAGTACCTCGTGCGGGGAGTGGGCATCGAGAGCGTGGAGGTGGCCCTGCTGAGCGCGCCGGAGGTGTCGTGGAGATTGGAATTCGGAAAATAGTTGACACGATCTCGATTTAGACTTAGTCTAAATGCGTGACCAGCGCAGCAAAGCAGCTCCAGGCAGCGGGAATCCAGCCCTCCGCGCAACGCGTGGCCATCGCCGATTACGTGCTGTACACGGACGAGCATCCCTCGGCGGACCTGGTCTGGAAACGCGTTCAGGCCCGGCTGCCCTACGTTTCCCGGGCCACGGTCTACAACACCCTCCATCTCTTCGTGGAGAAGGGGCTGCTCCGGCCGCTGTCGCTCTCGGATGAGAGCGTGGTCTTCGACCCGAAGACGGAGCGCCACCATCACTTCATCGACGAAGAGACCGGCGAGATCCACGACGTGCCGTGGGAGAAGGTCCAGGTCTGCAACGTCGAAGCCCTGCGCGGCTTCGAGATCCACGATTACCAGGTCGTCATCCGCGGCGTGCGAAGCGGCCGTAAAGCTGCCTCCCGCAAACGCGGCGGATAGACAACATCGCATCACGACGAACCGTTACCTACTACACCTAAGGAGAGTCTTCTCATGCCCATGCTCACCGTTGGAGAGCGCTTCCCGGAGTTCAACCTCACCGCAAACGTCAGCACGGAGAAAGGCAAGGAGTTCAGCACGATCTCGAGCAAGTCGCTCGACGGCAAGTGGCTGGTCTTCTACGCCTATCCGAAGGACTTCACGTTCATCTGCCCGACCGAGATCATCGAGTTCGACAAGAAGGCCGGCGAGTTCGCCGATCGCGACGCCGTGGTCCTGGGCGGCTCGACCGACAACGAGTTCTCCCACCTGGCCTGGCGCATCCAGCATCCCGACCTCAGCAAGATCACCTCGCCGCTCGTCTTCATCACGCCGGCCTTCGCCACGAAGCTCGGCATCCTGCACGAGGAGGCCGGCGCCGCCCTGCGCGTCACGTACATCGTCGATCCGAACGGCGTCATCCGCTGGGTGAACGCGAACGATCTCTCGGTCGGCCGCAACGTCGACGAGGTCATCCGCGCGCTGGACGCGCTGCAGAGCGACGAGCTCTGCCCCTGCAACTGGCGCCCGGGCCAGGCCACCCTCGGTGCGGCATGAGCACGGTCATGAGCGCCACCGAATCGCTGCGGGCCCGCATCCCGGAGTACGCCCGCGACATCAAGCTCAACCTGCAGAGCGTGCTGCAACCCGGCACCCTCAGCACGGAACAACGGTGGGGGGTGGCGGTCGCTTCAGCGGCCGCCGCCCGTAACCGCGAGCTGCTCGACGCCCTCATCGCCGACGCGCAGGCCGAAGCCGGTCCGGCCGTGGTGGACGACGCCCTGGCCGCCGCTTCGCTCATGGCCATGAACAACGTCTACTACCGCTTCCGCCACCTGATCGGCAAGGAGTCGTACGAGCAGAAGCCCGCCCGCCTGCGCATGCAGCGCATCGCCAAACCGGCCACGAACAAGGCCGACTTCGAGCTCTTTTGCATCGCCGTCAGCGCCATCAACGCCTGCGAGCTCTGCATCCGCTCGCACGAAGCGATCGTGCTCGAAGGCGGCCTGACCGAGGATCACGTTCACGAAGCCGTGCGTATCGCGGCCGTCGTGAATGCCGCGGCCACGGCATTGGAGCTGCCGGCGATCGGATGAGGGGTTGCGAGGTTGCGGGGTTGCGAGGTTGCGGGCCATCGCTTATTCGCCTAATCGCTTATTCGCTGGTCGCTGGAAGGGCGGCCGGCGACCAGCGACCAGCGACTCTGATATCTTCCCGCGCACCAAACTCTGCAAGGAGCAAATGGATATGTTGACCGTTGGTGACAAGTTTCCGACTTACAAACTGAACGCGAATGTCGGCCTCGATGCGGGGAAGGAATTCGGCACGGTTTCCAGCGAGCAGAACGCCGGCAAGTGGACGATCTTCTACGCCTACCCGAAGGACTTCACGTTCGTCTGCCCGACCGAGATCGTGGAGTTCGACCGTCTGGCCCCGGAGTTCGCCAAGCACAACGCCGTCGTCGTCGGCGGCTCGACCGACAACGAGTACTCGCACCTGGCATGGCGCCAGTCGCATCCCGACCTGAAGAAGATGTCGACGCCGCTCGTCTACATCACCCCGGCCCTGGCCGCGGAGCTGGGCATCCTGCACCGGAACGCCGGCGCGCCGTTGCGCGTGACCTTCATCGTCGACCCGCAGGGCACCATCCGCGCCGTCACGGCCACCGACCTCTCGATCGGCCGCAACGTGGAGGAAGTCCTCCGCCAGCTTGAAGCACTGCAGACCGAGAAGCTCACGCCCTGCGGCTGGAAGCCGGGGCAGAAGACATTGAACTAGCCGTCGTCCCGCCAATCGCTGTTCGCTGGTCGCCGGGTCAGGCCATCTTCGCCAGATCGCGCTGGTCGCCTCGACGATGGTAAAAACCGCGACGACCATGTCTCTGTCCTGATCGAACAACGACCGCATCGCTTCGCTAGTCGGTTCTTGAAGGACGAGCGGCACGATCGCTGATGTATCCCAGAACCTCACCAGCCTTCTTCCCGCTCGTCAAGCAGCGCTTTGAGCACGCTGCCCGAGGACTTCACCAGTGGTCGCGTCAGGAGGTCATCAGGTAACTTGCCGCTGCCGCTACGCCGGAGCTTCCCCGCCGCGATGAGTGCCTCGACATCCGGCGCCCTTTTCTCTACGGTCGTCACGGGCAGGAGCTGTGCAATCCGCCCCTTCTCGTCGGTAATCTCCAAAACCTCACCACCCCGTACGAGCTCCAGGTACTCGTCGAGGTGTTCGTGCAGTTCGGCGATGGTCGCGGTCTTCATGACGTAATGGTATCAATGCGCGATCAGCTCCGCCTCTTCCCCCATCCCGCGGATGACGTCGTCGATCGTGTCGCCGCCGAGGAGGAGGGCTAGGGCGGTCTTCCAGATGCGTGCCAGCTCCGGTGTGGTCGTACGGATGAGGGGAACGCCGTTGCGCTCGACGAGGAAGACGGCCGGCTCGGTACGACCGATGTGCTGGACCCAGAGACCGCGGCGCTCGGCGCGGCGAACGATCTCCTGCGTGTGAATCGGATCGCAGGACACGATCGCCCGTCCCTGTGACTCGCTGAAGAGCAGGGCCACGGCGTCGAGGTTGTCGTTGTGGTCGGCGAGGTCGACGTGGCAGCCGGTGCCGCCCATCGAACACTCCGCCAGCGCAACGGCCAGTCCGCCGTTGGCGAGGTCGTGAGCGCTGCGGATGAGGCGATGCCCGTCCAGCTCCAGCAGCAGTTCGACGAGATGTTTCTCGGTCTGCAGATCGACGCCCGGCGGCGCGGCCAGCGCGTCGGGCATGAAGAGCTGCTGCCACTCCGAGCCGCCCAGCTCCTCGGTCGTGTCTCCGAAGAGGACGACGTCGAGTCCCGGGTCCGGGAAGGCCAGCGGCCGTCCCGCTTCCTCGTGTTCGAGGATGCCCACCATGCCCACGCTCGGCGTCGGGTAGACGGCGTTTCCTTCCGTCTCGTTGTAGAACGACACGTTTCCGCTGATGACGGGGGTCTCCAGTTCGCGGCACGCGTCGCTGATGCCGCGGATGCACTCGGCGAACTGCCACATGATCTCCGGCCGTTCGGGGCTGCCGAAGTTGAGACAGTCGGTGATGGCCGCCGGACGCCCGCCGCTGGCGGCGATGTTGCGCGCCGCTTCCGCCACGGCCTGCTTCCCTCCTTCGTACGGATCGAGGTAGCAGTAGACGGGATTCACGTCGCTGGTCATGGCCAGGGCCCGTCCCGTTCCCTTGACCCGGACGATGGCCGCGTCGCGATGCTCGGGCCCGGCGAGGGTATTCGTGCGCACGGTGGTGTCGTACTGCTCGAAGATCCAGTGCTTCGAGCAGAGGTTGGGAGAGGCCAGGAGGCGGAAGAGCGTGCCGGTGATCTCGGCGTCGTCCACGCGCGGGCGGATGAGCGTCGCCGGGATGTTGCGCTGCGGCCTGGCCATGGGCCGCTGATACACCGGCGCCTCCGTGGAGATCGGGCCGACCGGAATCTTCGCGGCCTCTTCGCCGTGCCACATCAGCCGGACGAAACCGTCGTCCGTCACTTCGCCGACGACGGCCGCATTGAGATCCCACTTCTCGAAGACCTGGATGACCTCTTCCTCGCGGCCGTACTTTGCCACGATGAGCATCCGCTCCTGCGACTCGCTGAGCATGATCTCGTAGGGAGTCATGCCGCTCTCGCGCACGGGGACGCGGTCGAGGTCCATGCGGATACCCGTTCCGGCGCGGCCGGCCATCTCGAAAGACGAGGAGGTGAGACCGGCCGCGCCCATGTCCTGGATGCCGACGATGGCGTCCGTATCCATGATCTCCAGGCATGCTTCGAGGAGCAGCTTTTCCGTGAACGGATCGCCGACCTGCACCGTGGGCCGCTTTTCCTCCGATCCCTCGTCGAACTCTGCCGAGGCCATGGTCGCGCCGTGGATGCCGTCGCGGCCGGTCTTCGAGCCGACATAGATGACCGGATTACCCACTCCGCTGGCCGTGCCTTTGAAGATCTTCTCCGCCTTCGTCACGCCGAGGGCAAAGACGTTGACGAGGATGTTGCCGTTGTAGGAGCGGTGAAACGACGTTTCGCCGCCCACGGTGGGGATGCCGATGCAGTTGCCGTAGCCGCTGATGCCGCGCACCACGCCGTCGACGAGGTACTTCATGCGCGGGGCGTCGAGCTCGCCGAAACGGAGCGAGTCGAGGCAGGCGATGGGCCGCGCGCCCATGGTGAAGATGTCCCGAAGAATGCCGCCCACACCGGTGGCCGCGCCCTGGTAGGGCTCGATGAACGACGGGTGATTGTGCGACTCCATCTTGAAAGCCGCCACCCAGCCGTCGCCGATGTCGATCACGCCGGCGTTCTCGCCCGGCCCCTGCACCACCCGCGGGCCGGTAGTGGGGAAGTTGCGCAGGTGCACGCGGCTCGATTTGTACGAACAGTGCTCGGACCACATGACCGAAAAGATGCCCAGCTCCGTGTAGTTCGGAGCGCGGCCCAGGATCTGTTCGATGCGTTGGTATTCGTCGGGAGTGATGCCGTGGGAGGCGACGAGGTCAGGCGTGACTTCCATGAACGGATTCTATCGTCGGATCCAGATCACGACGCCGTCCTGCGCCACGAGCGGCTGGAAGTGGGCCTCAAGCCACGCGTAGACCAGCGGCGCGCGGAGCGGATCGGGCACGTTGTCGATCCAGGCGTCGTCGCGATTGGTGAACTGCATCACGGCCAGGCGGACGTGGGGGTCGTGCTCCAGCGCGGCGATGACCTCGCGCTGCAAGGCCTCGTCCTCGTAGAAGACGACCTCGTAGAAACGGACCGGGCAGCGCCGGCCGAGCACGTAGTACAGCCCCGGCATGTTCGCGAAGTCGAGGAAGGTGTCGTCCGGTCCGAGCGTCTTCGCCGTGACGTTTTGCAGCAGGGCGAGCCGTCGTGCGTTACGCCGGTCGACCCACGCGCCGCGCGCGCGCGGCAGTGCGTCGTAGCGGACGAGCTGCCGGTCGAGCGGTCCGTGCGACTGCAGCCGGTCGTACGCGCGGACGAGGAATTGCGTCGGCGTGCAGGCCGCGGCCAGGGTCAGGGAAGCGATGGCGAACGCCGTGCGATTGCGCCGCAGCGCGTAGACGGCCGCGACGAGCAGCGCGATGGCCACCGGCATGAAGTTGACGTGGGCGCGCTCGGCGAAGGCGACGGCGGCGAAGACCACCCAGGCTCCGGCCACGATCATCCGATCCGCTGTTCGATGTGGCGCCCGCATGGTCGCCACGAGA
>CAZYTO010000149.1:0-14297 GCA_964650405.1 uncultured Thermoanaerobaculia bacterium | reverse complement strand
GGCCGTTCTCCCGGCCTTCGATCTGTTTCGGGGGGTTAGAGTCGGGATCGACCAGGTTGCCCGCTTCCTTGGCCGGCTGGGTTCCCGTGTTCATGGCCATGCCCACGTCCGCCTGGGCCAGGGCCGGCGCGTCGTTCGTGCCGTCACCGGTCATGGCCACGAGGTTCCCCGCGGCCTGCTCCTTGCGGATCAGGGCGAGCTTGTCCTCGGGCGTGGCCTGGGCCAGGAAGTCGTCGACCCCGGCCTCGCGCGCGATGAAGGCCGCGGTGAGCGGGTTGTCACCCGTGATCATCACCGTGCGGATGCCCATCATGCGCAGGCGGTCGAAGCGCTCGCGCATGCCGCCCTTGACGATGTCCTTGAGGTAGATCGTGCCGAGGACGCGCTGGTTGTCGGCCACGACGAGCGGCGTTCCCCCTTCGCCGGCGATGCGCGCCACGTCGTGCTGCACCTCCTCGGGGAAGGTGCCGCCCTTGGTCTGGATGTAGCCGGCCACCGAGTCCGCCGCTCCCTTGCGCACGGCGCGCCCGTTCTCGAAGTCGATGCCCGACATGCGGGTCCGGGCAGTGAAGGGAACGATGGCGTGATTGCCAAGCGTCTGCAGCTCGCGCCCGCGCAGGCCGAACTGTTCCTTGGCCAGGACGACGATCGACCGTCCCTCGGGCGTTTCATCCGCCAGCGAGGAGAGCTGCGCCACTTCGGCCAGTTCGTGCGGATCGACCGACGGCGCGGGGACGAACTGCACCGCCTGCCGGTTGCCGAGCGTGATCGTGCCGGTCTTGTCGAGCAGGAGCACGTTCACGTCGCCGGATGCTTCCACGGCCCGCCCCGACATGGCCAGGATGTTGTGCTGGAGGACGCGGTCCATGCCGGCGATGCCGATGGCGGACAGCAGCGCCCCGATCGTGGTGGGGATGAGGCAGACCAGCAGCGCCACGAGGATGGTGACCGACACGTCGCTGCCGGAGTAGATGGCGAACGGCTTGAGCGTGACAGTGGCGAAGAGAAAGACAATGGTCAGGCCGGCCAGCAGGATGTCGAGGGCGATCTCGTTCGGCGTCTTCTGCCGCTCCGCCCCTTCCACCAGCCGGATCATGCGGTCGATGAACGTCTGCCCCGGCTCGGAGGTGATCTCCACGACGATGCGGTCCGACAGCACCATCGTCCCGCCCGTGACGGCCGAGCGATCGCCGCCCGCTTCGCGGATGACCGGCGCCGATTCTCCCGTGATGGCCGACTCGTTGACCGAGGCGATGCCTTCGATCACGGTGCCGTCGCCGGGGATGATCTGGCTTGCCTCGACGACCACGAAGTCTCCTTTGCGGAGCTGCGAAGCGGGGACGTGCTCCTCTGCTTTGCGGTCGGCGCCGGTCAGCCGCCGCGCCGTGGCCTCTGTCTTGGCCTTGCGCAGTGCGTCCGCCTGCGCCTTGCCACGACCCTCCGCCACGGCCTCGGCGAAGTTCGCGAAGAGGACGGTCACCCATAGCCACAAGGTGATCTGGGCCTGGAAGAGCACGTCGACGTGTTTCGTCAGCCCCGGAATGAGCAGGAGTGTGGTCAATGCCGCGCCGCCCTCGACGAGGAACATGACGGGGTTCTTCATCATGCGGCGGGGATTGAGCTTCACGAATGCGTCTATACAGGCGCGACGAATGATGTTCGGTTCAAACAGAGACGTTTTGCGCTGAGCCATTTCTGCCTTCCGCCTTCAGAACACTTTCCCCGCGTTCATCAGGAAATGCTCCACATACTGTCCGAGCGAGAGCACGGGGAAATAGGTCAACGCACCGACGATGATCACCACCCCGATCAACAGGAACGTGAAGAGCGGTCCGTCCACCGGGAACGTTCCGGCCGTTTCGGTGACCTTCTTCTTTGCCGCCAGCGAGCCGGCGATTCCCATCAGCGGGATGATCATCAGGAAGCGCCCGAAGAACATGGCCATGCCCAGGGTGACGTTGTAGAACTTCGTATTCGCATTGAGGCCGGCGAAGGCGCTGCCGTTATTGCCGGTGGCGCTGGTATAGGCATAAGTCAGCTCGCTCAGGCCGTGCGGGCCGTCGTTACTTAGGCTCGACGTACCGGCCTTCGTAATGGCCGCCGCGGCCGTGCCGGCCAGGATGCAGAAGGCCAGGATCAGCACGGCCAGCATGGCCAGCTTCACGTCGTGAGCCTCGATCTTCTTGCCGATGTACTCCGGCGTCCGGCCCACCATCAGCCCGGCGATGAACACTGCCAGGACGATGAAGAGGATCATGCCGTACATCCCCGCTCCCACGCCGCCGAAGATCACCTCGCCCAGCATGATGTTGAGCAGCGGCACCGAGCCGCCCACCGGCGTATAGGAGTCGTGCCACGAATTCACCGCACCGCAGGAGGCGTCCGTGGTCACAGTGGCGAACAGTGCCGAGTCGCCGATCCCGAACCGAACCTCTTTCCCTTCCATGTTGCCGTCTGCTGCGGCCACACCGAGGCGCTGGTGCATGGGATTGCCGCGCTGTTCGGCCCACGTGGCCGTGAAGGCGCCGGCCAGGAAGAGAATCGACATGGCCCAGAACACCGCCCAGCCATGGCGGAGCTTTCCGGTCATCGAGCCGAGCGTGTAACAGAAGCCGGCTCCGATGCAGAAGATGAGGAACATCTGCAGCAGGTTCGTAAAGGGCGTGGGGTTCTCGTACGGGAAGGCGGAATTGGCATTGAAGAAGCCGCCGCCGTTCGTACCGAGCTCCTTGATCGCCTCCTGCGAGGCCACCGGCCCCTGCGGGATCTTCTGCAGTTTTCCCTCGATCGTCGTCGCCGGGACCGAAGCGTGGAAGTTCTGGATGACTCCCTGCGACAGGAAGAGCGTCGCCGCGACGACGCAGAGCGGCAGGAGGATCCACAACGTGGCCCGCGTCAGGTCCACCCAGAAGTTTCCGATCGTCTTCGCGCTGGCGCGGGCGATCCCGCGGATGAGGGCAATGGCCAGGGCCATGCCGGTGGCGGCGGAGGTGAAGTTGTGGTAGGTCAGGCCGACCATCTGCGTGAAGTGCGACATGGTCGACTCGCCGCTGTAGGCCTGCCAGTTCGTGTTGGTGGTAAACGAGACGGCGGTGTTCCAGGCCAGGTCGGGTGTAACGGGGCCCATCCGGTCGGGATTGAGCGGCAGGAAGTGCTGCGTGCGCTGGATGACGTACGTCAGCAGCAGTCCCACGGCGCTGAAGACGAGCATGGCGATGGTGTACTCGATCCAGCCGTGCTCTTTCGTCTCGTCGACGCCGCCGATGCGGTAGACGAGCCGCTCCAGCGGGCGCAGGACGGGGTCGAGGAATGTTTTCTCGCCGGAGAATACGCGCCGCATGTACAGCCCCAGCGGCTTCGTCACCGCCAGAATCAGCGCGAAATAGACGGCGATCTTCAGAAATTCGATGGCGGTCATTACAACTCCTCTGCCCGCAACAACGCGTACAGCAGGTAGACGAGGGCAAGGAGCGCGAGGGCCAGGCCGATGATGGTTTCGAAGGTCATGGTTCGCTTAATCGCTTAGTCGCTTAATCACTGGTCGCTGGTCGCTCATGTTTCTCCTTACACCTTGTCGCAGGCCCGCGTGTACCAGACGGCGCCTGCGAACAGCACGATGGTCAATGCGATGAAGATCAGGTCCCACATTTGGTTAGTCGCTTAATCGCTTAATCGCTTATTCGCCTATTCGCCTATTCGCCTATTCGCTTATTCGCTTATTCGCCTATTCGCTGTTCGTTCACTAACCTGTTCTTGATTTAGAACTTGACGAGTAATGCCAGGGTGAAGCGGGTCTCCGACTTGCGCAGGTCGGGCTGCCAGCCGTCGACGAGCGAGCCTGGTGTGCCGGTGTTGCCGCCCGGCGGCGTCACGCCGCCGGGTCCGGCCCAGTACGCTTGTTTCGAGGCCCGGTGGTTCAGCTCATATCGGAATGTCACGTTCTCGTTCGGCATATAATCGAACGTCGCCGAGGCGTCCCAGGCTCTGAACGGATCACCGGGATTGGCCGTGAAATACGGGGTCCCGGACGCGGCTGTGGCCCCGTTGATGGGAGGAACGAGTACGAGATAGCGGCCCGGGTTCGTGATGGCGCCGCCGCCCAGCGTCACGCCGTACTTGTCGTCGTTGAACCACCAGCGGTTGTACAGCATGAAGCCGAGGAAATACTGAGACGGTTTCGCGGACCTGCTGCCCGTGCACTGTACGCCGCCGCCGTACTCACAGCCGATGTCGAAGGTGAACGACAGGGCGGACTTGCTCAGCTTCGAATCCGGCCTGTCGCGATATTTCCACTCCACGCTGCTGTCCGAGTGCATGCGCTTGCGTGAATTGTTGCCGAGCGTGTCCTTGCCGTAGAAGTAATTGTTCGAGAGAAGCGACCAGTTGCCGTTCGGCCGCCAGAGCGTCTGCGAGCCGATCCCCGGCGCGTCATTGAACATCCCGTAGGACTGCCAGCCGTTGGTCAGCCAGATCTCTTCCTTGAAGTGATCGTTCGGAAAGACCTGGATGCGCACGCCGTTGAAGAACCACGGCGTATTCGAGGAGACATACGACGGCTGATACGCCCAGTTGTCGTACTGGTAGTAGCTGAAGAGCCCCACATACGACATGAAGATGCCGGCGTCGACGTTGACGCCGTTCATCTTGTCGAAGTGATAGCCGCCATACGCCTCGGACACGTAGCGATAGGCATTGGCCAGGTCCCATTGGCCGCGGGAGGGACTGGCATCGTTGCGCGGAGTCATCGTGGAATACATGCCGATCTGCGTGAGCAGACGGCCGCGGACGTTGTTGTAGTGGAAGTCTCCCCCCAGGCCGAGCTGCTGGACCTGTACTTCATCCACCCGCCCCAGCTCACTCGAGCCGGAGAGGGTGTGATCCTTCGGGTGGTTGAAGTCGTAGACGTAATTCGTGTCGATGCGCACTTCGCCGGTGAAGGCCTTGCTGTCGAACACCGGCGCGTGCTGGCGGCTGTTGCCGTTCAGCCAGGTGAAGTCGGCGAAGGCGAACGGATCAGGTTTGGCAGGGGGCTCAGGTGCCGGCGGTTGCGTGGCGGTTGCCGGTGTCTGGCCGTTGCCGTCCGCGGGAGGCTGCGGGTCGGTGCCGGCGCGGGCGGCGAGAGCGGTGAGGCAAAGCAGGAGGACGGCGAGGTACAGGGCGCGTTTGTCGTTTTTCTTCGGATTCATGGCTCACTCCGGGGCAAGCCACGGCGCGATCTTGTGCGGCGTGTGCATGGCCGCCATTGATAACGCCGGCACAGGGGCGCGGTCCGGACGAAAGCCGAACGATGGGCGGAAGAAAAACGAAAGACTGCGGAAGATTTTGTAAAGAGCGCGCCGGCGCGTGCCGCCGCGGACGGACTGCGCTATGTTGAATGGCGTGACCGACGCATCCCTCGCCGCGCCGCACGACGGCGCCCACTCCCGCAACGCCCCGCTGGTTCTCATGGCGCTCTCCGCGCTCGGCGTCGTCTTCGGCGACCTCGGTACGAGTCCGCTCTATGCCTTGCAGGAGGCGTTTCACGGCACCCGCGGCGTGCAGGCGACGCCCGGCAACGTCCTTGGCATCGTCTCGCTCTTTCTCTGGTCGCTGATCCTCATGGTCAGCATCAAGTACGTGGCCGTGCTCATGCGCGCCGGCAACCGCGGCGAGGGCGGCATCCTGGCCCTCCTGGCCATCCTCCTCACCGAGGCCGGCGCCAACACCCGCCGCGGGATGCTCTTCGTCAGCCTGGCCCTCATCGGCACGGCCATGCTCTACGGTGACGGCATCATCACGCCGGCCGTCTCCGTCCTCAGCGCCGTGGAAGGTCTGGGCGTGGCCACGCCGTCGCTCACGCCCGTGGTCATCCCCATCACGATCGTCATCCTCATCGTGCTCTTCGCCGTCCAGCCGTTCGGCTCCGGACGCGTCGGCGCGATGTTCGGGCCGATCCTGGCGACCTGGTTCGTCGTCATCGCCGTCCTCGGTGCCATGACCCTGGCCAGGAACCCGGCCGCGCTGGCGGCGATCAATCCGCTGTACGGCGTCCGCTTCTTCGCCCACAACGGCGCGAAGGGCTTCTTCGCCCTCGGCGCCGTCGTCCTCTGCCTCACCGGTGGCGAGGCCCTGTACGCCGACATGGGGCATTTCGGCCGTACACCCATCCGCGCCGCGTGGTACTACCTGGCGCTGCCGTCACTCGTGCTCAGCTACCTCGGGCAGGCGGCGTACCTGCTCCAGCATCCCGCCGCCGCCGGCCGGCCGTTCTACTCCTGCGTCCCGGCGCGCTTCCTCTACCCGATGGTCGTGCTGGCCACGCTGGCCACCATCGTGGCGTCGCAGGCGCTCATCGCCGCCGTCTTCTCTCTGACGCGCCAGGCCGCGCAGCTCGGCTTCAGCCCGCGCGTGCAGATCGTCCACACCTCCGGGGCCGTGATCGGCCAGATCTACCTTCCGGCGCTGAACTGGGTGCTGATGATCGCCACCGTGGCCATCGTCCTGACCTTCCGCTCGTCCGACCGCCTGGCTGCCGCCTTCGGCCTGGCCGTCTCCACGACCATGGCCATCACCACGCTCCTCTTCGCCGCCGTGGCGCGGCTGCGGTGGAAGTGGCGCTGGATCTCGGTGATCACCGTGGCCGGCATCTTCCTCGTGGCCGACATCTCATTCGTCATCGCCAACACGTTCAAGTTCCTCGACGGCGGCTGGCTGCCGCTGCTGATCGGGGCCGTCGTCTACCTGCTCATGAGCACATGGCAGAGCGGCCGGCAGATGCTGGCGGCCTGCTCGCGCGAGCGCGCCCTGCCGCTGGAAGCCTTCCTCGACAGCCTGGCGCGCCACACGCCGCACCGTGTGCGCGGCACCGGCGTCTTCCTGGCCGCGGACAACGAGGGCGTGCCCATCGTCCTGCTGCACCACCTCAAGCACAACCAGGTCCTGCACGAGACGGTGGTGCTCCTGACCATCACCACCGAGGAGACGCCGAAGGTCGCGGAGACCGAGCGTGTGCAGGTGCAGGAACTGGCCCTCGGCTTCCACCGCGTCATCGGCCGCTACGGCTTCATGGAGGAGCCGGATGCCCCCCACGTCCTGGCCCGCGCCCGCGAGCTCGGCGTTCCCATCGACCCGGACCGCACCACCTGGTACCTCGGCCGCACCACCATCGTCCCGCCCGAGCAGTGCCAGAAGAAGCCGCTGCTGACCCGCCTGCGCATCCGTCTCTTCGCCGTCATGAAACGCAACGACCGCAGCGCGACGCTCTACTTCCGCATCCCCCCGAACCGGGTAGTGGAGCTGGGGACGCGGTTCGAATTGTGAAGACGTGGAGGACGGACAATCCTGTCCGTCCCTGAGATCGCGCCCCCGAGGCTGGCGCCTTGGGATGACTCTCACGCCGCCACCATCGCCCGCGGGACGTACGTGCACGTCGGGTCGCTCTCGAAGGCGTCGCCGGTGAGGGACCAGGCCCGGGAGCGGGAGCCGCCGCAGAGCTCGCGGAATTCGCAGACGCCGCACTTGCCCTTCAGCAGGCTGCTGTCGCGGAGGTTCCGGAAGACTTCGGAGGTGCGATAGACGTCGACAAGCGACGCCTTCTTCACATTGCCGGCCTTGAGGGGCAGGAAGCCGCTGGGGAAGACGTCGCCGATGTGGCTGATGAAGACGAAGCCCTTCGCTTCGTTGACGCCTTTCGGGGCGCGGGTGATGGCGCCGGTCTGCATCTGGATACCGATGGGCGCAGGGATGGGCGCAGGGATGGGTGAAGAAGCGGGCTTCGAGTGCATGAACATCGTCGAGGCGTCGACCAGGCCGGTCTGCGGGTCGATCAGCTCGTCCGTGGTCTTTCCGCGGGCGGCCATCATCTGCTGCAGCACGTAGCGGCGGTAGTGCATGGCCTCGGTGGTCCGGACGTTGAACGGGACGTTTTTCGAGATGGCGTGGAGGTCGGCGAAGAGCGACTCGACTTCCTCCGGCAGGATCATGTCCTCGCTCCTGGCACGCCCGGTGGGGACGAGGAAGAAGACGCTCCACATGACGATGTTGGGGTACTTCGCCAGGAGCGCGGCCAGCTTCGGCATGTCGGCGGCCGTCCGTTTGGAGACGGTCGAGTTGATCTGTACGGGGATGCCGTTCTCCAGGGCCGCCTCGATGGCCCGGATGGTGAGGTCGAACGAGCCCGGCACGCGGCGGAAGTTGTCGTGGTCTTCGCGGCGGTAGTGGTCGAGGGAGATGGCCAGCCGCGTGACGCCGTTCGCCTTCATCCGCGTGATTGCTTCCGGGGTGAGCAGAGGCGTGGCGCTGGGCGTGACGGACGGCTCCAGGCCGGCCGCCTTGGCGTACGCGATCATGTCGTAGACGTCGTCGCGCTTGAGCGGATCGCCGCCGGTGATGACGAAGACGCGCGGCTGGAGCTTCACGATGTCGTCGATGAGCCGGAAGCCGTCCTCGGTGGACAGCTCGAACTGCGAGCGCCGCGACTGCGCCGCCGCCCGGCAGTGGACGCAGGCCAGGTCACAGGCCCGCGTCATCTCCCAGATCGCGACGAACGGGTTGAGATCAAAGTTGATTGTTTCGGGATTGTGGAGACTCACAGCAGTCCTCGTTTCTCCGCCCATTCCCGGTAGACGCCCGGTGCCACTTCGCTCGGTTTGATCTCGGCGCGGCCGCCCCAGTAGACATTCGTGTAGTCGAGGCCGATGCCGCTTTCGACGAGGTAGCGGTCGATGGCCGCTTTGTGGGCCATGACCTGTTCCCTGGTCTCGCCGTGGGCGACAGCCATGATGTTGACGTTGTTCAGCTCGGGCCCGGCGTCGCGCCAGTAGCAGTGGGTGAGGATGGCGAAGCGGCCGATCTCGCGGCCTCCCTCGATCTCCTTCCCCTTCGGCACGGCCCAGTGAAAGAGGCCGTTGAAGGACGAGAGGCGCTCGCTGGCTTCGCCCACCGGCTTGGTGTGCTCGAGGAAGGTGGAGAAGCGGCCGATGACGCCGCGCTGGTCGAGCGAGGCCGCCACTTCGCAGAATTCGTCGAAGGACACGCCGGCCTCCGCGGCCCGGCCGGCCCACACGCCCTCGCCGATCTCTTCGACGGCCAGATCGCGCTTCAGGGCCACCAGTACGCGCCAGTCGCGGTCGTCGAGATCGACGATGGCCGGGGTCATGTCCATGGCCGGCTGGTCCGCCTTCTCGCCCACCTCCATGTGCTTGCGGCGCATGTGGCCCACGCCGAGGACGAAAGCGCGGAGGGCGGGCATGATGCGGTACTTCCCGGCGCCGATGGTCGCGCGGATGTAATCGCAGTGCGTTTCCAGGGAGAAACCGGTGGGCACCTTGATGGTGGTCCAGAGGGGCCAGTCGGTCGTGCCGAATTCCGGGTTGCGGATGACGACGTGACCGCTGAACGGGTCCTGCGTCGACAGCCAGGCGAAGGCGTCGTCCAATTTCTCCGGAGTGATCTTCCAGGCGATGAGCGCGCCCTGGGCCAGGTTGGTGGCCAGGAGGGTCTGGCGCACGCGGCGGACGACGCCGCTGCGCAGCATGGCCTGGATGCGCTCGATGACCGTCTCCACGGCCAGGCCGGCGCGCAGGGCGATCTCGCCGATGGGATTGGCGTGGAAGCCCTTGACCTGGTCTTCCGCCACTTCCAGGATGGCCCGGTTGACCGGGTCCTTCGGCGAGGTCGGGGCGGCCACTTCGAGCACGGCCGTCATGCGTATGCCTCCGCCGCGGCTACGCCGATCTCGGCGTCGCTGAGGTAGCAGGCCGGGTCCGATTCCCAGTAGTCGCTGAAGGCTCCCTCAGCGCGCGCGCGGAAGTTGCCGTTGCAGCAGCTCAGCCACTTGCACTCGGCGCAGCGGCCGCGCAGTTTCTCGCGCCGGTTGCGCAGTCCCGCCAGCAGCGAGACATGCGGATCGGTCCAGATCTCGGAGAACTTCCGCTCACGGATGTTGCCCACGACGTGGTGCTGGGTGAACTGGTCGGGGTGCACGAAGCCGAAGGAGTCGATGGCCCCGATGGCCACGCCGGTGCGGTTGCCGCCGTTCTTCATGACCAGCTCGTACGCGTACGGCGCACGGGCCGGGTCGTTCTCCAGCAGCCACAGATAGATGAACGGTCCGTCGGCGTGGTTGTCGACGGTCATGACCTCGACCTCGCGGCCCTCCCGGTTCCACTGGTCCGTTTGCCGGATCAGCTTGTCCATGAAGAGGCGTTTCTTGCCGAGGGGCACGTCGATGCCGGAGAGGTAAGCGCCGCGGCCGGAGTAGACCAGATGATAGATGCAGAGCCGGCCGATGCCTTCCTGCTCGACGACGCGGAAGATGCTGTCGAGATCGTCGATGTTGTCGTTGGTGGCGGTGAAGCGGAGGCCGACGCGGATGTCGTGTTTGCGGCAGTTGCGGATGCCCTCGAGCGTCTCCTGGTAGGCGCCCGCCTTGCCGCGCATGACGTCGTGGCGCGGCTCGGCACCGTCGATGGAGATGCCGCAGTAGGTGACGCCGATCTCCTTCAATTGCCTGGCCTTCTCGTCGGTGATGAGGATGCCGTTGGTCGAGAACGTGATGCGGATGCCCTTGGAGGTGGCGTAGGCGGCGAGCTCGAGGATGTCGGGCCGGACGAGGGGCTCACCGCCGGACATGAGCAGGGCCGGAGCGTGGAACTCGGCCAGGTCGTCGATCATGGCCCGCGCTTCCTCGGTGGTCATCTCGCCGGGGAACTTCGACTTTTTGGCCGAGGCGTAGCAGTGGATGCATTCGAGATTGCAGGTCTTCGTCGAGTTCCACACCACCACCGGCCCCATGCCGCTGCGGGTGCCGTGTATCTGCTTCGAGGACGACTCGTCATAACGGAGGCGGTCGCCGAAGAAGGACGGCCCGCCGAGAAGTTTGGTGACGCTGATCATTCGGTTCTCCTCGCCAGGCAAGGTAGCGCTCACACCTCGACGTGCGGGGTGGCTCTGCTCATACGGAGGGGTGACCGGCGTCACAGGCGCGGGCGAGCGGGAGAGGGCGGGGAAGGGCGAAGGGAGCGAAGGGCGAAGGGCGAAGGGCGGATGTCGAACGAGGGGTTGTGGAGGACGGACAATCCTGTCCGTCCCCGCGGATGAACGTCACCGAGGCCGCCACTTGGGTGGATTCACGATTTGACGGACGGATTGTCCGCCCTCCACCGCCTCCTGCCGTTGAACCGGCCGCTCTGCTTCCCCATCCTCTTGCGTCACAATGGCGCATGTACTTCCGCAGTCTTGCCCTTGCCACGCTTGCTCTGGCGCTGTTCGCTACTGTCCCGTCCGCACACGCGGAGGAACCGCTGCTCGGTCCGGCCGACTACCTCAAGATCCTCACCGAGTCGAAGCTCCGGTACAACGTCAACACCAAGCCGGCCGCGACTCCGGTGACGGAGATGGATTGCGGCCGCCGGTTCGAGAGCACGCGCGTGACCGGCACCGGCGACGCCAAGAAGCTGATCGACTGGGTCGTGAAGCCGGAGGCCGTGAAGCTGCTCGATGAGGCAGAGGCGCTCTTTCAGGCGAAGAAGTACGCGGAAGCAGGAGAGAAGTATCAGGCGGCGGCCATCGCCGATCCGGAAGCGGTCAACGCGTACCTCTTCTACGGCGACTCGCTCCTGTTCGGAAAGAACGACGCGGAGAGGGCGCTCGCCCAATATCGCAAGGGCATCGCTCTCGACCCGACGCTCCCCATGGGACACCTCTACGCGTCGACGGCCCTCACCAGGCTCGGCCGGCTCGATGAGGCGCGGGAGGAAATCATCCAGGCCCTGGTCGATCATCCGGCGTACGAGGCGGTCTGGAAGATCCTGGCCGAACAACCCACGGCCTGGGGCAACAAGCCGGTCGTGCGTTACAAGTTCGAGCCCCCGGCCGGGTACCTCGGAGTGCCGGGAAAGAACGGGATCGACATGTACGCGGGCTCCGATCTGCGGTGGCTCGGCTATGTCACGTGCAAAGCGGTATGGGCGAACGAAGCGAGATTCAGCAAGTCGCACGTGGCAGGCGGGTGGTCGTTGGACGAGGAGCGCGCCTGCGTGCTGAACCAGGTGCAGGCACGCTACAACACCGCGGAAGGGACACTGGAAGAGGCGCAGAAGAAGAAAGGCATCAAGAAGCCGGACATCAAGGGAGAGGACATCCTGGCCGCCATGGATCCGCTCGAACGGCACATCCTGGAAGCGGCGAAGGCGAACATGCTCGATGGATACATCGTGTTCGAGATCATCGGCCAGCACTGCCCGATCAGCACCAGCATCATGGTCGACGAGGCGCGGAAGAACCTCGAGGCCTACATCCGTACGTACGTGCTCGTTCCCCTGCAGTGAGCGAGCGCCTGACGAGCATCCCGCCATTCCTCTACGGCACGGCCTGGAAGGAAGACGACACCGAGCGGCTGACGCGGCTGGCCATCGAGAACGGCTTCCGCGGCATCGATACGGCCAACCAGCGCAAGCATTACTTCGAGGCCGGCGTGGGTGCCGCCGTGGCCGCTGCCATCCGCGACGGCGTCGTCCGCAGGGAGGATCTGTTCCTGCAGACGAAGTTCACCTACCGCTCCGGTCAGGATCAGCGGCTTCCCTACAATCCCAACGCGGACATCGCCATGCAGGTGCGGCAGTCCTTTCAGCGCTCACTGGAGCACCTGCAGGTGGCCGCGATCGACTCCTTCCTCCTCCACGGCCCTTCCCGCGGCCGCGGCCTCAGCGCCGACGATCACGAAGCGTGGCAGGCGATGGAGAAGCTCCCGGTGCGCTTCCTCGGCATCAGCAACGTGTCGTTGGAGCAGCTCGAGCTGCTCTGCGCAAGCGTGCGGGTGCGGCCGGCCATCGTGCAGAACCGCTGTTTCGCAAGCACGCGGTGGGACGCGGCCGTGCGCGCCTTCTGCCGACGGCACGGGATCGTCTACCAGGGCTTCTCGCTCCTGACCGCCAACACCACCGAGCTCCGGAGCTCCCGCTTCCGCGAGCTCGTCGCGCGAACCGGCCGGACGACCGCCCAGGTCGTCTTCCGCTTCGCCCTGCAGAGCGGCATCCTTCCGCTCACCGGGACCAGCAATCCCGCGCACATGCGCGAGGACCTCGCGGGCGGCGACTTCACTCTGCCGGGTGACGACGTGAAGATGATCGAGAACATCAGTGGATAGGGGAGTGGGCGAGCTAGTGCGCGACGGCGCGGCGGTGTGCCGGCAGCGGTGGATTGTTCGCGTGGGCGCCGAGGAACGACAGGAGCTGTGCGTCCGAAACGGCGACCGGGTCCGACAGATTGGCGTTTGCCAGAGATGACGGGACGATGGGGCGGGCAAACCGGAAGAAGTCGAAGTACGCCATGAGATCGGGAAACCCGGTGTGGATGACGATGCTGTTGTGCACGAACGGGTTGTAACCGCTGCAGGTGTTGAAGTCGGTATACACGGTCATTCCAACCTGCATCGTGGCCGGGAAGTCGGAGCGGGTGAAGCGGCGGTGGACGACCCACGTGCCGTCGCTGTTGTGCAGGGTGATGACATAGGGGCCGATGCGCGCGATCTGAATGAGCATGCGGTTGCCGGAGGCTGGAGTAATGGGCAGCGTGGAGACACTGTTGACGGTCGTCTTCACCTCGTTCTGAAACGTGCCCGGAGTGTTGGCGGCGCCGAGGGAGAGGAAGATGTAGTTCTCGCCGCCGGGATGCCACGTCGGCGGCGTAATGTTGCGCGGCGCGCGCACCATGATCCCGGCCAGCGAGTAGAGCGACCGCGGCGGCGCGCCGGTGCCCGCACGCGAGCTGACCTCCACGTCCGTCGTCACGACGAAGTCGCCGGTCACGGTTTTGAACGTCAGCTCGCCGCGGTAGTCGTTGTACCAGGTACTGCTGTACGGCATCATGAACAGCCGTCCGGGGCGGGTGGTGTTGACGTCGACCTTCTCCAACTGATCGGCGTTCCAGCCTTCCACGACCTCGACCCGCTGCCACTGCGCCAGCGTGCCGGAATCGTTGAACTCGTCCGATAACGCCGTCAGATCGTCCGCGGCCCTTGCCGCAAATGGCATCAGGGCGAGCAGGAGGGCGATCAGGCGCCTGGGCGTAATTTAAGGCCGGCCCAAAAATCTTGCCCCGGGACAACGGCTCGGCCATCCCCGGGTACCGGATAACCGTGTCCAGCAACGGGGTGGCGAAGAAGTCGTTCGTGTTCCACCGTGCCGCGACGACGGAGACCGTCACCGGCCTCGGAACCGGCCACGTCGTCACGTTCGTCGTCCGAGCGATCAACGCACGCGGCACGGGACCGCCGTCGGAGCATTCGAACCAGGTGCGCATTCGCTGACCGGTTCGGC